>NZ_JBVJLO010000001.1:257477-513060 GCF_055584685.1 Streptomyces sp. NPDC102258
CGGTGGCGCCCCGCCGCGCGCCCCACCGCGGTCGGGCGTGGGACGGGGGCCGCCGCCCCGGGGGGGGGGCGCGGCCCGCCCCCCCCCCCCCCACCCCCGGGGGGGGGGGGCCGCCCCGGGGGGCCGCCCCCCCGCTTCCAGGCGTCCGGGGCGTCAGGGAAGAGCGGCGGTCAGGCCGCCGCGGGCTGGGGCTGGGGCTGGGACGGGCGTACGGGCTGGGGCCGCAGGAGTTCGGCCTGGCCGAACAGGAGGGCGTACCCCTCCGGGAGCTGCCGCAGGACGCGGGTGAGCAGGTCGGGGCCGGCCAGGGCGGCGACGGTGGCGAGGACGGCTCCGGTGGCCCAGCGGGTGGTGGCCGGTGAGGCGCCGGTGCGGGCGGCGAGGTCCTTGACGAAGCCCCACCCGGTGAGCCGTTCGGCGGCGGGGGCCGCCGCGGTCAGCGCGAGGGCAGCTTCGGGAGGCAGGCGGCGGGCGAGGTCGGCGCGATCGGTGCCGGTCAGCTGGCGGCCGAGGGCGCCGAGGACGGCGCGGACCGCGTCGTCGGCGCGTTCGCGGGTCGGGTAGGCGCCCTCGTAGCGGACGCGTTCGAGCATCTGGTCGTACGTCATGGCAGCGGGGAACCGTTCCGGCCGGGTCTGCTCGTACATGACGGGGCCGCCCTTTCTGTGCGGTCGTTCGTGGCGTCGGGTGGGCGCGCGGGGGCCGCCGCGCGGTGTTCCGGAAGGAGGCGGCGGGGACCGGGGCACCGGGGGAGAGGGGGAAGGCCCCGGTCCGCCGCCGCGTTCGGGGGCGGCCGGTCAGCCGGCGATCTGCTTGCGGTCGGCGCCGCCGCCGATGCTGACCTTGCGGGGCTTGGCCCGCTCCGGGATCGGGATGCGCAGGGTCAGGACACCGGCGTCGTAGTCGGCCTCGATGCGTTCCGTGTCGAGGGTGTCGGCCAGCACGATCTGGCGGGAGAAGACGCCGGAGGGCCGTTCCGAGAGCTCCATCCGCACCGCGTCGCCCTGGGTGGCGGGCCGCCGCTCGGCCTTGACCGTCAGCATGTTCCGCTCGACGTCGATGTCGATCGCCTCGGCGCTCACGCCGGGAACGTCGAACGCGATCACGTACGCGTCGCCCTCCCGGTAGGCGTCCATCGGCATGACGGCCGGCTTGGACCACGTACCGGACGCTCCCGAGAGCTGCTGGACGATGCGGTCCATCTCGCGGAACGGGTCGGTGCGCATCAGCATCGTTGAACACCTCCATGGGGTTCGGGCGGGATCCGCCCGTGCGCTTCAAGGTGCTCCCGTTGTAACATGTCATCGAAACGATGACAAGCAAGATGTCGCCCTCACGATGACCCGTGGAGTGTCGACGGATCGACGACATGGAGGCAGCATGCGCGAAGCCCCCGAGCCCTTCGGGCCGCACCCCTTCGACCTCGGCGCCGCCGTCACGGCGCTGGAGGGCGTCGACCGGACCCTGACCGAGGCCCGGCGGACGCCGGCGCCCTCCTCCACACCCACCGCCCTGTCCGGCTCCGGTCCCCATCCCGCCCTGGCCGCCCTGGTCGCGCTGCGGCGGATCCGGGAGCAGCTGACCGGATGGGAGAGCGGGCTGATCGCGGCGGCCCGTGACGACGGGGTGAGCTGGGCCGACCTCGCCGGCCCCCTCGGCGTGGCCAGCCGGCAGGCCGCCGAACGCCGCTACCTGCGGCTGCGTCCGGGAGCCGCAGGTAGCACCGGTGAAGAGCGCGTCGCCGCGACCCGCAACTCGCGCGCGGCCGACCGCTCCGTCGCGGCCTGGGCCCGCGACAACGCCGCCGACCTGCGGCGGCTGGCCGGCCAGGTCAGCTCGCTCAACGACCTGCCGCCCGGCGCCGCGAGCTCCATGACGGAACTGGACCAGGCCCTGGCCGACAACGACGCCGCCCGGCTCGTCGGCCCCCTCAGCGAAGCCCGGGCGCACCTGCGCCCCGAGGACGCCCACCTCGCCGACCGCATCGACGCCATGACCCGTCACGCCGACCGGCTGCGGCAGGACAGCCACGACCAGCGCACCACCCGCAACTGACCGCCGCCACCTGCGGCCCACCGAAGGAACCGCCCTGCCATGACCGCGCAGCCGCAAGACCCCGCCGACGAACTCCCCGTCGCCGTGGAGGTGTTCGACCGGGCCGTGGTGGTGCGGCCGACCGGCGAGATCGACTTGGCCACGGTGCCGCCCCTCGCGGACGCGCTCGCCGAAGCGCTCCGGCACGCCACGCCCGCCAGGCCGGTCGTCCTCGACTGCCGCCGCCTCACCTTCTGCGACTCGGCGAGCCTCAACGCCCTGCTCATCGCCCGGCAGGCGGCGCAGCGGGCGGGCGTCGACATCCGGCTGGGCTCGCCCAACCGCCAGTTCCGCCGGCTGCTGGAGACGACGGGGACCCTCCCCCTCTTCCCGGTCGACCAGCTGCCCGCCCCGTGAAACCGTGCAAACCGTGAATCCGTGAAAACGCAGACGGCCGGGGCCCGCGCGTGCCCTTGCACGGGCACCACGCGGGACCCCGGCCGCCTCGCGGCGAACCGGCCCCGGGGCCGGTCCGGCTCGGCCCGGGTCAGCGGCCGAGGGCGCTCTTGAGCTGCTGCTTCGACATCGTGGAGCGGCCCTCGATGCCGCGCTTCTTCGCCTCCTCGTACAGCTCTTCCTTGGTCCGCTCCGAGGAGCCGCCCCCGCCGGACCGCTCGCCGCCGCGCTGCGAGGCGGACTTGCCCTGCGTCGAGCTGCGGCTCGACGTCTTGCTCTCCCCGGAGCGGGCGCGCTCCTTGTTCACCGTCCGGGAGGCCATCTCCTTCGCGCGGCCTTCGGACATGCCGCGCTCCTCTCCGGACTCCTTGATGTGCTCGTACTGGCGTTCCCGCTTGGGGCTGGATCCTCGGGGCATGGCGAACCCTCCGTCGGTGCTGTGCCTGTCTCGGTCATCGTGTGCCCGGCTCCCGGCTCCCGCATCCCACCGGGTCCATCCGGGTCCGTCCGGCGGTGCCGGACCCGGGGGTCAGGAACCGCCGGGCCCCGGCTTGTGCGGCGTCGGCGGGCCGGCGAGCGGGGTCGGGGACAGGGAGGTGTCCTCCTCCCCGGGTTCGAGCAGGGTGTTGGCCGCGCCGATGATCAGCGGGTCGGGCGAGCCCACCGCCTCCGGGTCCTTGTTCGTGTAGTCGAGCCGGGTGAGCAGGTAGCGGATGGCTTCGAGCCGGCCACGCCGTTTGTCGTTGCTCTTGACCACGGTCCAGGGCGCCTCGGGGGTGTCGGTGGCCCGGAACATGGCGACCTTGGCCCGCGTGTAGGCGTCCCACAGGTCGAGCGAGGCGAGGTCGGTGGGGGAGAGCTTCCACTGGCGGACCGGGTCGACCTGACGTATCGCGAACCGGGTGCGCTGTTCCGAGCGGGAGACCGAGAACCAGTACTTCACCAGGCAGATGCCGTCCTCGGCCAGCATCCGTTCGAAGGCGGGGCACTGGGACAGGAACAGCTCGTACTGCTCGGGTGCGCAGAACCCCATGACGCGTTCGATACCGGCGCGGTTGTACCAGGACCGGTCGAAGAAGACGATCTCCCCCGGCCCGGGCAGGTGGGCGACGTACCGCTGGAAGTACCACTGCCCGGCCTCCCGGGCGGTCGGCTTGTCGAGCGCCACGACCCGGGCGCCGCGCGGATTGAGGCGTTCGGTGAAGCGCTGGATGGTCCCGCCCTTGCCGGCGGCGTCACGGCCTTCGCAGATCACGAGCACCCGGGCGCCGGTCTCCTTGACCCAGCGCTGCAGCTTCAGCAGCTCGATCTGCAGGATCCGCTTCGTGCGCTCGTACTCCGCCCGGGGCATCTTGTGGGAGTAGGGGTAGTTCTCCCGCCACGTACGGATGGGGCTGCCCTGGCCGTCCAGCAGTACCGGCTGTTCCGGGCGGCGGCTGTCCACGCTCAGGCCCGCCAGCAGCCTGTCCTCGTCGTTCACACCGGACCTCCTCCGGGCCGTCTCTCTTCCGCGTCCCTTCCGCCGGGTCCCTGCCCACATTTCGCCGCGCCACCCGGGGCGCGTCTCCCGCGGAGGGCCGGCGCCCCTGGGGTGATCATGGAGTGGCCGGGTAGCCGCCTTGCGTGATCACCGTTGGAGTCGAAGAAGAATATCTGCTGGTCGATCCGGCCACGGGCGTACCGGTGCCGCTCGTCGAGGAAGTGCGGCGTACGGCCGGGCTCGGGCTCCTGGCCGAGCAGGGCGAGGTACAGGACGAGCTGCTGCAGGCGCAGATCGAGGTGGCCACTCCGGTGTGCTGGACGCTGGACGAGGTCGGCGGCCATCTGCTGCGGCTGCGCCACGCGCTGGCCTCCGCCGCCGAGGCCAACGGCTGCCGCGTCGCGGCGACCGGCGCCGCGCCCCTGCGCGGCACCCTGCCCGTCCCGGTGACCCGGACACCCCGGTACCTGAGGATGGAGGGCGCGGCCCGGCAGCTGGTCGACGAGCAGCTGATCTGCGGGATGCACGTCCACGTGGGCGTCCCCGACGCGGATACGGGCGTGGCCGTGCTGAACCGGATCCGGCCGTGGCTGCCCGCGCTGCTGGCCCTGTCCGCGAACTCGCCCCTGTGGGACGGGAGGGACACCGGCTTCGCGAGCTGGCGCACCATCGTCTTCGGGCGGTGGCCCGTCAGCGGCCCGCCGCCCCATTTCCACGGTCCCGCCGACTACGAACGCCGGCTGGCGGCGCTGGTGGACTCCGGGGTGATCGGCGACCGCCACCAGGTGTACTGGCAGGCCAGACTGTCCGAGCGCTACCCCACCGTCGAGCTGCGCTGCCTGGACGTCCAGCTGCGGGCCGACGACGCCGTGATGCTCGCCGGAGTCGTCCGGGCACTGGTCGCCACGGCCATCGCCGAGGAGAAGGCGGGCGCGGCACCGGTCTTCGCGGCCACGCCGGAGATGGCGCAGGCCGGCAACTGGCACGCGGCCCGGTACGGTCTCGGCTCCACCCTGCTCGACCCGCGGGGGCGGCCGTGCGACGGCGGCGACGTCCTGGGCTCGCTGCTGCGCCACATCACCCCCGCCCTGGAGGAAGCGGGCGACCTCCGCGAGGTGAGCGCCCTGACCGACCGGCTGCTGCGGGAGGGCACCCCCGCCGACCGGCAGCGCCGCGCCATGGCGGAGGGCGGCCTGCCCGCGCTCCTCGACCTGCTCACCGGCGCCGGGCCGGCCGACTGATGAAGGCACGCCGGTGACCACGGACCCCGGGCCGCCGAAGACCCCCGACGGCCACCACGTCGTGATCGGCGGCCGCCGCTGGCGCGCCACGGATCCGGCCGTCCCCGCAGAGGTGGCCGCCCGGCTGCGCGTTCACCTGATGGCGGCCCGGCGGGCGGTCGGCGCCGCCCGCCGGGCCGATGATCCGCAGGCCGAGCGCGCCGCCCGGGACCGGGTCCAGACGGCGAAGGTGGCGCTCGGCGAACGCGGCGCCCCGTGGTGGGAGCAGAGCGCGCCGGAGCGGCGGGCCCGTTGGCGGCGGGGACTGGCCGCGCTCGACGGTTAAGAGGGGCCGGTCCGAGGCCGGGCCGCTTATCGGGCCGTCCGGCGGGCAGGCGCCCGGCATGTCGACCACCCGCCCGACCGGCCCGCATCCCGCCGGCCCGTCGGACGCGGGAGTGAACGCAGGAGTGAGGAAAGTGACGACGTACCCGGACGGATCCCCGCTGAAGACTCGGCAGGCCATGACGGCAACGGTGCGGCAACGACCCTGCGGGGGCGCCGCCCGGGCCCGGGCAGGTGCCCCGTGTGCGGCCTGAGCGGGGAGGTGCGGTGGGACGGGAGGCGGCCCGACCTCGCCGCGGTCGAACGCATGACCGACGTCATGGAGCCGCGGGGCCCCGACGGCAGGGGCGTCTGGTCCCAGGGAGCGGTGGCGCTCGGCCACCGCCGGCTGAAGATCATCGACCTCTCCGAGCGCGGCGCCCAGCCGATGACCGACTCCGGACTGGGCCTCACCGCCGTCTTCAACGGCTGCGTCTACAACTACCGCGAACTGCGCGGCCGGCTGGAGCGGCTCGGGCACCGGTTCGTCTCCGGCTCCGACACCGAGGTCGTCGTCAAGGCGTACGGCGAGTGGGGCCGGGCCTGCGTGGAGCAGCTGACCGGCATGTTCGCCTTCGCCGTGGTCGAGCACGACACGGGCCGCGTCGTCCTGGCGCGCGACCGGCTGGGCATCAAGCCCCTCTACGTCACCCAGGACGACGGCCGGCTCCGCTTCGCCTCCACCCTGCCCGCCCTGCTGGCGGGCGGCGGGGTCGACACCTCCCTCGACCCGGTGGCGCTCCACCAGTACCTGAGCTGGCACGGCACCGTCCCCGCGCCCCGCACCGTACTGAACGGCGTACGCAAGATCCCGCCGGCCACCGTACGCGTCATCGAACCGGACGGCACCCAGAGCGACCACCGCTACTGGCAGCCCTCCTACACCCGGCACTCCGCGCTCGGTACGGACCCGGTGCTGTGGCGGGAGGCGGTCCACGACGCCGTGCGCGCGGCGGTCCGCCGGCGCACGGTCGCCGACGTACCGGTGGGGGTGCTGCTGTCGGGCGGACTGGACTCCAGCCTGATCGTCGCCCTGCTCGCCGACGAGGGGCAGGCGGACCTCGCGACCTTCGCCATGGGCTTCGAGTCGGAGAACGGCGAGGACGGTGACGAGTTCCACTACTCCGACCTGGTCGCCCGCCGGTACGGGACCGACCACCACCAGTTCATGATCCCTTCCGACCGGCTGCCCACCGCGCTGGAGACCGCGATCGGCGCCATGAGCGAACCGATGGTCAGCCATGACGCCGTCGCCTTCCACATGCTGGCGGAACAGGTCGCCAAGGAGGTCAAGGTGGTGCTGTGCGGCCAGGGCGCCGACGAGGTGTTCGCCGGCTACCACTGGTACCCGCCGATAGCCGCAGCCGACCGGCCCGACGCGGCGGCCGCCTACGCGGACGCCTACTTCGACCGGCCGCACGTCGAGCTGACCGCCCTGCTGCACCCGGACCTCGCCGTCGCCCACGACGCCTCGACGGAGTTCGTCCGGGCCCACATGGCGGCACCGGGCGCGGCGACGTCCCTCGACGCCGCCCTGCGCCTGGACGTGCACGCCCTCATGCCGGACGACCCGGTCAAGCGCGTCGACAACATGACGATGGCGTGGGGACTGGAGGCCAGGGTGCCCTTCCTGGACCACGAGCTGGTCGAACTCGCCGCCGCCTGCCCCCCGGAGCTCAAGCTCGCGCAGGGCGGGAAGGGCGTGCTCAAGGACGTCGGCCGGGCGGTCCTGCCGGCGGAGGTCGTCGACCGCCCGAAGGGCTACTTCCCGGTGCCGGCGGTCCGGCACATGGTGGCCCCCGTACTGGCCCGCGTACGGGAGGCCCTGACGGCGCCCGAGGCGCTGCGGCGCGGCACCTTCGACCGCGACCGGGTGGCGCAGCTCCTGGCGGCGCCCGACCGCCACCGGACGAAACGCGGAGCCAATGCGCTGTGGCAGGTGGCGACCCTGGAAATCTGGCTGCAGGCCCACGGCATCGACTGAACGGCCCGCCCCCGGCACCGGCGGACAGCCCTGGAGAGGAGCCCATGTCTTCGGAACGCGCGCGCCCGGCCCCCGAGCCGGTCCGACTGGCCGACCACGGCAGCGGCGATCCGCCGACCCTCCTCACCGCCCACGGATGCTGGTACCCCTCCGCCGACCCCAGGGGCGAGCAGGTGGCGTTCATCTGCGACCGCGCCGGGGTTCCGCAACTGTGGAGCGGGCCCGCCCGGGGGGCGCAGGCCCACGCCCTCGACGCCGGTCCCGACCCGGTCACCGAGGTCGCCTGGTCGCCCGACGGGCGCTGGATCGCGTACACCACCGCCCCCGGCGGCGGCGAGCACACCCGGGTCCTGGCCGTACGCCCCGACGGCTCCGGCCGCCGGGTGCTCGCGGGCGCGGAACCGGGCAGCTCGGCCCACCTGGGGTGCTGGACCCGGGACGGTTCCGCCCTCGCCGTCACCGTCGCCCAGCCCTCCGTGTCGGGGACGGAACACCGCGGCCCCGGGCACTTGGCCGCCGATGCCGAGGGCGACGCCGCCCGGGGCGCCGGGGACGCGGCCCCCGGCGCGCCGGGGCCGCTGCCGCCCGGGCGCGACGGGCCCGCGACCCTGCTCGGCCCGGGCGGCCCGGGCGGCCCGGCGCGCGGGGCCACGGCGGAACCGGAGCCCGGCGCCGGCGGGGGGCTGGCCGCCTACCTGGTCGACCCCGACGGGACGCACGCCCCCGCCCTGCTCTACGCCGAGGCGGGGGCCGCCTCCCTGCGCGTGTGCGACGTCAGCGCCGAGGGCCGCCTCGCGCTGCTGCGGCGCGGCCCGCGCGGCCACCGCGAGGCCCTCGTGCTCGACATCGCGTCGGGCCGCACCGCCTTCGCGCTGCACGTCGCCGACGGAGACCCCTGGATCGGCCGCTTCTCCGCCGACGGTCGCACCCTGTGGCTGCGCAGCGACGCCGAGCGGGAGTTCGCGGCCCTGCTGCGGGTCCGGCTCGGCGCGGACGGGACCCGCCGGGAGCTGTCCGCCGTGCTGGAGCGCGAGGACTGCGGCCTCGACCTGCTCAGCGTCCCCGCCCACGGGCGGTGGGCCCTCCTGGCGTGGAACGAGCACGGCACGACCCGGCTGGAGAGTGTCGCCCTGCCCACCGGCCCCGACGCCGGGCGCGCCATCGGACCGCTTCACCGGCCCGGCCGCCTGCCCCACGAGGTGGTCACCCGCATCGCCCCGCTGGAGCACGGCGGACTGTTCGCCGCCCTCTCCGGATCACGGCGCAGGCCGGGCGTCTGGGAGCTGGACCAGGGGCTCGTCCCCGTACGCGCCCCGTGGACGGCCCGGGACACCGACGCGGTCCCGCCCGGGCGGCCCCCCGTACGACCGGTGCCGCTGCGCTGCTCCGCCCGCGACGGGCTGCTGCTCGGCGGCTGGTACTACCGGGCGCCCGCGCGGGATCCGGGCCGCCCGGCGCCCTGCGTGATCCACCTCCACGGCGGCCCCGAGGAGCAGGAGCGGCCGGTGTTCAACCCGCTGTACCACGAGCTCCTGGGCCGGGGCCTGGACGTCTTCGCCCCCGATGTGCGCGGCTCCTCCGGCTGGGGGCGGTCCTTCGTCGACGCCGACCTCGGCGCGGGCCGCTTCGCCGCCATCGACGACGTGGCCGACTGCGCCGCCCACGTCGTCGCACTCGGATACGCCGACCCGCTGCGGCTGGGGGTGATGGGCCGCTCGTACGGCGGCTACCTCACCATGGCCTCCCTGGTGTGGCACCCGCACCTCTTCCGGGCCGGAGTCGCCGTCTGCGGGATGTCGGACCTCGGCACGTTCTTCGCGGGGACCGAACCGTGGATCGCGCGGTCCGCGGCCGCCAAGTACGGTCATCCCGAACACGACCGGGAGCTGCTGCGCGCCCTGTCCCCGATGAGCCGCGTCGACCGGCTGCGGGCCCCCGTCCTGGCCGTCCACGGGGAGCACGACACCAATGTGCCGCCGACGGAATCGCAGCAGTTCGTGCGGGCGGCGCGCGAGCGGGGCGTACCGGCGCATCAGCTGACGCTGCGCGACGAGGGGCACGAGTTCCTGCGCGCGGACAACCGCCGGCTCTACCGGCGCACGGCCGCGGACTGGCTGGAGCGCCACCTCGGCCCGGGCCCGGCCGGCTGACCGCTCGGTTGGCTGACCGCCCGACCGGCCTGCTGACCGCCGACCGGATGACTGCCGGCTTGCTGACCGCCCGACCGGCCTGCGGACTGCCCGGCCGCCCACCGCCGACCGGGCCGCCGACCCGGTTTCCGCCGCCCGCCCCGGGGCAGGCGCACCCCGTCAGGAGGCCCCATGCAGACGTTCCTGCCCTTCGCCTCGTTCCAGGACTCGGCGGCCGTGCTCGACGGGCGCCGGCTCGGCAAACAGCGCGTCGAGGCCCTCCAGGTGCTCCGCGGGCTGATCGTCCCGGACTACGGCTGGCGGCGGCACCCGGCCGTGCGCATGTGGGCCGGCTACGAGGAGGCCCTCGTACGGTACGGACTGGACGTCTGCCGGGTCTGGACGGCCGGCGGCCGCGCGGACACCTGCGCCACCACCCTGGTCCACGATTTCCACGCCTGGCTGCCCGGGGAGGGCGGGGGGCCGAGGACCCAGGAGCGCCTCGCCGCCGACGGGGAGCTGCCGCCGTGGCTGGGCGAGCCCGCCTTCCACCGGAGCCACCGCTCCGCGCTGGTGCGCAAGGCCCCGGACCTCTACCGCCGGCACTTTCCCGACGTACCGGACGACCTGCCGTACGTCTGGCCGGCGTCCGACCGCGACCCGGCCGCGCGGGCGCCATGAGCGGTGACCGGCCTAAAGTGGAACGTCCACCTCCCGCGGGGCACGCCCGCGGGACACCCCAGGAGCCGCTCATGCGCGTCGGCCGGCCGGACCCCCACCCTGAGGATCTCCACCCGGACGCCCTGTTCGGCCTGGAGGACCTCGATCCGGGGCGCGGGAGCACGTCACCGGAGGACCGGGGCCCGCTGTTCCGCGACTCCCCGGCCGCCCGCCGGCTGCTGTCCGTACGGACCATCCACGCCGAATCCGCCGCCGCGGCCTCCCCGCGCGGCCGGCAGGTCATCGCCCGCTTCCCCGGAGCCGAGGTCGTACCCGTCGACTCGCACTGGCGGATCCCCGACCTCCACGGCAACGAGGGCAACGTCGAGCGCTGGGTCCGGATCAAGAGCGAGGTCCTGGTCCTCGGCGAGCGCAAGACCTTCACCACCCGGCCCAACGGACGCTCCGCGGACTGGATCGCCCCCGGCCCCGCGAACGGCTGCGCCATGGCCTGCGCGTACTGCTACGTACCCCGCCGCAAGGGGTACGCCAATCCCGTCACCGTCTTCACCAACATCGAGCGCCTCATCGGCCACCTCTCCCGGCACCTGGCGCGCCTCGGGCCCAAGACGGAGGCGAACCAGTGCGACCCGGCCGCCTGGGTGTACGACATCGGGGAGAACAGCGACTGCTCGGCCGACGCCCTGATCAGCGACAACGTCGCCGACCTGGTCCGCGCCTTCGCACGGTGGCCGGGCGCCAAGGCCTCCTTCGCCACCAAGTTCGTCAACCCCGACCTGTTGCTGCTGGACCCCCGCGGCCGGACCCGGGTGCGGTTCTCCGTCATGCCGCAGGAGGACTCCCGGCTGCTGGACCTGCGCACCAGTCCGGTGGAGAGCCGGATCGCCGCCGCGGGGGACTTCCTGGAAGCGGGGTACGAGGTCCACTTCAACCTCTCGCCCGTCGTCCTGCGGCCCGGCTGGGAGCGGGACTGGGCGCTGCTGCTGCGCCACATGGACGACGTCCTGCCCCGGGCGGTGAAGGACCAGGCCGCCGCGGAGGTGATCACGCTGACGCACAACGAGGATCTGCACGGCATCAACCTCGGCTGGCACCCGCGCGCGGAGGACGTGCTCTGGCGGCCGGACCTCCAGCAGCCCAAACGTTCCGAGAACGGCGCCCGGAACGTCCGCTACCGCGACGGCGTCAAGGCCGGGGCCGTCGAGACGATGCGTACGCTCGTCGCCGCCCACGCACCGTGGCTGCGGATCCGGTACGCCTTCTGACCCCCGGCCCCGAAGTGGAAGCGAGCCTCGCATGACCGAAAGCGCCAGTCCCTACCTCTCCCCGGCACGCGTCACCGTCCTCGGGGTGCAGATCGCGGACCCGCCGTTCCGGATCGTCGAGATCGACGGGGAGTTCGTCGGCACCGCCCGGTCCATGACGGACGTGCTCCTGACCGCGGCGGCCGCCGGGATCACCATCCACGATCTGGACAACCCGGACGAGATCCGCTGGGTCGGCGGCGGCAGGTACCACTGGAAGCCCCGGGCGTCGGGTTCCGCGGGCTCCTCCCCGCCGGCCGGAACCGCCTGAGCCCGGGGCCGGGCCGCACCGGCCGCTACGAGGCGAGCAGGGCCGTACGCAGCCCGGCCAGGGTGCGGGACAGCAGCCGCGACACGTGCATCTGGCTGATGCCCAGCTCCGCGCCGATCTCGGACTGGGACATCTCCCGGCCGAACCGGAGCCGGAGGATCTCCCGCTCGCGTTCCGGGAGCCGCTTCAGGAGCGGGCCGAGGGCGTGCAGGTTCTCGAACAGCTCGATGGCCCGGGCGGTGTCCTCCGCGACCGGCTGCCGCTGTGGCATGCGCGCGGTGGCGTGCTCGTCCCCGCCCGGGGCCGCCGGTTCGAGGCTCTCCGTGGCGTACCCGTTCGACGCCACGAGCCCCTCGATCACCTGTTCCTCGTCCAGGCCCAGCCGGTCGGCCAGCTCCTTGACGGTGGGGGCCCGGCCCTGCGCGGCGGCGATGGCGTCGCGGGCCTTGGCCAGCTCCACGCGCAGCTCCTGGAGCCGGCGCGGGACGCGGACCGCCCAGGTGGTGTCCCGGAAGTGCCGCTTGATCTCCCCGGTGATGTAGGGCAGGGCCAGGGTGGTGAACTCGACGCCCCGCTCGGGTTCGAACCGGTCGATCGCCTTGATCAGGCCGACGGTCCCGGCCTGGATGACGTCCTCCATCTCCGTACCGGCCCCCGCCGGGCCACCGGCCCGGCTGCGGAAGGCGCGGGCGGCGTAGTGCACCAGGCTGGTGTTCATCTCGATGAGCGTGTTGCGGACGTACTGGTGCTCCGGCGTCCCCTCGGTGAGGACCGCCAACCGGGCGAGGAACACCCGGGAGAGCTCCTTCGCGTCGAGCGCCGGCACCCGCCCGGGCTCCCCGATCACGGGCAGCCCGGGGGCGTCGTCCCGGACATCCCCCGGAGCCGCCGCCGGGAGCGGGGGCGTGTCCCGGGTGGCGGAACCGGTGTGGGCGTCGACCGCCGCGGGGCGAACGGGCACGGTGGTTTCCCTCTCTCGTCTGGGCGGGCTTGCCACCCCGAGCCTGCCTCGCCCGGAAGAGCCGGCGCACGGGCCGTCGGGCCCCTCCCGGCGGGACCTTCGGCCCGGAACCAGCGGATGCCGAAGCGGGCCGCATGGACCAGGCTGTGGCGAGAAGGAGGGGGACGGAGAGACGGACGGACAGGACCGGTCGCAGCCGCACCGGTCGGACACGGACCAGGTACGGAGGCGTGATGACGCGTGGCAGTGACCGGCAGCCCCACGACGCCGGAGCCGGCGGCGGCCCCGGTACGCGGGACGGGGAGACGGCCGACGGCTTCGCCGGCCGCACCGAGCTGCGCGTCAACGGCACCGAGCACGTGCTGCGGCTGGACAACCGCGTCACGCTGCTCGACGCGCTGCGCGGCCACCTGGAGCTGACCGGCCCCAAGAAGGGCTGCGACCACGGCCAGTGCGGTGCCTGCACCGTCCTGGTCGACGGACGCCGGGCGAACAGCTGTCTCCTCCTCGCGGTCGCCCAGGACGGCGCCGAGATCACCACGGTGGAAGGACTCGCCGACGCCGGGGGAGAACTCCATCCGCTCCAGCGGGCCTTCCTCGACCGCGACGCCTTCCAGTGCGGCTTCTGTACGCCCGGTCAGCTGTGCTCGGCGATCGGAGCGATCGAGGAGGCGCGGGCGGGCCACCCGTCCCACGCGACCAGTGCCGAGGCACTGGCCGACCCCGGCCCCGTCCCGCTGACGACGGAGGAGATCAAGGAACGGCTGAGCGGAAACCTCTGCCGCTGCGGCGCCTACCCGCGCATCGTCGACGCCGTGACGGACGTGACCGACATGACGGACGTGATCGAGTGAAGCCCTTCAGCTACCTGCGCGCCCACAGCGTCGAGGAAGCCACCGCCGCCCATGCCCGGCTCCCCGGCGCCCGCTACCTGGGTGGCGGAACGAACCTCGTCGACCTGATGAAGCTCGGCGTCGAGACCCCGGCGGCCCTCATCGACATCACCCGCCTCCCGCTGGGAGAGGTGGAGGAACTGCCGGGAGCGGGCCTGCGCATCGGCTCCATGACGCGCAACAGCGACGTGGCGGCGCACCCCCTCGTCCGCGCCCACCACCCCGCCCTCGCCCAGGCCCTCCTGGCGGGCGCCTCGGGACAGCTGCGCAACATCGCGACGACCGGCGGCAACCTGCTCCAGCGGACCCGGTGCCCCTACTTCCAGGACGTCTCCACACCGTGCAACAAGCGGAGCCCCGGCACCGGCTGCGCCGCCCGCGACGGGGTCCACCGCGACCACGCCGTCCTCGGGCACTCCGCCGAATGCGTCGCCACCCACCCCTCCGACATGGCCGTCGCCCTCGCGGCGCTCGACGCCGACATCGCCCTGCACGGCGCCGACGGGGCCCGTACGGTGCCGGTCACGGACTTCCACCGGCTGCCGGGCGACCACCCCGAACGGGACACCGTCCTGCGCGACGGAGAGATCATCACCGCCGTCGTCCTGCCCCCCACCACCCCCGGCACCGTCTCCCTCTACCGCAAGGCCCGCGACCGCGCCTCGTACGCCTTCGCGCTGGTGTCCGTCGCCGCCGTCCTCGAACTGGACGGCGCCGGCCGGGTCCGCCGCCTCGGACTCGCCTTCGGCGGCCTCGCCCACCGCCCCTGGCGGGCCACCGTGGCCGAGGCCCGGCTGATGGGTGCCGAACCCACGGCCGCCGCCGTCGACGAGGCGGTACGGGCGGAGCTGGCCGCGGCCCGCCCGCTGCGGGACAACGCCTTCAAGGTCCCCCTCGCCCACGGCCTCGCCCGCGACGCCCTCGCCACCCTCGCGCGCCGCGCCGCGGCCGCCCCCGGCGCCGCATAGCCGCCCACCACCCCGACCTCACGCACCAGGAGCAGCCATGCCCCACGCCGCACTCGGCAACCCGGCCGCGCGGGCGGAGGGCCCGCAGAAGGTGACGGGCCGCGCCCGGTACGCCTCGGACCACGCGCCGCGCGGCTGCGCCCATGCCTGGCCCGTGCCCGCGACCATCGCCCGCGGCCGGGTCGCCGCGATCGACACCGCGGCCGCGGCCGCCCTCCCCGGCGTGCTCGACGTCCTCACCCCCGCCAACGCGCCCCGGCTCGGCCCCTCCGACGACGCCACCCTCCAGGTCCTCCAGGACGACGCGGTCCCGCACCGCGGCTGGTACGTGGCGCTCGTCGTCGCCGAGTCGCCCGAGGCCGCCCGGGCGGGCGCCGCGGCCGTCCGCGTCACCTACACGGCCGAGGACCCCGACGTCATCCTGCGGGCCGACCACCCGGACGCGTACACCCCCGAGGACGCCAACGGCGGCCAGCCCGCCCACCGACGCCACGGTGACCCGGAAGCGGCGCTCGCCGCCGCCCCCGTATCCGTCGACCTCACCTACACCGTGCCGCCCCTGCACAACCACCCCATGGAGCCGCACGCGGCCACCGCCGCCTGGGACGCGGAGCGCGGACACCTCACCGTCCACGACTCCAGCCAGGGAACGGGACCGGTCCGGGCCGCGCTCACCAGCCTGTTCGGCCTGCCCGAGGAGGCCGTCACCGTCGTGTCCGAACACGTCGGCGGCGGCTTCGGCTCCAAGGGGACACCCCGTCCGCACGTCGTCCTGGCCGTCTTGGCCGCACGGCACACCGGCCGTACGGTGACCCTCGCCCTGCCCCGGCGCCAGCTGCCCGCCGTCGTCGGGCACCGCGCGCCGACCCTGCACCGGATCCGGCTGGGCGCCCGGGCGGACGGCACCCTCACCGCCCTCGCGCACGAGGTCACCACCCACACCTCGCGCGTCCGCGAGTTCGTCGAGCAGGCCGCCGTGCCCGCCCGCGTCATGTACGCCGCGCCCGACAGCCTCACCACCCACCGGGCGGTCGCCCTGGACGTGCCCACCCCGTCCTGGATGCGCGCCCCCGGGGAGGCCCCCGGCATGTACGTCCTGGAATCCGCCATGGACGAACTGGCCGACGCGCTCGGCATGGACCCGGTCGAGCTGCGCGTGCGCAACGAACCCACGCACGAGCCCGACAGCGGGCGCCCGTTCAGCAGCCGGCACCTCGTGGACTGCCTGCGCGAGGGCGCCGAGCGCTTCGGCTGGTCCTCCGCGCGCACCCCGCGCCGGGACGGGGCGCTCCTGACCGGCAGCGGCGTGGCCGCCGCCACCTACCCGGTGCTCATCTCCCCGTGCACAGCCCGGGCCCACGCCGGCCCGGACGGCGGCTACCTGGTCGAGGTCAACGCCACCGACATCGGCACCGGCGCGCGGACCGTGCTGGCCCAGGTCGCCGCCGACGCGCTCGGCGTGCCGCTGGAGTCCGTGAGCATCCGCATCGGGAGCACCGACCTGCCCGCGGCGCCCCTCGCGGGCGGCTCCGCCGGCACCGGATCGTGGGGCTGGGCGGTGCACGACGCCTGTGCGGCCCTGGCGGTCCGCGTCGCCGCCCACAGCGGGCCCCTGCCCGCCGAGGGGCTCTCCGCGTCCGCCAACACCGCGGGGGCGGCGGGGGAGGAGTCCCCGTACGCCCGGCACGCGTTCGGCGCGCACTTCGCCGAGGTCCAGGTCGACACGGTGACCGGGGAGGTACGCGTAGGCCGCATGCTCGGGGTGTTCGCCGCCGGCCGCATCCTCAACCCGGTCACGGCGCGCTCCCAGTTCGTCGGCGCCATGGTCATGGGCCTGGGCATGGCCCTGACCGAGCACAGCACCCTCGACGCGGTCCACGGCGAGTTCGTCGAGAGCGACCTGGCCGCCTACCACGTACCGGTCCACGCCGACGTGCCCGACATCGAGGCGCACTGGATCGACGAGCACGACCCCCACCTCAACCCGATGGGCAGCAAGGGCATCGGGGAGATCGGCATCGTCGGCACCGCCGCCGCGATCGGCAACGCCGTCGCCCACGCCACGGGCCGCCGCCTGCGGGAACTGCCCCTGACCCCGGACCGGGTCCTGACCGCACTCGGCTGACCCGGCCCTCACTGCTCCTGGGGCGGTTTGCCCTCCGCCGCGGACACCTCGACGAACTCGACCCGGCCCTTGCCGTCGAGGCGCAGGATCGGGACGGCCTTGTTGCGCGGATTGCCGTTGTTCTGGAAGGAGATGAACCCGCTGGCCCCGGCCACCTGCTGGGTGCCGTCCATCTGGTGGAACATCCGGGCCACCGCGTCCCCGACGACCTGACCCTGCCAGCGGGCGGCCATCTGGATGCCGTGGGCCGCGGCGAGGACCGCGTCGTGGCCCATCAGGGCCCCGCCGTCCTCGCGGGAGTCGTGCGGGAACCACTGGTCCAGCAGCCCGCCCGGCTGGAAGTTCTTCGCGGACGGCCCGGAGACCGCCTGCGGCGCCGAACGGTACATGTCGGGGTGGGCGAGCCCGGTGTAGAGCACCTCGATGCCCGTCTCGGCGGCGTGGGCGAGCTGTTCGGGACTCAGGTTGGTCGTGTCGTCCCCGGCGAAGACGGTGAACTGCTGGTCGGTGCAGCTGCGGTTGGCGAGCGCGTCGAGGAAATGGGTCAGGTGCAGGCCGCGTCCCGCGAAGTACACGAGCTGGGGGCGCTGCTGGCACAACTGGCCCGGCATGTAGCGCAGTTCGTTCTGCCAGGCGCTGCTGACCGAGGAGTCGTAGGTCATGCGCTCGGCGACGAGGCGGTGCTTGTCGCCGTCCTGGAAGGCCTTGGTGAACGCGGTGCCGAGGGTGGCCGCGTAGAGGTTGCCCCGCGCCACGTCCTGGATGACGACGGCGGTCGCGATGCCGCGCCGCTTGAGGTAGGCGGCGCCCGCGTACGCCTCGTCCTCGTTGGTCGGGGCGATCCGGACGAAACCGTTGATGTTCTGGATGTCGGTGGCGGTCAGGGTCGCGCCGACCATGGCGATGCCGTGTGCGGACAGGCTCTTTATGGCCGCGAGGTTCTCGTCGGTGCTGGGACCGAGGCCCGCCACCGCCACGAGCCGGTCCGGGGAGTCCTTGCGGGCGATCAGCTCGTCCACGGTGTGCTTCCACTGCGTGGACCTGCTGCCCGGGTTGGCGATCAGCAGGCGGATCTTGGGGGTGGCGGCCAGGTCGCCCCGGTTGTGCCGGAACTGGGCGAGGTAGGCGCCCTCCAGCTCGTGCCGGACGCCCTCGGCGGAGTTGCTGTCCTCGGCGGTGGTGGTGAAGGAGGTGAAGTAGGCGACGCTGACGTACGGTTCCTTGTCCGCGTCGGCGAGGACCCGGCGATTCTCCTCCTCGATCTTGCGGGTGACGGCGTCGAGGTGCGGCGCGAAGACGTACGCGCCGTCGCTCACCCCGACGCACTCGTCGTCCGGGCCCTGCCGCACGACCCCGTCGGCGCACCGCGCCCCACGTTCCTGTAACCAGCCCACGCCCACCCAGAGCGCGGCGGCCAGCGCGACGGCGGCCGCCGTGGCGAGGGCGACGCGGCGCACGACGTGCAGCGGCCATTCGAGTCTGGCCACGGGTCAGCCCTCCCAGCCGGCGGTCTGGGGGTCGCGCCAGTGACGGTAGCGCTCCGCCTCGTTGAACAGGGCCACGATGTCGTTCCTCCGCAGTTGGGACAGCTGGGTGTAGCCGTCGGCGATGATGTCGCCCAGGCGCATGGCGGGGTCGGCGAGCGGATCGCTCCACACCCAGCGGGTGGTCACCAGCGTGTGGATCACCGCCTCGGTGTCCACGACGCCCCCGGGGCGGCGCGGGGCGAGCCCCGCCAGGAGTTCCAGCGGCCCGCTGTCGGCCGGGAACCGGTTCGGCGCGGCGGTGATCGCGTCGAATTCCGAGATCCACTGCGCGGCCGGCACGGCGGTGAAGCGCCGCGTCAGGTGGGCGGTGACCTCCTCGGTCCGCCCCCGGGCGAGCTGGTGGTACATCTCGGGCACCGGCCTGCCCTCGATGCGGTAGTACTCCGCGAGCAGCTCGTGCACGGCGTCCCACCCCTGCGGGCGCTCGGCCAGCCGCCACAGCAGCAGCCGGCGCAGCCACGGGTGGAGTACGGGGACCATGGCGACCGGCCCGGTCAGCAGCCAGCGGGAGCGGATCTCGCCGAAGAGGGAGTCGTCGGGGCTCAGCAGGCGCGTGGCGACGGAGAAGTCCCGGGCGGCGGCGCATTCGGCGAGGACGGCGCGCTGGGTCCCGTCGAAGTCGCGCAGCAGGTGACCGAGGGCGGTGTCGGCGAGGCTCGCGGAGTCGTCCCCGGTGCGCAGCGCCCGGTCGGGCAGGGTGCGCAGCCAGTGGTCCTGCTGGGGGCCCGGGTCCGGCGGTGGGCCCGCCTGGCGCAGTACGTCCAGCACCTGGTGCACCGCGCGCGGCAGTCCGCCGGTCAGCCGGTGCACGAAGGGGGTGAGGCGGGTCAGCGGGGCCAGGTCGCTGTTCCCGCCGAGCTGGAGCTCTATCCGGATCCGCACCTCGTCCAGGTTGAGGTCGCGCAGCCGCAGCGGGTACCACCAGGTGTCCTCGCTGTCGCGGGTCGGCCGGTGGGCCTCCCAGTCGGCCAGGGAGGCCCGGTCGGGACCGCGCAACTGCCAGGGCCAGGAGTCCCCGGTGGCCGGACCCCAGCGCGGCAGCCAGCGGTTGGAACTGGCGACGACGGTCAGCGGGTCGCTGGTGCGGCCCGCCACGACCGTCTCGTCGTGCCGCGAGCGCAGCAGCAGGTCGAGGAAGCGGCGGCCGTACTCGGTGTGGCAGTTGTCGAGGAGCAGCAGGTAGGAGCGGGGCATGAAGTTGCGCGCGGTGTTGCGTCTGAGGTCCTCCAGGAACGCCGAGAACAGGACGAGGTCGAGCCGCTCCTGCTCGTTCTCGTCCCCCTCGTGGCGCCAGAGGTTGAGCTCCACCAGGGCTTCCCAGGGATCCGCGCTGCGGGTCATGGGGTGGCGTCCGTACCAGTGGGCGCCGGCGGTGAGCCGGTTGCCGAGCCGGCCGCCGAACAGGCCGGGCACGGTGCGTCGGCCGCGCCGCAAGGCGTCCTGGAACAGGGCGAGCGCGGCGGTCGAGGCGCCCTCGGGCATGCCGACCGCGCCCATGCCCACTTCGAAGAACGCGGCCAGGTAGTCGCCGTGCCGGGCCTCGTTCTCCTCCTGGAACCGGTCGAGCCGGCGCTGTACCGCCCGCCGGCCCTCGGCGAGGCTGCGGATGCGCAGTTCCTGGTCGGAGGCGAGCAGGCCGAGGCTGAGCAGCGGGAAGTGCGAGCGCCCGTAGCGGGGCAGTTTGCGTTCGAGCTGGCGGGCCAGGAGCCCGAGGGCGTAGCGCGGCAGCAGGGACTGGGCGCCGCCGAAGTTGACGAAGGCGAAGGGGTAGTCGGGCCCGAAGTGCTCCATGAGCGCGCTGTGCGCCTCGCTGGCCCCGCTGCCCGCCGGGCCGAGCAGCATGGTCAGGGGCCGCTCGGCGGCCGGGTCCTGCTTCAGACAGGCCTCGACCAGCGACAGGATGCCGCTGCGGCCCCGCAGGCCCATGCCCGTACCCGGCTCCCTCACGTGTTCCCCCCAGGACGACGCTTCCGAGGACTGCAGCCTGCCACTCGGAGCGGGAGTCAGACAGGGGTTTGCCCGCCTTGGCTCATTGCCCGGCCGGGCCGGGGGTCAGCCGAAGGTGAACGCGAAGGCCTGGAGGCCCGGGGTGAGGCGCAGTTCGAGGTGGGCCTCGCGGGCGGCCTCGTCGTCGGTGAGCCGGTAGAGGGTCGGGGCGCCGTGGATCCGCAGGGCCGTGGTCTCCTTGCCGTCGACCAGGACGGTGACGGTGCCCTCCCCGGCCAGGACGAGGTGGGCGTTCCTGGCCCGGTAGGTGAGGGCGAGGCGGGCTCCGGGCCCGGCGGTGAACTGGTCGTAGCCGGCGGTCCAGGTGCCGGCGAGGGAGAGCCGGTTCAGCGGGACGCCCGCGGGCGGGAAGGCGTATTCGGTCGCCCGGTCCTTGGCGAGTGCGGGGGTGCCGGTGTAGCCGCGCAGGCGCAGGGTGCTGAGGTAGGTCTCCGGGGTGCGGCCCGCGGTGAGCGCGTCGTCACCCCGGCCCGTGGCGGGCGGCAGCCGGACGGCCGGGCCGGCCTCCCGGAGGAGTTCGCGGATCAGGTTCTCGGTCCGGTCGTAGCGGCCCTCGCCGAAGGCGAGGTGGCGTACGGTGCCGTGGGCGTCGATCAGGTACCGGGCGGGCCAGAAGCGGTTGCGGTACGCGTTCCACGTGTCGAGGTCGTTGTCGAGGGCGACGGGGTAGTCCACGCCGAGGGAGCGGGCCTGGCCGGCCACATTGCCCGGGTCCTTCTCGAAGGCGAACTCGGGGGAGTGGACGCCGAGGACGGTCAGCCCCTGGTCATGGTAGGCGCGGTCCCAGGCCTGGACGTGCGGCAGGCTGCGCCGGCAGTTGACGCAGGAGTAGGTCCAGAAGTCGATCAGCACCACCCGGCCGCGCAACGAGGCGAGGTCGACGGGCCGGCCGCCGGGGGTGTTCAGCCAGCCGGCGATGCCGGCCAGCGGCGGGGCGGCGCCGCAGGAGCGGAGTTCGGCGGCGCCGTCCGGGCAGCGGGCGAGGTCCTTGTTCGAGTCGTCGTAGAGCCCGGAGAGCTGCCGGCGGGCGGTGTCACTGTCCTCCACCTTCCCACGGGCGGCCGCGGTGTAGTCGGGCAGCGCCTGTTGCAGGGCGGTGGTGACGTCGAAGGTGAGGGCGAACGCGAGCACGATCATCAGGGCCCCGGCGGCGGTCCGCAGCGCGCGGGCCCGGCCGCGGAAGGCCGCGACGCGCTCGGCGACGCGCCGGCCGGCGAGGGCGAACACGAGGAGCGGGACCGCGGTGCCGACGGCGAAGGAGAGGGTGAGGGCGACGATGCCGGCGTTGATCTCCCCCCGGGCCCCCGCGACGGTGATCGCCGCCAGGACCGGCCCGGCGCAGGGGACGTAGAGCAGTCCGAGCCCGAGTCCCAGGGCGAAGGCGCTGCCCTCCTTGTTGACCTGCCGCTGCGGGATCCGGGTGAAGGGCCGCTCCAGCAGCCGCTCCACCGGCGGGAAGACCAGACCGAGACCGATGAGGACGAGGAGCGTCAGGCCGGTGTAGCGCAGGACGCCCTGGGGCAGCCCGAGCGCCGAGAGGAGCGTGACCCCGAGCAGGGTGAAGGTGGCGAAGCTGAGGACCAGCCCGGCGACGACGGCGTACGGGCGGCGGTTGCGCGGCGGCGGCGGGGCGGGCGACGACCCGGGTGGCGCCGACGCGGGCCGTGCCGCGCCGCCCGGGGCGCCCGCGAGGAAGACCACCGGCAGTACGGGCAGGATGCACGGTGAGACGGCGGTGATCAGCCCGCCGAGCAGGCCGATGAGGACCAGGGTGAGCATGATGACCGCCTCCGACGCGGGGACGCGCCGGGCGGGGCGTCCTCTCGCCGGGTCTTCGGACCGGCGGGCCGTCCGGATGGGACGCGGAAGCCGCCGGATCCACCCGGCCGACGGGACGGGGCTTCGGCGGCTCGCCCGCCCGCACGGCCGCCTGCCCCCGGCGGTCAGTAGACGTCGCGGACGTAGCGTTTGTCGGCGGCCAGCCGGCGGATGTACGCGGCGGCCCCGTCCGCCGTCAGGCCGCCGTGCGATGCGACGATCTCGTGCAGGGCCCGGTCCACGTCCTTCGCCATACGGCCGGCGTCGCCGCAGACGTAGAGGTGGGCACCGTCCTGGAGCCACCGCCACAGGCGCGGGCCGTGCTCGCGCATCCGGTCCTGGACGTAGACCTTGGTCCGCTGGTCGCGCGAGAAGGCGAGGTCGAGCCGGTCCAGGTGGCCGGACGCGCGGAACGCCTCCAGCTCCTCGCGGCAGAAGAAGTCGGTGGCCGCGCGCTGCTCGCCGAAGAACAGCCAGTTGGCCCCGGTGTGTCCCCTGGCCCGCCGGTCCTCCAGGAACCCGAGGAACGGTGCCACGCCGGTGCCGGGGCCGATCATGATCGCCGGGGTGGCGGATCCGGTGGGCGGGCGGAAGTGCGGCGAGCGCTGGACGAACACCTGGACCGGGCCGTCGTCGGCGCAGTCCGCCAGGTAGGTGGAGCAGACGCCCTTGCGGTCCCGGCCCAGGCCGTTGGTGTAGCGGACGACGGACACCGTCAGACGGACCTCGCCGGGGTGGACCAGCGGGCTGGAGGAGATGGAGTACAGGCGGGGCCGGAGCGGTTTGAGGACCGCGGCCCACTCGGCGGCGGCGGCCCGGACGGGGAAGGCGCCGATGACGTCGGCGGCCTGCCGGCCCCAGCTCCACTTGGCCAGCTCGCCCTTGTTGTCCGGGCGCACCAGCCGTTGCAGGCCGCGGTCACCGGTGCGGGCGACGACGAACCTGAGGAGGTCCGGGGTGATGCGGGCGATGTCGAAGCGGGTCCGCAGCGCCTCGCCGAACGCGATGGCGCCGCCGTCGGGCAGGCCGAGGCGCTCGTCGGGGTCCAGGCCGGTGAGGGCCAGCCACTCCGCGACGAGCGCCGAGCCGTTGACGGGCCATACCCCGAGGGCGTCGCCGGCCTCGTACGCCAGCTCGCCGCCCCGGGTGTCGAAGGCGAAGCGGCGTATCTCCTTCTGCGCACCGGGCAGGCTGAGCAGCCGGTTGCCGATGAGCAGGGTCGCGAACGGCGAGGCCTTGGAGGAGCCGCCGGACGCCCCGGCGCGGGGCGCGGCCGGCCGGGCGAGGCCGGTGGGGGCCGGTGAGGCGCGCCGCCCGGGTCCGGCCGGTTCCTCGAGCGCGGCGGTGACCCGGTCGAGCCACTGCCCGGCCGCTTCCGCGTAGTCGGGCTCGCAGTCCGTACGGGGGTGCAGGCGGGTGGCGCCCAGTTCCGCGAGGCGCTCGTCCAGGCGGCGGCCGTGACCGCAGAAGTCGTCGTAGCAGGAGTCGCCGAACGCCAGGACCGAGTAGCGCAGTCCGTCGAGCCGGGCGGCGCCGGGGGCGGCCAGGCTCCGCCAGAAGCCGGCTCCGTTGTCGGGGCTGTCGCCGTCGCCGAAGGTACTGGTGACGATCAGCAGGTCGGTGCCGGCGCCGAGCCGGGCGGGCGTGACGTCGGCCATGGCCAGCAGGGAGGGGCTGCGGCCGGCCTCGCTGAGGCGGGCGGCCACGGCGGTGGCGAACTCCTGCGCGGTACCGGTCTGCGAGGCCCACAGCACGAGCAGCTGCCGGACGGGGGCCGCCGTGGGGGCGCCGGCGGGGGCGGGAACGGCGGAACGGGAGAACAGGCCCGCCAGTACCCCGTCCACCCACTGCGCCGTCGCGGGGGCGAGGGGCGCGCCGGCGGGCAGTACGGGGACACCGCCGGGCGGTGCCTGCGCGACCCCGGACAGGTAACCCGACAGGTACCGGCGCTCCGGCTCCGCCAGCGCGGGAGCCGCCAGACCGGGGAGGCCGAGGAGGGCGGCGACAGCGGAGACGGCCGCGCCCACTCCATCGCCCGAGGCCGAGGCCGAGGCAGAGCCCGAGCCCGAGCCCGAGCCCGAGCCCGAGCCCGAAGCGGAGGCGGCCGCCGGAGTGCCCTCCCGGGGCGCGGCCTCCCGCTCCGGCGCGGGCACCACGCGCAGCGCCACCGCGCACGCCTTGAACCCGGGCTGGAACGACACCGGGTCGACGGCGTCGTGGGTGACGGCGTTGACGCTGAGGTGCTCCCCGAACAGGTCGCTCCAGTGGAACGGCGCGAAGCAGTTCCCGGGGCGCACGCGGTCGGTGACGACGGCGGGCAGGACGGCGCGGCCGCGCCGGGAGGCGACCTCGACGGGGTCCCCGTCCGCCGCGTCCAGGGCGGCGGCGTCGTCCGGATGGAGTTCCACGAACGGACCCGGGTTCAGCTTCGTCAGTCTGGGGACCTTGCCGGTCTTGGTGAGGGTGTGCCACTGGTGTGGCAGGCGGCCGGTGTTGAGGACGAAGGGGTAGTCGTCGTCGGGGAGTTCGGCGGCGGGCAGGTGCGGGCGGGCGAAGAAGCGGGCCCGGCCGGAGGGGGTGGGGAACGCCAGCCGGGGCCGGCTGCCGTCCTCCCGTACCAGCGGCGTCTGGCTGACCCCGTCGTTGAGGTAGCGGATCGGGCTGCGGCCGCCGGCGTCGGGGCCCTCGTCCGAGGAGGCGTCCACGGGCGGGGCCGGCCACTGCACCGGAGCCGCGCGCAGCCGCTCGTACGTGACGCCCCGCAGGTCCCAGCCCGTCTTCGGGTTCCAGGCCCGCTTGAGCTCCTCGAAGACCTCCTCGGCGCTCCCGTAGGTGAAGGCGTCCGTGAAGCCCATCGCGCGGGCGACGCGGGCGATGAGCTGCCAGTCGGGCAGCGCCTGACCGGGCGGATCGACGACGCCCCGGACCAGGGTGAGGTTCCGCTCGGAGTTGACCATGACCCCGTCCGACTCCGCCCAGAGGGTGGCGGGCAGCACGACATCGGCGTGGGCGTTGGTCTCCGTCTCGGCGAACACGTCCTGGGTCACGACCAGTTCGGCGGCCTCCAGGCCGGCGATGACCGTCGTGCGGTGGGCGACCGAGGCGACCGGGTTGGTGCAGATGATCCAGCACGCCTTGATGTCCCCGGCGGCCATCCGCTCGAACATCTCCACCGTCCCGCCGCCCGCCCGCGTGCGCAGGCTGCCGGCTTCGATGCCCCACAGGTCCTCGGTGAAGGCGCGCTCCTCGTCGACCAGGAGCGAGCGCTGGCCGGGCAGACCCGGGCCCATGTAGCCCATCTCGCGCCCGCCCATCGCGTTGGGCTGGCCGGTCAGGGAGAACGGGCCGGAGCCGGGGCGGCAGATCGCCCCGGTGGCCAGGTGCAGGTTGACCAGGGCATTGGTGTTCCAGGTGCCGTGGGTCGACTGGTTGAGCCCCATCGTCCAGCAGCTCGTCCACTCGCCCGCCTCGCCGATCCACCGGGCGGCCTGCCGGATGTCCGCCTCCGGGACGCCGGTGATCTCGGCGACCCTCGTCGGCGGGTAGTCCGCGAGGAAGGCGGGCATCTCCTCCCAGCCGTCGGTGAACTCGGCGATGAACGCCCCGTCGGTGTGCCCGTTCTCCACCAGCAGGTGCAGCAGGCCGTTGAGCAGCGCGAGGTCGGTGCCCGGCCTGATCTGGAGGAACAGATCGGCCTTGTCGGCGGTGGCACTGCGCCGCGGATCGACGACGATGAGCTTCGCCCCGGCGGATTTGACCCGGTCCGTCATCCGCAGGAACAGGATCGGGTGGCAGTCGGCCATGTTCGCGCCGATGACGAAGAAGACGTCCGCGCGGTCGAAGTCCTGATAGGAGCCCGGGGGACCGTCCGCGCCCAGGGAGAGCTTGTAGCCGGAGCCCGCACTGGCCATGCACAGCCGGGAGTTGGACTCGATCCAGGCGGTCCGCACGAAGCCCTTCGCCAGCTTGTTCGCCAGGTACTGCGCCTCCAATGACATCTGCCCGGAGACGTAGAACGCGAGGGCGTCGGGGCCGTGTTCGTCCAGGACCGCGCGCAGCCGCTCCGCGACGGCGGTGATCGCCGTGTCCACGTCCGCCGCGGCGGGCTCGCCGCCGCGCTCGGCGCGGATCAGGGCCGTGCCGGCGCGGCCGGGGGCGGCCATCAGGTCCGCGCTGGTCGACCCCTTCGTGCAGAGCCGGCCGGAGTTCGCCGGATGCCGTTTGTCCCCGGAGACCCGCGTCACCGTCCGCCGGCCGGTGGAGGCGTCCCGGGCGATGTCGAGCACGACGCCGCAGCCGACGCCGCAGTACGAGCAGACCGTACGTACGCTCTCCGCATCCGGCGTCGTCACCGTCACTCCCTCCCCGCGTCACGGGTTCCGCCCCGCGCGGGCCGGGTGACCTGCGGCGGGAGTGGGGAGGCCCCCACGACCGAGACCGTAGGAAGCCCGGGTTACCGGGCCGTCACGGCCCGCGGGCACACCGTGTAAAGCGGACCGCACACCACGGGCGCCCGAGGTGTGAGCGGTGCGGACAGGGCGGGACCGGGCCGACGGCAGGGCGACGGCCGGGAGCGGGCGCCGTACGAAGTACCGTGGTGGCCGCCGGGTTGATCAAGCTCGGCGGCATCAGCGAGGGGGAGGAAGCCTGTGACGGAGGACCCGGGGTACCGGAGGCGCTCGGGCTGCTCGGCGTACACGGGGTGCCCGGGGTGCCCGGGGTGCTCACGGTGCCCGGCGTACACAGGGTGCTCGGCGTGCACGGGGTACTCGGGGTGCACGGGGTACTCGGGGTGAGCGTCACGAACGGACCGGGCCCCGGCGTGCCCCGGGTCCTGCGGACCATGAACGACCGGGCGGCCCTGGAGGTCCTGCTGGAGCACGGCCCGCTCTCCCGGGCCCAGATCGCCCGGCTGACCGGGGTGTCCAAGCCGACGGCCTCGCTCATGCTCTCCCGCCTGGAGGCCGGCGGCCTCGTCGTGGCCGCGGGCACCACCGCCGGGCACCCGGGGCCCGCCGGGCTGCTGTACGCCCTCAACCCGGCGGCGGCGTACGTCGCCGGGCTCGACGTGACCCCCGGCCTGATCCGGGCCGCCGTCGCGGACCTCACCGGCCGGACGGTCGGCACGTACGTGCTCCAGGACCCCGGAACGCACGGCGACGAGACCGACCAGGTGGCCGCGGCCGTCGCCGGGGCGGCGCGGCAGGCCGGCCTCGGCCCGGACGCCCTGCACCGCGTCGTCATCGGCGCCCCCTTGGCCTTCGACCTCAGGGCGGGCCGGCTCCGCTACCCCAGCCACCTGCCGGGATGGCGTTCCCCGGACCTGCTCGGGCGGCTGGCGGACCGGCTGCCGATGGCCGTCGCCTGTGAGAACGACGTCAATCTGGTGGCCATCGCGGAGCGGCGGCTCGGAGCGGCCCGCGGGTACGAGGACTTCTTCCTGCTGTGGAATGAGGAGGGCATCGGCGGCGCCCTGATGTTCGGCGGGCGCCCGCACCGCGGCCGCACCGGCGGAGCGGGAGAGGTCGGCTTCATGCCCGTCCCCGGCACACCGCTGGTGCGCGACCCCGAGGCGGCGCAGACCGGTGGTTACCAGGACCTGGCGGGCTTCCAGGCCGTGCCCGCCCTCGCCCGCGGGCTGGGCATCGCCCCGGCCGAGGACGTCCCCGGCGCCGGCCGTGGAGCACCGGAACCGGAACTCGACACGGCCCTGGCCCTCCTGCGGCGCGCCGCTACCCACACCGACGGGCCCTACCGACAGCTCCTGGAGCAGTTCGCGACGGGCGTCGCCACCGGCCTGTCCTCGGTCGCCGCCGTCCTCGATCCCGAGGTCGTGGTCCTCGCGGGCGGCGTCTTCACCGCGGGCGGCGAGCCGCTGCGCTCCCTGGTCGAGACCGCACTCGCCGAACTGTCGGCCTGCCGGCCCCCGCTCGTCCTCGGCGAGGTGCGCGAGCACCCGGTCCTGCGCGGCGCCCTGGAGAGCGCCCTGGCCGCGACCCGCGACGAGGTCTTCGACACCTCCGGCTGACGGAACCTTTCAACGGAACCTTTCAACGGAACCTTTCAACGGAGCCCTTCAGGGGACGAGGACGACCTTGCCGGCGACCGTGCCCGACTCGGCCAGCCGCATCGCCTCCGCGGCGCGCGCCAGCGGGACCTCGGCGGCGACCCTGGCGCTGATCTCCCCGCGCTGGAGCGCGGTGAACACCTCGGTGAGGTCGGCGCGCAGCCGGGCCCGGAAGCGGTCCTTGGCGTACGCGCGCCCGGCCCAGACGTTGAAGAAGTACGCGCTCCGCCCGTTGGGCAGCGCGTTCCACAGCCACACCCGGCCCAGTAGCCGCAGCACCGGCCATGTGCCGGAGCCCTCGTCGTCCCGGGTGGCGGCGCTGCCGTACGAGACGAGGGTGCCGCCGGGGGCCAGCAGCCGCCAGGAGGCGACGATCCCGTCCCCGCCGACGTGGTCGAAGACGGCGTCGACCCCGCCGGGCGCGAGGGCGCGCACCCGCGCGGCCACGTCACCGCCGCGGTAGTCGACGGGGCTCACCCCGAGGGCGCGCAGCGCGTCGTGGTGGCGGGGGGAGGCGGTGCCGATCACCCGGGCCCCGGTGGCGAGCGCCAGCTGGACCAGGACCGAGCCGACCCCGCCGTTGGCGCCGTGGACCAGGACGGTCTGCGCGGTGCGCACCCGGGCCTTGCGGTGCAGCATCTGCCAGGCGGTGATCCCGTTGACGACCGCCGTCTCGGCGGCCACCGCGCCCACGCCGTCGGGGACCTCCACGACATCGGCGGCGTCGAGGAGGACGTGGCTCGCCCAGCCCCCCGTCTTGGTCATGGCAGCCACCCGCCTGCCGAGCAGGCCCGGGCCGACCCCCTCACCGGTGTCCCGCACGGTGCCGACGAGGTCGTAGCCGGGGACGAAGGGGAAGGCGGGCTGGTCGTAGTACCGGCCGCGCCGCATCTGCTGCTCGGCGAAGGACACCCCGGTGGCCTCCATCTCGACCACGACCTGCCCCGCCCCCGCCACCGGCACCGGCCCGCGGCGCAGCTCCAGGCCCTCGGGCTCGACCTTGCCGGGCAGAACGATCTCGACGCGCTCGACGGTGTCCATCACGACCTCCAGGTGCGTATGCGGTGCGGTTTCGACTTCTCGTGTTCGTTAGAAGCTATCACCAGACTGACCTGCGGCGGGGTTCGCGTCAAGGGATGGCGGTACGTTTTCGTGAACACCCTTGCCGATGGTGATAGCCTCTCACCATGCCCACGAAGGACAGTACGACGACCCCCCGCGAGCGGTACCGGCAGCAGGTGCGGGCGGAGGTCAAGGAGAAGGCCTGGCAGCAGATCGCCGGATCCGGTGCCTCCGCCCTGTCGCTCAACGCCATCGCCAAACAGATGGGCCTGAGCGGGCCCGCCCTCTACCGCTACTTCGCCAACCGCGACGAGCTGATCACCGAGCTCGTCCGGGACGCCTACCGCAGCCTCGCGGACGCCTTCGCCGGCGTCCCGGACACGGGCCCCGGTACCGCGCGGTTCGTGGAGCTGGCCCGGGTGCTGCGCCGCTGGGCCCTCGCGGATCCCCACCGGTACTTCCTCGTGTACGGCACCCCCGTGCCCGGCTATCAGGCCCCGCAGGACACCACCGAGATCGCCTCGGAGATGATGTCCGCCCTCCTCGGCGCCTGCACGGCCGTCTCGCCGGCCCCGGCGCCCGGTGACGACGCGCGGACCTTCGAATCCCACCTGACCGGCCACCGCGACTGGGCGGCCGGCCATCCGGACGCCTCCCCGGCGGCCCTGCGCCTGGCGCTGGCCTTCTGGAGCCGGCTGCACGGCGTCCTCTCCCTGGAGCTGGCGGGCCACTTCACCGGCATGGGCCTGGACCCGGGCCTCCTCTACGCGGCCGAGGTGGACCGGCTGACGGCAGGGCCCGGCGCCTGAGGTTTTCCCGTGACCCGGCCGGGCACGCGCCAGGCGTACGGGACACGGACGAGCCGGAAGGAAAGGGACCCACCATGGACGACCAAGGCGGCGCCGGAGGCGTACCCCTGCACGGCCACGGCGACGAAGAGGACAACCGGCGCCGTGCACCCCGCGCACGGCCCGGCGGCGAGGAGACCACCCGCGCCGCCGACACCGACGAGGCGAGCCGCCTCGACAGCCCCGCCGAACCGGCCGGACCGACCGGACCGCGCGCCCCGGAGACCCCGCCGTCCCGCTGGAAGAGTCCGGAGGACTGAAGCGTCCCCGACGCCCGTCCGGTGGCGGCCGGACGGGTGACGGGGGTGAGTGAACCGTGTGCGAGCGGGCAACCGCGCCAAGAGGCACTCCATCGGAGATCTCCGGTACACACGGTTTCTAGGAGAGCGGGTTCCATGCTTCTCCATCACACACTTCACCTCGACCTGGACGGCCGCGGCGCCCCGGCCGACGCCCGGCGGGCGGTGCGGGAGTTCCTCACCGCCCCGGCGCCTGGCCGGTCCGTACCGCCCGCCGTCCAGGACGCCACCCTGCTGCTGATCAGCGAACTCGTCACCAACGCCGTCCGCCACACGGCCGGAGGCTGCGCGCTGGACCTCCGCCTGGAGCCGGCGGCCATCGCCATCGACGTCACGGACTCCAGCAGCGCGGAGCCGAGGCCCAGACGGCCCGGCGAGCGGGGCGAGGGCGGCTGGGGATGGCACCTGGTCAACCGCCTCGGGGCCGACGTCGGGATACGCCACCTCCCGTGGGGCGGCAAGACCATCCACGTCAGCGTCCCGCTCTGAGGCCCGGGGGGTGGTGCCGGGCCGTCAGTCGTCCTCGGACGGCGCGAGCAGGTCGCGGGCCCTGCGCTCCATCAGGACCGGCAGATAGGCGCGCACCCGGGCGTACTTGAGCTCCTCGTAGGCGGTCTGCGTCGCCTGACGCACGAGCGCCTCGTCCAGCTGCGGGTAGGCGCGGACGAGGCGCTCGAAGACGTGGCGGATGATCAGGGCGTCGTGGGTGTCGGGGCTGTCGTGGGTGTCGGGGGTCTGCCGGGGCTCCGCCGTCATGAACTCACCCTTCGCCATGCTGGGCCGGGCCGTCCATCGTATCCCCGAGGCCAGCGCCCGCCGTGTCGCCCGCAACCCGTGTGACACCGGGGCGTTGCCCGGTGGCCACGTCACGCGAAGATGGCCGATTCGCCGTGATCCGGGCGCAACGGGCCTTAATTCCCCTCGATAGGGGAATGCGAATCCCCCGGAACCAGGCATCGGGATCGGTTTCCGGAGTTTCAAACCCCGGGTTGTCATCGTGCCCGGTATGGCTTGATGTCTGCGAAGTGCGGGAAACGGCAATCGGCCGCGCTGATACAGTTTTCTTCCGTTCGCCGGTACCGGCGAGGCCGGTGGTCGGCGGGGGTTCAGCGAGAGTGGTGAGGCGTGCGTCCGGACAGCCCCGTGCTGCTGCGCAGAGCCTCGTCCCTGGCCCGCCCGTGACCGGACCGACGGCATCCGTGCTTCGTTCCCGCAGGTCAGAGGTCTGACCTCACTGGCGTGCCCGCTCGCTCCCGTCTCCCCGAACTTCCTCGACGGAGGTGCCGTTGTCCGTGTCGAAAAGCTCCTCTCGTTCCATGCTCTCCCGTGGACTGAGCATTCTGCGCTGTTTCCGACCGGGAGAACCGGAGGTCCAGCTATCCGAATTGGCCCGCCGGGCCGACATGCCCAAAGCCACCGCCCACCGCATCGTCGTGGAACTCGTGAAAGAAGGCATGCTGGAGCGTGGCGAGAACGGCCTCCGACTCGGTGTCGCCTTATTCGTTCTCGGCACCCGGGTGCCCCGCCAGCTCGAACTGCGCGAACTGGCCCTGCCCTACGCGGAACAGCTGCGCCATCTCACCCGGGGGAGCGCGTTCGTCTTCATCTCCGATGTGTGCGGCTCCGAGGCCGCGCTGGTGGACGTGGTGCGCCGCGGGCACGGTGGGCCGGATGTGCACAGCGCCGAGGACGAGGCGAGGGCCTCCGCCCTCGCCGCCACCAGGCTCTTCCGTGCGTACGGCGCACGGGCGGCGGCCCGGCCGGCCCGGCGGGAATCCGTCCCGGCCGAGGACCCGGCCCGGGTGCAGGCCCAGGGGTTCGTCGTCGTCCGCAGCAGGACCGGCGCCGTCGGCATCGCGGCCCCGGTGCTGAACGCGTCGAGCACGGCCGTGGGGGCGCTGGCCGTGGCCGGCCCCGACGGCCGCGTACAGCCCGTCAGGGCCGCCTGGTACCTCCAGGCCGCGTGCGCTGCCGTCTCCCGCTCGCTGCGGCGGACCCCGGAGTTCGAAGGCGGCCACCTCAGGGCCGCCGTGCCGTGAACAGCGACGGCAGCAGACGGCCCGTCAGATACTCTTCGCGAGCCGTCGCGAGGGTGCTCCGGATCAGCTCCGCCGAGGTGTCCCCGTAGATCCCGGCGACACTGCCCCGGAAGATCCGCAGCACCTTCAGCCGCTCGGCGAGCAACGCGGCGGCCCACTCGGTCAGATCGCGCCGCCGCACCCCGGTGAAGCCCGCGCGCTCCAGCTGGCCCAGCCGCTCGCCGAGCGGCGTGGTGAAGAAGACGCCGGGCGGATGGACCGCGCGGAACGGGGCCGAGGGGCCGGCGCCGCCGGGCGTGAGGCTCACCTCCTCCGTCAAGGCGAACAGCCCGCCCGGCCGCAGCAGCCGCGCGACCTCCCCGATCACCGCCCCCGGGTCGGGGAAGTGCGGCATCGAACCCGTCACCACCACCACGTCCAGCGAGGCGTCGCGCAGCGGGACCGCGGTGGCGGACGCGCAGAGCTCCGCCACCGCGGTACGGCCCTGCGCCCGGCTGATGCGACGGCTCACCGCGCAGTGCTCGGCGACGAGGTCGATCCCGTACGCGGCCCGTACGCCGACCCCGCCCGCCGCCAGCCGGTCCACCGTGTACCGCAGCGCGCCGCCGAAGCCGCTGCCCAGCTCGCACAGGGCCACGGGCCCCGCGCCGACGGCGCCCGCGGTGATGACGGCGTCGGCGACCAGGTCGCAACCGTGCGGCCCGAAGTGGCCCATCTGGTCGAGGCCGAGCAGGCCCGAGGGCCCCTCCTCGCCGGTGAACTCCACGATGGACCGCTCGGTGCGCTCCCAGTCGTGCAGCGCCGGGAACAGCTCACGGTGGTAGCGGTACTGGCGGCCCCGCTGGCCCGAGGGGCCGCGCGGCGTCGCGCTCACCACGGGCCCGGACGCTGGTCGGTGTGCTGCACGTCGACGCTCCTCCATGGATGGTGCGGCCGGGACCGCCGGGCACCCGGCCCGGCCCTCCCGCTCAGGACACGGCCGGGGCGGCGGTGCCGGCCCCCGGCCGGAACTCCTCGGGCACGGCCGCGCAGGCCCCGTCCAGAAGGGCCAGCGCCTCCTCGGCCTCCTCGTCGGTGGCGACCAGCGGCGGCAGCAGCCGCAGCACCTCCGGCCGCCCCAGGCACGGGGAGACCACCAGGCCGCGCCGCCCGAGCTCCAGCAGGACATCGCCCGCCGCGGCCGCGCCGGTGAACTCCACGCCCCACAGCAGCCCCCGGCCGCGTACGTCCGCGATCAGCGCCGGATGGCGCCGGGCCAGGCCGGCCAGCCCCGAGGAGAGCAGCGCGGCCAGCCGCTCGCCCCGTTCGGCCAGCTCCTCCACCGCCCCGAGGGCGGCGACCCCGGCGGCGGCGCCCAGCGGGTGCCCGGAGAAGGTCGTGGTGTGCACGAACGGGTCGGCGGCCAGCGGCGCGTACAGCTCCTCCGTGGCCACCACGGCCGACAGCGGCTGTACACCCCCGCCGAGGGCCTTGCCGAGCAGCACCGCGTCGGGCCGCAGCCCGGCGTCGACGCTGACCAGCCGGGGCCCGCAGCGGCGCAGACCGGTCTGCACCTCGTCGGCGATCAGGAAGGCGCCGTGCTCGCGCGCGGCCCCCGCCAGCGCCCGCAGGAACGCCGGCTCCAACGGCCGTACGCCGCCCTCGCCCTGGACCGGCTCGACGATGACGGCGGCCACCTCCTCGCCGGCGAACGCGGCCGGGATCGCCGCGACGTCCGGCGCCATATGGTCCACGCCGGCCAGCAGCGGGCCGAGCGAGGCGCGGTAGCGCGGGCTCCACGTCGCGGCCAGAGCGCCGAGGGATTTGCCGTGGTAGCCGCCCTCCACGGCCAGGACCCGGGTACGGCCGCTTGCGAGCCGGGCCAGCTTCAGCGCCGCCTCGACGGCGTCGCAGCCGTTCAGCCCCAGCCACACCCGGGTCAGCCGCTCCGGGTCCGCGTAGGCCGCCAGCGCCTCGCCGAGCGCCGCCGTCGTACGGTTGCCCAGAACGCGCGTCGACACCGGCAGCGCGTCCAGCTCGCGGCGCACCGCCGCCACCACCCCGGGGTGGCGCTGCCCGAGCAGGGTCACCGCGTAGCTGCCGAAGTCGAGGGCGGTCCGGCCGTCCGAGAGCCGCAGCCGGGCGCCCTCGCCGCTCAGCTCGATGGCGCCGGAGCCGTTCATCCCGTAGACCAGGGCCAGTTGGGGCGAGAAGCGTCTGCGCAGCGCGTCGAGCGTGTCCCGGGCCGAATCCTGCCTGGTGGTCGCGCTCATCGGGACCGTCCTCTCCACGTCCGCCGCTCGGCATCGCGGGGCACCGCCGTTCGGTCAACGGTTGTACCGGGCCGCGCACGCCGGGGAGAAGCCGCGTTCCGCTTGGCGGAACGTCCGTTGATCCGCGGCGGCGCTCCGGGGGAGGCTCTGTTCCGGCGGATCACGCCCCGATCGCGCCGCGCCGTCGTCGAACCCCTTCCCGGAGGTGCACCGACCGCATGGAGACCACGTCAGTCAGTACCGCCGCGTTCCCCGAGACCGCCGTCCTGGAACAGCGCCTGGACGCCTTCCTGAAGCTACGAGGACTCCACCGGGACGCGGTGCGCGCGGAGGCCGACCAGGGCGTGGGCCGGCCGGTGCTCGCCGTCGTGTCCGGGTCCGTGCTCGCCGGGTTCGGCAACCATCGCAGCGACCTCGACCTGCTGGTGCTCGTGGAGAACGACCGGCTCACCCGCTTCCCCATCCAGTCCCACGAGCACGGCACCCTGATCGACGTCAACATCCGCCGGGCCGCCTCCGTACGCGAGACCACCGCCGCCCTGACCGCCGAGCCCTGGCCCCGCTTCGCCACCGTCACCGAGGACGCCTGGAACCACCGCCGCCGGGCCCTGAACACCGCGAACCGGCTCGCCCTCGGCCTGGCGCTGCTGGCCCCGCCCCCGTGGGACGCCTGGCACGCCGGACTGCGCCGCCCCTGGCACGCCGAGGCCGTCGAACGCTGGTGGACGGTGGAGGCGCACCGGCTCGCGCAGGCCGCGCGCTGGCTGCTGGCCGACCGGCCCATGGCGGCGGCCGTCCGCGCCCGCGAGGCCGTGGTCGCCGCGCTCAACGCGCGGGCCGCCGCGGCCGGGCAGCTGTACTTCACGGGCAAATGGGTGGGGGAGAAGCTCAAGGTCCTCGGCGACACCGAGGGCCTGGCCGTGCTCCGCGAGGCGCTCCGGGCCCCGCTCACACCCCCCGAACAGGTCCCGCGCCGGCTCGCCGACGTCGACCGGCTGGCCGGGGACCCCGGCGGCCTGCACGCGGTGCTGCGCTGGTCCACCGGGGTCGGCACCGCCGTACTGGAGGACCGTACGGTCGTGGACCGGTGGCAGCTGCGGGCCGTTGAGAGCGCTCGCAGGGACCTGCCGCCCGAGGACGGCGACGCCGTCGTCTGGTCCGGCCCGCTCGGGACGCCGCCCCCGGCCGACCTCCTGCCCCTGTTCGTCCACGACATGGTGTGGCTCGGCGTGGCGCACCCCGACCCGGAGGCGGCGGCCGCATGACGCACACCCCCGCGCACCCGGCCGCCGACACGCCGGATCGGGCCGCGACGAGGCCCGGCGCGCCCCCGTCCGACCTGCGCCGGCTGCTCGTCTTCCGGGCCCACGGAGCGGCCCGGCTGCTCCTCGGCTGCCGGGCGCGCCTGGAGGACATCGAGGGCGCCGTCGCCGCGGACCAGCCCGAGGTCGCCGTCCTCATGGCCTACGACCTGGTGCAGTTCTCCCTGTCCGTACGAGGCCTGCGCACCGAGGGCGAACTCAGCTACGGCCGGGACGAGGCGGCCTTCGACCCCTTCGCCGGGGTCCCCGCCGAGGACGTCGAGGCCGGCCTCCTGCTGGCCGCCGAGGGCGCCGACGCCACCGGCCCGCGCGCCGAGGAGTGGCTGGAGCGGCTCCGCGCCCACCTGCACGACACCGAACGGCTCCTCGGCTACGGGGAACCGCTGCCGGACGTCCGGTCCGCGAGCGGCCTGATGAAGGGCTTCAAGCTGGCCCGCACCTGGCAGCCGCACCTGGAGCGGGTGGGCCTGCCCGGACTGCTGCCCAGCGCCTGGACGCGCCGTGCCGACTGATCCGGGCGCGGGCAGCGCCGGATCCGCCCCGGCGCTGCGCCTGCGCGCCGTCACCCGGCGCTACGGCGCCACCACCGCCCTCGACGGCGTCACGTTCGACATCGCCGAGGGGGAGGTCACCGGACTGCTCGGCCACAACGGCGCCGGCAAGACCACCCTGATGTCCCTGGTCGCCGGGCTGCTGCGGCCGGACGCGGGCGATGTCGAGGTACTCGGCGTACCGCTCGCCCGCGACCCGCGCCGGGCCCGGCGGCTGCTCGGCCTGGCCCCCCAGGAACTCGGCGTCTACCCGCCGTTGACCGTACGGCAGAACCTGACGTTCTTCGCCGAACTGGCCGGACTGCGCGGGGCCGCCCTGCGCATGCGCACCGAGGAAGTCGCCGAACCGCTCGGCCTGACCGCCTTGCTGGAGCGCCGCGTGGCCCACCTCTCCGGGGGGCAGCAGCGGCGCGTGCACACCGCGATGGCCCTGCTGCACCGGCCGCGGCTGCTGCTGCTCGACGAACCCACCGCGGGCGTGGACGTGGAGACCAGGGCCCGGCTCGTCGACTTCGTCCGGCACCTGGCCGCCGAGGGCACCGCCGTCTGCTACTCGACGCACTATCTTGCCGAGATCGAGGCCCTGGAGGCGAGCGTGGCGGTACTGGACCACGGCCGGCTGCTCGCCCGGGGCACCCTCGCGGACCTGGTCGACCGGCACGGGGAGAGCGCCGTGGAACTGACCTTCGCCGACGGGCCCCCGCCCCCGCCGCTGCCCTGGCCGACCAGCCGGGACGCCGGGGTGCTGCGCGTGCACGTGGAGCAGCCCCACCTGGCCGTCCCCGCCGTGCTCGCGGCGCTGGGCGGGGCCGTGTCGGGCCTGGTCAACCTGCGAGTGGTGCGGCCGGGGCTGGAGAGCGCCTTCCTGCACCTGACGGGACGGCCGCGGGGGGAGCCGACGCCCCGCCCGGGCGAGGGGGAGGGGGCGCAAGGGGACGGCCCCGCGCAGGAACAGACCGCCCCGGCGGCCGTACGGGCGGGCCGCGATGGGTGACGGGGCGCTCGGCCGGATCGCCGCCCTCGTCCGGCACGACGCCCGGCTGCTGGCGCGCGATCCCGCACCGCTGATCGTCCGCACCGTCATGCCGCTGCTCCTGATGGGCTTCATGCAGCCGCTGTTCCGGGCGGCGCTGCGGGCCGGGGACCTCCCCGACGCGACCGGCGCCGAACAGGCGGTGCCCGGCATGGCGGTGATGTTCCTGTTCTTCCTCGTCACCGTCGTCGGGTTCGCCATGTTCCGGGAGCACGGCTGGCACACCTGGGACCGGCTCCGGGCGGGCCCGGCCCGGCCGTTCGAGCTGGTGGCCGGGCGGATCGTGGTGCCGCTGGCCGTCGCCCTCGTCCAGCTGGCCGTCGTCTTCGCGGCGGGCGGGCTGCTGTTCGGGCTGCGGGTGCGCGGTTCGTACCTCGGGCTCGTCGTCGTGGGCGCGCCGCTCGCACTGTGCGTGGTCATGGTGGGGATGGCGCTGGTCGCACTGTGCCGGACCATCTCGCAGCTGTCCGTCTTCGCCAACCTCGTCGCGCTGGTCCTCGCCGGGCTGGGCGGGGCCCTGACCCCGCTGTCCGCGCTGCCCTCCTGGGCGCGGCCGCTCGCGCCCGGAGTGCCGAGCTACTGGGCGATGCGTGGATTCACCACCGTGATCGTGGACGGGGGCGGCGCGGGCGCCGTGCTGCTGCCGGCCGCCGTCCTGTGCGCGTTCGCGGCCGGGCTCACCGCCGTGACCGTGGTGTTCTTCCGCGGTGACCAGCGCAAGGTGTCCTGGTCCTGACCGGGCCGTCCGTCGGCCTGCCTGCCGGCGTGCCCGTCCGCCCGTCCGCCCGTTTGAGAGAGGAGAACCGTGCCCGTCGCCGTCGTCTTCGACTGCTTCGACACCCTCGTCATCTCCCGCCGCCCCTTCCCGGGCCCCGAGGAGTTCACCGCCCGTCTGGCCGAGGTGCTGGCCCTGGACGAGCGCCGGGCGGCCGAGGTCGTCCACGCGGTGCTCGCCGCGATCCTGGCGGCGATGGCCGACCCCCGCGCCCTCCAGCCGGCGACCCTCGCCGTCCTGGACGCGGCCCTGCGCGAACGGGCCGCCCCGAGGGAGCCGGCCGAGCTGGAGCGGGCGCTGTGGCACGCCCTCGGCGCCGCGGACGAGGACCGGTACGCGCTCTGCGAGCCGGTGGCGGAGGCCATGAGCCGGATCGCCGGCGCCGGGCACACCGTACGGCTGTTGTCCAACTGCTTCCTGCCGGGGCCCCTGATGCGCAGGCTGCTGGAGCGGCTGAAGGCGCCCGAGGTGTGGGACCGGGCCGTGTTCACGGCCGACGGCGGCCCGAAGAAGCCCGATGCCCGGGCCTTCCGGCTGATCGGCGAAGGCTCCTTCGAGCGGCGGGTGATGGTCGGCGACAACCCCGCGACCGACCTCGCACCGGCCGCCGCCCTCGGCTGGGACACCGTACGCGTGGACCCGCTGCGGCCCGAACTGGCCGCGCTCACACCTCTGTTCGGCCCCTGAGGCGACAGCCGGACCGATCCGGTGTTCCGCACAGAGGAACACACCCTGCCATCGCCCGACCGGTCTGCCTACAGTTGTCCAGAGCCGTCCGACAAGCACATAACAGCGTTGATTCCATCGGTATCCGACGCTTCGTCACCGTTCCCTTCCCGTTCCCCCACCGCCGCCGTGCGCGCGGAAGGAGTCGCCTCGTGCAGTCACCCATGCCGACCGGGCCGGAACCCCCGCACCGGACCCTCCTCGACGCGGGGTGGAGCACGGTGTGGCGGCCCTCGCCGGCCCGCGAGGGAGCCGACGGCGCCGAGCGCATACGGGACCTCGCGGCGAGCGGGTACGCGGCCCTGCCCGTCCCGGCCGAATTCGGCGGTGGGGGAGCGAGCCTCGTCGAAGTGGCCTGCGCACAGAGGGCGTTGGGGCTGGCCGACCCCTCGGCCGCCGTCGCCCTCAACATGCACGCCTTCACGGTGGGGCTGATGGCCGACTACTGGCGGCGGCAGCGGGACACGAGCTGGATGCTGCTGGAGGGCATAGCCCGCTCCGGCGCGCTGGTCGCGTCGGCGTTCGCCGAACCCGGCGGCAGCCCCAACTTCATGAGCAGCCGCTCCGAGGCCGTCCCGTACGGCAAGGGCTACCGGGTCTCGGGCGTGAAGTACCCCTGCTCACTGGCCACCACGGCCACCCTGGTGTGCGTGACGGCCCGCGTCACCGGAACCGACGAGACGATCCTCGCCCTGTGCCCCCGCTCCTCCCCGGGCCTGACGGCCGAGGGGGAGTGGCCCTCGCTCGGGATGACCGGGTCCGACACCGCCCGGCTGGTCCTGCGCGACGTCGAACTCGACGACCGGCTCGTCTTCCACCGCGGCCCGGCCGACGTCATCGACGAGAACGTGATCTCCGGCATGGCCTGGTTCGCGGTGCTGCTCACCGCCACCTACCACGGGGTCCTCAGCGGACTGCTCGACGCCGCCTACGAAGGGGTCCTGCGGGCCGGCACCTTCGGCGCGCGGACCGCCCTGCTCGGGCGGGCCACCCGGGAACTGCTGCTGCTCGGCGGCGCCTGCCGCCAGCTCGGCACGGACTTCGACGGGGGCGCGATCGGCGGGCGGGCGGCGCTCGCGGCGGCGGTGGGACTGCGCGCCTCGCTCAGCGACACCCGCGACCGGGTGCTCTCGGCCGTCACCCCGGTCATCGGCAGCCGCCTCTACGGGCGCGGCCAGCCGGCCGCCGGCCTCCTCGTCGACTCCCTCGCCGTGCACCACCATCCGCCGTCCCTGCTGACCTGTGACGAAGCCGTCGGCGCCTACTGCACGGGACGCGAGATGAGCTTCGACCCGGCCGGCTGAGCACCCGGCCGCCGGTCACCCGGCAGCACCCGCCCGCCCGCCCGCCGAGCCGCGCCCCGTCCCCGCCCCGTCCCGCCCCGCCCCGCCGCCCAAGGAGACCCGCCATGCCGCACGTCGAAGTGAACCTGCCGATCGAGGCTCCCGCGGCCGCCGCCTGGCGGGCCGTCATCCGGCTTGAGGACTACGCCGGATTCATGGAGAACGTCGAATCGGTGACCGTGCTCGGACAGAGCGAGGACGGCACCCGCACCAGCGCCTGGTCGGTGCTGCTCAAGGGATCCGTCCTGGAATGGGTCGAGGAGGACGTCCTCGACGAGGCGGGCCACGTCATGGCGTTCCATCAGGTCTCCGGCGACCTGGACGAGTTCACCGGCTTCTGGCGGGTCGAGGACGCCGGGGACGGAACCTCGGTCGTCACCTTCTCCGTAGACTTCGAGATCGGCATACCCCTGCTCGCCGACATGCTCAACCCCGTCGCCACCAAGGCGCTCCGGGAGAACTCCGAGCACATGCTCCGCGCCATCGAGCGACGGATCACGGTCGCGTGACACCGCCCGCGCGCGTCCTGGTCACCGGCGCCACCGGCGCCGTGGGCAGCGCCGTCGTCCGGGCCCTGGAGGCGGCGGGCCACGAGACGCACGGCGTGAGCCGCCGCGGCGGCGCCGGGCCGCGCCAGCACGCCTGGAACGTCGGCCGCCAGGACCGGCCCGACACCCTGCGCGGTCCCTGGCACGCCGTCGTGCACTGCGCGGGGGACACCCGCTGGAACCTCCCGGCCGACCGGGCCGAAACCGCCAACGTGGCGCCCCTGCGGGCCCTGCTGGCCGCCACCGAGCCCGGGACGCACTTCGTCCACCTGTCGTCCTCGTACGTCACCGGCCTGCGCGGGGACACCGCCTCCGAAGCACCGGACGACTACCGCAACTCCTACGAATGGTCCAAGGCGGCGGCCGAACGCCTGGTGCACGCCGTGCGCGGGAGCGCCGACATCGTCCGCTTCCCCATCGTCATGGGCGCCCGTGCCGACGGCCATCTGGACCGCTACAGCGGCTTCTTCTGGCTGCCGTCCTCGATGTGCAGCGGCGCCGTCCCCGCCCTGGTCGCGGAGGAGAAGGGGGTGATGGACATGGTCAGCACCGACGACGTCGCCGCACACGTCGTACGCCTCCTCGCGGACGGCCCCCCGGCCGGCCGCCGGCTGACCGTCCTGGGGCGCGGCGACCGGGCGCAGCGCGTCGACGAGACCTTCGACACCGTCCGCGACGCCCTCAACTCCTGGCGGACCGCGCACGGCGTGCCCCCGCTCGACCGGCTCCCGTACGTGGCGCCCGAGCAGTGGAACCGCTTCTACCTGCCCTTCGCCGAGGAGCACCTGGACCGCGGCCAGCTGACGCGGATCACCGCCCTGCGCGCCTACCAGGGCTACCTGTCCGTCACCGACCCCTTCGACGTCACCGACCGGGTGCCGGACACCGGGCCGGTGCTGTACCGCTCGATCCTGCGCTGGGCCGAGACCCACGAAGCCTCGGCCCGCCGCGTCCCCCGGCCGTGGGGCACCTGAGGTGGCCCGCGCCGTGCAGTCGCAGAGGAAGGAACCCCTGTCCATGGAACCGATCCGTGTCGCGCTCGCCGGCGCCGGGAACTGCGCTTGGAGCTTCAGCCAGTTCACCGCCCTGGCCCAGGCGAACCCCGAGGCCCGGCTGCCCGGCCTCATGTCCCACACCGTGGGCGGCTACCGGCTCGCCGACGTCACCATCGTCGCCGCCTTCGACGTGGACGCGGCGAAGGTCGGGCTCCCGCTGGCCGAGGCGTTCACCGCCCCCGCGATCTCCGCGACGGCGTTCACCGCCCTCGGCTCCGACCGGGACGCCCCCGTCCTCCCGGCGCCCCTGCTCGACGGGCTGGAGGGCCCGCTCGGCGCGGTCGTCCAGCCCGCCGACGCCGCCCGCGACGCCACCCCGGAGCACGTCGCGAAGGCCCTCGTCGAACACGACGTCGACGTCCTGGTCATCGCCCTGCCCACCGGCTCCTCCCACGCCATCCGGATGTTCGCCCACGCCGCCCTCGCCGCCGGCGTGGCCGTGGTCAACTGCACCCCCGAGGAACTGGCCCGGGACACCGAACTGCGCCGCCGGTTCGCCGACGCGGGAGTCGTCCTCCTCGGCGACGACCTGCGCAGCCACTTCGGCGCCACCACCCTGCACACCGCGCTCATCGAACTGCTCCTGAGCCGTGGCGTGGTCCTCTCCGACACCTATCAGCTCAACGTCGGCGGCAACACCGACTTCCTGAACCTCGCCGACGCCCGCCGCTCGGCCGGCAAGTTCGTCTCCAAGGCCAACGCCCTGCGCGCCGCCGGGATGACCGACGTCGACGGGGTCGCCGGACCCACCGGCTACATCGGCCACCTCGCCGACACGAAGGTGTGCTTCGCCAGCATCAAGGCCACCTCCGTCCTCGGATCCGCGATCGAGCTCGACGTGAAACTCACCGTGGAGGACAGCCCCAACGCCGCCGGCGTCATCGCCAACGCCGTCCGCGTGAGCAAGACCGCCGCCGACCGCGGCCTGAGCGGCGTCCTGGACGACGTCACCGCCCTGCTCTTCAAGAGCCCGCCGCACGGCCTGCCCGAGACCGAGGCGCGGGCCGCCTTCCTCGGCTTCGCCTCCTGACACCCGCCGCCCCCCAGCTGAAGGACGGTCCATGCTGTCGATCCAACGCGACGCCCTGTCGGTCGAAGACCTCCCCTACGAACTCGTCGAACGCAAGGGCGTCGGACACCCCGACACCATGTGCGACGCCATCGCGGAGCGCATGTCGCGCTACTACTCCCTGCACTGCCTCAAGGAGTTCGGGGGGATAGCCCACCACTGGTTCGACAAGGTGACGCTGTACGGCGGCGGAGCCGACATCGACTACGGGCGGGGCGAACTCACCTCCCCCTACCGGGTGCGGTACTTCGGCAAGGCGGCCTTCCGGGTCGGCTCCGCCGAGATCCCCGTACCGGAGCTGATGTTCCGCGCCGCCGCCGACGTGCTCGCGGAGGTCACCACCGGCTTCGACCCCGACCGCCACCTGCGCGTGGAATCCGGGGTCGTCGACCACCAGGGCTCGGGCCGGGGCGTCTCGCGCTACCAGCCGGCCTCCCCGGCCGACCTCGTCCCGCTGCGCGCCCCCGGGCTGGTCTCCAACGACACCAACCTGCTGCACGGCTACGCCCCGTTCTCCCGCCTGGAGAACGCCGTACTGAGCCTGGAACGCCTGGTCAACGGGGCCGCGTTCAAGCAACGCCACCCCGACAGCGGCTGGGACGTCAAGGTGTTCGGCAGCCGTCGCGGGGAGGCGTTCAGCCTGGTCGTCAACATGCCCTTACTGGCAGCCCACATCGAGTCGATGGAGCACTACCTGGCCCGCAAGGCCGTCATCCAGGCGGAGCTGGAGACGGCCGTCGGCCGCCTGGGCATCGGGGACTTCCGGATGCTGATGAACGCCACCGACCGCAACGGACGCCCCTACCTGACGGCCCTCGGCTCCGTCGCCGACACCGGCGACGTGGGCGTCGTCGGCCGGGGCAACCGGGTCAACGGGCTCATCACCCCCATGCGCCCGATGAGCATCGAGGCCCCGGCGGGCAAGAACCCGCTGGACCACACCGGCAAGATCTACAACGTGCTCGCCGCCCGCCTCGCCCGACAGGTGCACGAGGAGTTCGGCGGCCCGGCGCAGGTCCACGTCTTCACCTCCAAGGAGGCCCCGCTGGAACACCCCGACGAGGTCGTCGTGACCAGCCCCCGCGCCGACGAGGACACCGTCGCCGCGCTGGTCGGCAAGGCCGTCGCGGCCACCGGGGACCTCACCGCCGAGTTCGTCGAGACGGGCATCACCCTGTGGTGACCGGCGGCGCCGTCCGGGCCCTCGTGGCCGCCGCCCACACCACCGGGACCCGTCAGGACACCGGGCCCGCGCCCCGCCCCGTCCCCGCCACCGGCACCCACTTCACCGTCCTCGTCAAACCCGAGGTGCTCACCCCCGGGGCCGCCGCCGAGGCGCTTGAGGAGACCGTACGGGTCCTCGGCGCGGGCGGGGTCACGGTCCTGCGCTGCGCCCTCACCCCGGCCGCGGACTTCGCCGTCCGGGGCCACCTGCACCTGCACTACCCCCGGCTGCACCGGATCGCCGCCGACGGGGCCCCCGCCCTGACCACCGGCGCCCGGCGCGAACTGGCCGCGCTCACGGCGGCCACCGGCGCCCGGGAGACCCTCGGCGCCCTGGACGCGATGACCCGCGACCCGGACCTGACCCCCCTGGCCCTGGAGGAACGCTGCCGCAAGGCGGGCATCCACAAGCTCGGCTCCGGCTCGTACGCCTCGGTGACCGAACTGCACGGACGGCCCGTCACCGTACTGAACGGCTTCCTGCCCGCCCTGGCCGGCGGCTACGCCGACCCCACGGCCCTGGTCGGCCTGTTCGAATGCCACAGCTCCCGGGAGGTCGCCGACCTGCGCGAACACCTCCTCGGCGCCCTCCACCCGGCCGCCGCGGACCCGGCTTCGCTGCGCGGCGCCCTCGCCGACCGCGTCGGCCGCCGGCACGGCATCCCCCTCTCCGAAGGCCGCAACGGCGTCCACCTGTCGGCCGGCCACCTGGAGGGGATGTTCCAGGCCTGGCGGTACTTCGCCGCCGCCGACGGGCGGGGCCTCGACAGCACCCCGCTCGGCCGGTCCCTGGCCCGCGGCGGCGTCCCCGACGCGGCCGTGCGGCACCTGGCCGCAGACCCCGGCCTGGCCGACGGCTCCGGCGGAACGCTGGCCCCGCACGGAGCCACCGAGGGCCTGCGCCGCGACGAGGTCCTCGACCTGGTCCGGCGCTGGGCCACCGCCCTCACCGAGAAAGGAGAACGGGCGTGAGCGCACCCGTACGCGGGCTCGGCGGACGTACCGCCCTGGTCACCGGCGGCGCCCAGGGCATCGGCGCGGCGGTCACCGGCCGGCTGTGCGCCGAGGGCTGCCGCGTCGTCGTCTACGACAAGAGCGAGGAGCACGGCCACGACGCCGTCGAAGCCTGGCGGAAACAGGGCTACGAGGTCCACCTCGCGGTGGGTGACGTCAGCGACCCGGCCGCCGTGCGGGCGGCCTTCGACGCCCTTCCCGACGGCTGGCCCCCGCCCACGCTGCTGGTGAACCTCGCCGCGGGCTTCGTCTTCAAGGGACTGGAGGCCACCCCCGAGGAATGGCACGCCGCCCTCGACCCCACCATCGTCGGACTCTCCCTGGTCACCCGCGCGTTCGTCGCCGGGCTGCCCGAGCGGGCCGCCGACGCCGCCATCGTGAACATGGCGTCGATCTCGGCGCACATCGCGCAGAGCGGCTACCTCACCTACAACACCGGCAAGGCGGCCGTCCTCGGCTTCACCCGTTGCGCCGCCCAGGACCTGGCCCCGCGCGGGATCCGGGTCAACTCGGTGAGCCCGGGGACCGTGTGGAACGCCAACAACGAGCGCTACCACCGCGAGGCCCTCGGCCTGGACCGGGCGGCGGCCGAGGCCGCCCCCGAGCACGGCGGCAAGTTCCTGCTGCGGCGCTTCGCCGATCCGGCGGAGGTCGCGGCACCCATCGTCTTCCTGCTCTCCGCGGAAGCGAGCTTCATCACGGGCACCGACCTCGCGGTCGACGGCGGATATCTGGCGGTGTGACACGGTGATCGATCTCCACACCCAGCACGACCGGTGCGGGCACGCGACCGGATCGCTGCGGGACTACGTCGAAGCGGCCCTCGACCGGGGCGTCCAGGTCCTCGGCCTGTCCGACCACGCGCCGATGTTCGCCTCCGAGGAGGACCAGGCCCTGCCGCGCGTGGCCATGCCCAAATCGGAGTTCCCCGCCTACATCGCCGAAGCCGTGGCCCTCAAGGAGGAGTTCGCGGGCCGCATCGAACTGCTCGTCTCCGCCGAGGCCGACTACCTGCCGGGCGCGACCGCGCCCTACCGCACGGCTTTCGAGGGCCTCCCGCTGGACTACGTCATCGGCTCCGTCCACATGTTCGAGGGCCGTGACATCTTCGACACCACCCGGTGGGAGACGGTCGGCGAAGCCGAACTGCCCGCCGTCAAGGCCCGGTTCTTCCAGCAGGTCGCCGCGTCGGCGCGGGCCGGGATCTTCCACGTCATGGGACACGTGGACGCCCTCAAGGGCAACCACCCCGTCCTCGGCGCCGTCCCGGCCCCCGCCGCCACCGACGAGATGCTCCGCGCGTTCCGGGACTCCGGGGTCGTCATGGAACTCAACACCTCCGGCGTCACCAAGAAGTGCGGGGGCTGGTACCCCGAGCCCGAAGTCCTCGAACGGGCCCACCACTTCGGCGTCCCGATCACCTTCGGCTCCGACGCGCACGTCCCCGAACGCGTCGCCGACCAGTACGAGGAGGCCGTGGAGGTGCTGCGCGGCATCGGCTTCCGCACCTGGACGGTGTTCCGCCGCGGGGTCCCCCGGACGCTGCCCCTGCTCTGACGGGCCCTGCTCTGACCGGCCTCGCCTGACCGACCCCGCTCTGACCCGTCCCGACCGACCCGCTGGAGCCCGTATGCACGTCCTCGACCTCGCCACCCACGACCCCGCCGCCGCGACCACCCGCTTCCTGCGGGTCCGCGGCCAGCCCCTGAAGATCGTCACCGACTCGCCCGGCGCCGACGGCCTGGTCTCGGAGACCTTCGACCCCCCGGGCATGCTCGGTGTGGTCGGCTCCGCCCACGAGAGCGACCCCGACCTCACCATCGTCGACCTCGCCCGCGACCCCGCCGCCATCGAGGCCCTGCTGCGGGACGCGGCCGGGTCGGCCGTCCCGGGCGAGTACGAACTCACCCGCCACTACCGGCTGCCCCGCTACACCGCCGACACCCACACGGTCTTCACGCTGCGCGACGTGAACTCCGACGAGACGGCCGCGCTGATCCGCACCGAGGGCCGCGTCACGATCGTGCGCCCCCGCTCCACCCTGGGCGACCGGTGGCTGACCAGGATCATCCGTGACGCGGCCACGCGCATCGCCAAGGCCGAGGGCTCCCTCGTGCTGCACTCCTCGGCGTTCGTCCACGAAGGCGGCGCGTACCTGGTCATCGGCGACTCCGGGGCCGGGAAGTCCACGACGGCCGTCGCGCTGGCCCGCCTCCTGCCCTCGGCCGGCTGGATGGGCAACGACCGCATGCACCTGGACCGGCGGGCGGACACCTACCACGTGACGGCCTGCCCCCTGCCCCTCGCCATCAACAAGGGCTCCCTCGACGTCATGGGCGTCACCGGTTTCGGGGAGTGGTCCGTACGGGCCGGGTTCCCGCCGCCGGACTCCGACTGGGACCGCTTCCAGGGCGAGGAGAAGCTGAAGCTGAGCTCCCGGGAGGTGCACCGCTTCCTCGGTGTGGAGGTCGTGCCGGACGCCCCGCTCGCCGGGGTCATCCTGCCCCGCGTCGACCTCACGGCGGGCTACTCCCTCGAAGCGGCGAGCCCGCCGTACACGGCCGAGGTGATCGGGCGCAACTGCTTCTCCCTCGACGACAACCTCTACGGCGAGGACTGGCTGGAGGTCCCCGTCCGGCGGCCCGGCCCGCCCCCGTCCCTCGACGCCTTCCTGGAGCACCTCGGGAAGCTGCCCGTGCTGCGCTGCACCGTGGGCGGGGCCGGCGACGTGGCACGGCTGGCGGAGGGGTTCAAGGCCGCCACGCGGGCGTGACGCCGTCTACCGGGGGCGGCGGCGCCCGGCCGCCGCCGCCACCTCCGCGACCAGCTCCAGGTTGCCGGGGAAACGCGCCCAGAACCGCCCGACCCAGTCCAGGTACCAGGGCACGAGCTCCGGGCCGCGCTCGCCGAGCAGCCGCAGGTGCCCCGCACGCGGGAGGAACCAGAGCGCCCCCAGCCGGGCCAGGTCCGCCGCGCCGGAGTACGGCAGGCCGAGCCCCGTGCGCAGGTGCCCCAGGAACAGCCGGACGGCGGCCGGGTCCAGGACGAAGTCGCCGCGGCCGGCGCGGCAGGTGAGCCACAGCGCCTTGGCGGCGTCGGCGGGCCGCCGCGAGAAGCCGGTCTCGTCCCAGTCGATGACGGTCGGCGGGCGGCGGTTGCCGTGGTCGCGGATCAAGTTCCGGCCGTGCAGATCGCCGTGGTGGACCACCACGGCATCGGTACGGGTCAACCGGGCCGCACCTGGCGTGAGTTCGCTCAGGCGGGCCTCCGCGATCCCCGCCAGGGAAGCCCACCGGCCCGTCAGGAAGGGCGCCGAGAGAGCCCGTTCCCGCTCCCCGTCGGCCAGCCAGGCGGACGCGTAGTCCCCTACGGTGTCCTCCGCGACGGCGAACCCGGCCGCGCGCCCCGCCAGTTCGGCGAGGATCCCGGCCAGGGCGACGGCGTGCTCCCGCGCGTCCTCGGAGGGCGCCCCCGGTACGAACGGCCGGATCACCACCAGGCGCGGCCGCCCGCCCGGCCGCAGCCCCAGGCCGAGCACCGGCGGGTACCAGGCGCAGCCCCGCAGCGCCGCGTCCACGGCCGCGACGCGCCGCAGCTCGACGGCCGAGGAACGCTCCGGGCAGTGCACCTTCACCGACAGCTCCCGGCCGCCCTCGACGACCCGGTACGAGGCGTTGACACCCCGGCCCTCCAGGGCCTCGGCGCGCCCGGCCGCGATGGCCGCCACGACCCGCGCGACGACGGCCCCTTCACGCGCCTCCCCGGGCCGCGCCCCGCCGTCGCCGGCCGGTGTGCTCACGCCGCGCCGCCGTCCGGCCCGTCCCCGTCCGGGTCCGGCTTGGCGTCGAACCACTCGTCCACCGCCGCCGCCATCCGGGCCACCGGCTGCGCGCTGTCCAGCCGCAGCACCGGGCAGTGCCGCTGCGCCAGCCAGCGGTCGTCCACGTCCCGGCTCCGGCTGGTGACCGTGCTCTCGTCCCAGCCCCGCGCCCAGTCCAGGAAGTCCCGGTGCGCCGCCTCCAGCCGGCCGCCGCGCGCGATGGTGTCCCCGTACCGGACCACCTCGCGGCGCATCAGCCGGTCCATCCGGCGCTCCCCTTCCAGGGACAGGTACACGATCGCGTCGACCCCCGCGATGACGCCGTCGCCCCACCCCCGCAACGAGCCCGACAGGACCCACGCGTCGCGCGGCAGGAACAGCGACTCCATCAGCGCGAGCCGCTCCCCGACCGGGCGTTTGTGCGTGTAGGGCGGGGAGGTCGGCAGCCACAGGTAGTCGTCGACGTCCGCGTGCGGTACGGCCCACCGCGAGGCCAGGGACCGGCCCAGGGTCGTGGTCCCCGTTCCGCTTGGCCCGGTGACCAGCAGGCGACGCCGGCGCATGTACGGTCTCCCCTCGTCGTGCACCGGCGCACCTCGGCGCGCCGGGCCGCTGCGCCCCGCCGCCGACCCGGCCGGCGGGACCGTCCGCTTCCGATCCTAGGGGCCGGTGGGCGCCCGCCGCCGTCGGCGGCCGGATTGCGACGGCAGACAGCGCGCGGCGCCGCCGCTACTGTCGCCCGTATGCCGACCGCGCTCGTCACCGGTGTCTCCCGCGGCCTGGGCGCGCACCTGTGCCACGCGCTCAAGGCCGCCGGCCACCGCGTGCTCGGGGTGGGCCTGGCGGCCTCCGGGGGGCACGGCGCGCTCGACGACTACCGGCCGGTTGACCTGCGCGAGCCGCTCCCCGAGGACCTGTTCGCCGCCGAGGACGTCGACGTGCTGGTCAACAACGCGGGCGTGTACCTGGACGATCCCCGCCGGGGCTACGGGGACCTCTTCGCACTCTCCGACGCGGACCTGCGGGACACCTTCGAGGTCAACGTCTTCGCCGCGGCCCGCCTGGTCCTGCGGTACGCGCCGCTCATGCTGGGGCGGGGGTCGGGGCGGATCGTCTGCGTGTCCTCCGGCATGGGGCGGCTCCAGGACGCCGACGGGGCCTCCTTCGCCTACCGTTCCTCGAAGCTGGCGGCCAACTCCCTGGTCCTCGCGGTGTCCCGGCACTTCGCGGCGGCCGGCGGGGACCTGTCGGCGTTCTCCTACTGCCCGGGCTGGATCCGTACGGGCATGGGCACGCCGTCCGCTCCGCACGACCCCGCCCCGGCCGCCGCCGACCTGGTACGGCTGCTGGACGCGCCCGCCGAGCAGTCCAACGGCCGCTTCTTCCGGGGTCCGCGGGAGCTGGGGTGGGACACGCGCGGCCCCTGGGTGGGCGACGAGCCGGCCGAGGCGCCCTTGTCACGCGGCGACCGGCCGACCTAGGCTCGCTCGCACCGGACATATCACCCGGCCGAACCGGCCGTACCGGGGGGACGCAACGACCCGGCGCGGTTCGCCGCCACACGCTGCCCCTTCGGGCGCGGACCCATACCTCGGGGTGATGCACGCACATGACCGCACTCGGCACCACGCACCACTACGTCGTCCGATCCCCCTTCGCACGCACCGGCCTCAGCTGCTCGCGCCCCGTCGCCGAGCACATCCACCGCCTCGCCGCCCCCTATCTGACCCTCGAACCCGGCCCCCGGGAGCCGGGCGTCTGGCGCACCATCGCGGATGCGGCGCCCCCCGGGGACGCCGTCACGGAATCGGTCGCCGCGCAGGGCGAGACCGCCGTCGACTACGCCGTCGACCATCCGCGCAAGGAGCTGTACCACCTCGCCCCGCGCGGCGAGTCGTGGGTCACCCAGTCCCTGCTGCGCGCCACGCGGGCGATCCACCGCAGCGCGGCGAGCCGGCAGGGCGTCCTGTTCCTGCACGCGGGCCTGGTCCGGCTCGGCGGCCTGGGGGTCGCCGTGGTCGGCGGGAGCCGGGCCGGGAAGACCTCGTTCGTCATGGCCGCCGTGCTCGGCGGGGCGGGCGTCATGGTCTGCAACGACGACGTCAGCCTGACCGCGGACCGGGACGGCGTCGTCACCGGCGCGGGCTGGCCCCGGTCCGTCTCCGTCCGGCTCGACACCCTCGACCTGCTGTTCGGCGAGGAACGCGCCCGGGCCGTCCGCGCCTCCCTCACCCACCCCGCCAACGACACCCTGCTCAGCCTGCGCGACTCCGGCGTCGAACGGCACGGGACGGCCCTGATCTACCCCTGGGAGTACGCGGAGCTGCTGGGCAGCGGCATCGGCCGGTCCGCCCGCGTCGACGCCATCGTCCACCTGAGCCTGGCCGACGACCCCGCGGAAGCCGAACTCGCCCCCGTGGCGGCCGCCGAGCGCGGCACGCTGCTCGACCGGCACGTCCTCGGACTGCCCAACAAGCACCTCAACATCTTCGGCCACGAGCCCGACCCCGAACGGCTGCGCCGCACCCGCGGCGCCCTCACCGCCCTGCCGACCTTCCGCTTCCGCTACGAGTTCCGGGACGTGCGCCGCCAGGTCGACCGGCTCGCCGAGCACCTGCACGCCCGGATCCCGGCCCCCTGACGCCCCGGCCCCCTCACGGCCCGAGCCGTACGGGCCGCTCCGGAACCCCGTCGCGGACCAGCGCCGTCAGCGGGGTCGCCAGATCGCGCGGCGAGAACAGGTCCGGGCCCTCGTACTCCGCCACCTCCCGCAGCGGCCACCAGCGCAGGCCGTGCATGTTCTCGGCGGCGAGGGCCGCGTCGTCGAGCCGCCCGCGCGGGGTGAACGGAGCGGTGCGGACGAGGAAGTAGTCGTTGGCGACGCCGTCGTACCTGCGGCTCATCCCGGGATCGAGGATCTCCTGGTGCCACACGTGCGGCGGCTCACCGGTGACCGTGAGGCCCACCTCCTCGTCCAGCTCCCGCCGCAGCGCCCCCAGCGGGCTCTCGCCCGGCTCCACACCACCCCCGGGGGCGGCCCACACCACGAACGTCCCGGCGGGGCCCGGGAGCACGAACCGGCACAGCAGCAGGCGGTCGGCGCCGTCGAGGACGAGCGCGCGCACCGATCGCCGGAGATTCACCTCGGTCATCGGGCCACCGTACGCACGGATACCGACACAAGAGCCATATCCGGACACGCTTCCCGCACGCGGCGGCCGGAATCGCGGCCTTGATCCCCCGCTGACCCTTCTTCTACGTTGAGCCGGACCGGCCGCCGCGCCCACCGCGCCCGCCGCGCCCGGCCCCCGCCACCCCGACCACCACCGAGAGGGGACCCGTGGTCCTGCCTTCCTTCCGTACGCACCTCTCCACCGTCCACGGCATGGACGACTTCGACGAGGCGGAGGTGCTGGAGAAGATCCACCTCGCCGACGGGGACGTCCTGATGCTCTCGGGCTCGCTCGTCGACGGCTCGGGCACCCCCTCGTCGGACTTCGACTTCTCCGTCATCGCCCCCGAGCAGGACGGGCGGTTCCACCGGGACACCTTCCCGCGCGAGCGCCACATGCGGTACTACACCAGCGGCGACCGGGTGAAGGCCAGCTTCGACTACCTCCCGCACAGCCTGCTCGGCGTCGACGTCGAATACTGGACCGCGCCCGAGATCACCGCCATGCTCGACGCGCACGCCCAGCTGTACGCCCACATGCGCGGACGCGCCCGCAAGTCCTCCAGCTTCGCCGCCTCCGCCGTCGACTTCCGGCTGCTGTCCCGCCTGACGTACGGCGTCCCGCTGACGAACCCGGCCGCGTACGAGGAGATCACGGCCGCCCTGCGCCCCGGCGAGGTCTGCTACACCGCCTTCCGCACCGCCGTCGGCAGCTACCCCGACTTCCGCGACCTGGCCGGCATGTGGGCCCAGGGCGACCACGCCTGCGCCCTGACGGCCGCCCGCAAGCTGGGGGTCGACACCTTCCGCGGCCTCACCCACGTCTACGGCAACACCAACCGCAACCCCAAGTACCTGCCCCGGTTCCTCACCCGGCTCCCCGCACCCCTCACCGCGCTCGGCGACCGCTACCGCCGCCTCAGCACCCTGGGCCCGGCCACCCCGGACGCCGTCGGCGACACCGTCCTGGAATGGCTCGACCTCATCGACCTCGCCTTCGCCGAGATCCGCCGAGCCCGCGACGGCGCCGAAGCCTTCGTGGGACGCGAGGAGTTCCTCTCCCTGCTGAGCGGCGAACTCCACCGCACGATGAGCTGGAACGCGGAGATCTCCAACGAATACGCCTTCCGTGCCCGCGAGGCCACCGACGACGTGCCCCCGCTGCGCGAGCTGCTCGCCGCCCTGGAGAAGCGGGCCGAAGCCGCCCACGGACTCCCGCTGCGCCAGTGGGCCGCCGCCCGTACGGCGCCCGCCGGCGAGAACAACCGGTCCCGCTGAGGAGCCCCCGTGTGCCGCATCTACGGCTACTTCGGCTACGACCCCGCCGCGGACGTGCTCGACGCCGCCCGGGACGCCCAGCTCCCGGGCGGCCCCGACCAGCAGCGCCACGCCCGCGGCGAGCGGTGGGGCCTCGGCTGCAACCGCCTCTCCATCCAGGACCCCGGCCACGGCCGCCAGCCCTTCGCCAACGCCGACGGCACCGTCCACGCCGTCTTCAACGGGGAGATCTACAACTTCCGCGCCATCCGCGAGGAACTCGCCCGCCACGGCGTCCACGTCGAGGGGGACTCCGACGGCTCCGTCCTCGTCCCCTACTACGAACTCCACGGCGACGCCTTCGTGCACCGCCTCGAAGGCATGTACGCCATCGCCCTCGTGGACCGGCGCACCGGCCCGCCCCGGCTCAAACTCTGGTGCGACCCGCTCGCCGTCAAGAGCCTCTACTACGCGGCCGGCGACCGGGGCATCGCCTTCTCCTCCGAACTCGCCGGACTAGCCCCGCTCCTCGCACACCCCCCGGCCGTCGACGCGTTCGCCGTCGACCACTACATGAACTGGCAGTGCCTGCCCGACGGTTCCTCCTGGTACGCCGGGGTGTCCTCGCTGCGCCCCGGCGAACTCCTCGTCCACGACGGCCACGGCACCGAACGGGCGGTGCCGACCGACACCGACACCGCCCCCACCACGGACGACGCCGACGAGGAGCACACCCCCGGCCGGCTGACCGCCCTGCTGGCCGACGAGGTCGCCCGGATGACCCTCCAGGACGCCCCGGTCGCCGTCCAGATATCCGGCGGCCTCGACTCCGCCGTCCTCGCCACCCTCCTCGGCCGGCTGCGTCCCGACGTCACCGGCTTCCACGTCACCCACGAGGGACGGCACGACTCGGACGAGGAGCAGTACGCCCACCAGGCCGCCGCCCACGCCCGGGTCCCGCTCGAAGTCGTCGAGATCCGCGAAGCCGAACTCCCCTCGCTGATCCCCGGGATGGTGCGCGCGCTCGGCGCGCCCAACGCCACCCCGCACGCCCTCAGCGCGTACGTCCTCTTCCGGCGGATCGCCGACCGGGGACTGCGGGTCTGCTTCGTCGGCGACGGCGCCGACGAGCAGTTCGGCGGCTACCGCCGCTACAGCACCGCCCTCGCCGCCGCCGACGGCGACTGGCGGCCGCGCTACCTCGACCGGCTCTCGCTGGTTCCCGAGGCCGAGTACCGCAGCCTGTACACCCGCGAGTACCGGGCGCTGCTCGACGCGGAGGGCAGCAGCCGGGAGCGGTCCCTGAAGTTGCTGAGCCGGCCGGCGCCGTCACGGCTGGAACAGATGCTCGCCTTCGACCGGCTGCATAAACTGCCCGGCCTCAACCTGCGCAAACTCGACCACCTCTCCATGGCGCACGCCGTCGAGGGCCGGGTGCCCTACTGCCAGCCGGCCGTCACCCGCTTCGCGCGGCGCACCCGCGACGCGTGGAAGGTGGACGGCCCCCACCGCAAGCGGATCCTGTGGGACGCGGGCGCGCCGCTGGTCCCGGAAGCCGTACGAACCCGCCAGAAGCAGCCGTTCACCTTCCCCGTCCGCGCCTTCATGGCTCCCGGCACCGCCCTGTGGGACTTCGCCGTCGCCACCCTGTCGAAGCCGCGCCTGTGCGCGTCCGGCTTCCTCGACGCGGCGGCCGTCAGGACCGTCCTCACCGAACACGGCCGGGGACGCGACCACGCCCGCCTGCTGTGGGGTCTGATGGTCCTCGAACTGTCCCTCCCGTAACCCGCCGCGCCCGCCGGCCGGGCGCGGACCCCACACCGGAAAGGCACCCCCGTGCGCACCATCCACGTCGTCACCCACCCGGAGGCCACCCACCACGTCGAGGGGCTGGTCGGGGGATGGCACGACTCCGACCTCACCCCCACCGGCCTGCGCGAGGCGGCCGCCATCGCCCGGGCGCTGCGCGCCGCCGTCCCCGAGGGGGCCGAGGTGGAGCTGATCTCCTCGGACCTGCTGCGGACCCGGCGCACCGCCGAGGAGGTGGGCGCCGTCTTCGACGTGAAGCCGGTCCTGGACGAGCGGCTGCGGGAGAAGTCCTACGGCGAGGCCGAGGGACGCGAGCAGAGCTGGCTGGACGAGCGGTTCCTGCCGCCGCCCGCCGTCGGCGACCGGATGGAGCACGAGGAGGGCGTCCCGGGAGCGGAGACCAAGGCCGCTTTCGCCCGCCGGGTGTACGCGGTCATGGACGAACTCTTGGACCACCCCCGCGAACACCAGATCGTCGTGACCCACGGCTACGCGCTGACCTTCGTGGTGGCCGCCTGGATCGGCATGCCCGCCGAAGCCCTCGGCTACGTCAACTTCCGCGCGCCCTCGGGCAGCATCACCACGCTGCGCGAGGACGACTTCTTCCACAACCGCCAGGTCGTCCGCCTCGGTGACACCAGCCACCTCGACGCCCCGGCCTGATCACGGCGGCGCGTCCCGCACCGTGCGCCGGTGGGCGGGACACGCCGGTGCGGGGCCCCGGCATCCGGGGCCCCCACCCGCCCGCGGCTCAGCCGTGGATGAAGTCCGGGGGGCGCTTGTCCACGAAGGCGGACATGCCCTCCTTCTGGTCGGCGGTCGCGAACACGGCGTGGAACAGGCGTCGTTCGAAGCGGACGCCCTCGGTCAGCGTGGTCTCGAAGGCGCGGTTCACCGCCTCCTTGGCCATCATCGCGACCGGCTTCGACATCCCGGCCACCGTCTCGGCCACGGTGAGGGCTTCCGCGAGGAGTTCCCCGGCCGGCACGATCCGGGAGACGAGCCCGGCCCGTTCGGCCTCCTCGGCTCCCATGGTGCGCCCGGTCAGGCAGAGTTCCATCGCCTTGGCCTTGCCGACGGCCCGGGTCAGCCGCTGGGAGCCGCCGATGCCGGGGATGACGCCGAGCTTGATCTCGGGCTGGCCGAACTTCGCGGTGTCGGCCGCGAGCAGGATGTCGCAGAGCATGGCGAGTTCGCAGCCGCCGCCCAGCGCGTAGCCGGAGACGGCGGCCACGGTCGGGGTGCGGAGCTGGCCGAGCCGGTCCCAGGCGGTGAACCAGTCCGAGAGGTACATGTCCATGTAGCTCCGCGGCCGCATCTCCTTGATGTCCGCCCCGGCGGCGAACGCCTTGGCGGACCCGGTGAGCACGATGCAGCCGACGTCCGGGTCGCGGTCCAGCTCCTCGGTGGCGGCCACGACCTCGGTCATGACCTGGAGGTTGAGGGCGTTGAGGGCCTCGGGGCGGTTGAGGGTGAGCAGGGCCACCCGGCCCTTGCGCTCCAGGAGGATGGTCTCGTAGGTCATGCGGTGGTTCCGTTCTCGGTTCGAAGCGGGCGCAGGGTGCGGACGATCGCCGAGAAGTCCAGGCCGGCGCCCTCGCCCTCGGCGAACGCGGCGTACATCTCGGCGGCCTTGAGGCCCAGCGGGGCCTCCACCCCGCCGGCCCGCAGGGCGTTGGCGGCCAGTCCCAGGTCCTTGGCCATCAGCGGCGCGGCGAAGCCGGGCCGGTAGTCGCGGTTCGCGGGACTGGCCGGGACGGGTCCCGGGACCGGGCAGTTGACGGTGAGCGCCCAGCACTGCCCGGAGGCGGTGGAGGCCACGTCGTAGAGCGCCTGGTGGTCCAGGCCGAGGCTCTCGGCGAGCACGAAGGCCTCGCTGACACCGATCATCGAGACGGCGAGGATCATGTTGTTGCAGATCTTCGCGGCCTGGCCGGCGCCCGCCGCCCCGCAGTGCACGGCCTTCTTGCCCATGACGGAGAGCAGCGGCTCGGCCGCCGCGAACTCCTCGGCCCCGCCGCCCGCCATGAAGGTCAGCGTGCCCGCCTCGGCCCCCACCACCCCGCCGGACACGGGCGCGTCCAGGGCCCGGTGCCCGGCGGCCACGGCGGCCTCGTGGGCGGCGCGGGCGTCGGCCACGTCGATGGTGGAGCAGTCGACGAACAGGGTGCCCGGCCGCGCCGCGGCCAGCAGGCCCTGCTCCCGGTAGAGGGCGAGGACGTGCCGGCCCGCGGGCAGCATGGTGATCACCACGTCGGCCCCGGCCGCGGCGGCCGTGGCCGAGGCCGCGGCCTCCACCCCGCTCTTCACCGCGGCGGCGAGCACCTCCGGGACGAGGTCGAAACCGAGGACGCGGTGGCCGGCCGCGACGAGGTTGGCCGCCATCGGGCCTCCCATGTGGCCGAGTCCGATGAATGCGACGGTGTGACTCACCAGGGCACCTCCTGAGCCGGTCCGGATGCGGCGAGCCGCAGCTCCCGCTCGCCGAGCGGGGCGAAGAAGCGTTCCACGTCCGCCTCGCCGACCTCGCCGAGCGAGGCGGGCGACCAGTGCGGACTGCGGTCCTTGTCGATGACCTGGGCGCGGATGCCCTCGGCCAGGTCGGGATGGGCGAGCGCGGCGCAGGAGACGCGGTACTCCTGCTCCAGGACGCGCTCCAACGGCCCGAGCTCCCGGGCCCGGCGCAGCGCCGCGAGGGTGACCTTGAGCGCGGTGGGGGACTTCGCCGCCAGCGCGTCCGCCGCCTCCTTCGCGTCGGGCAGGCCGGCGGCGAGCAGCCGCTCGCGGATCTCCTCGACGGTGCCGGCCGCGTAGCAGGGGTCGATCCAGGCACGGGCGGCGGCCAGGACGCCGGGCGGCGGCTGCGCCACCGCGCCGGCGACGGCCTCGCGCACCGGCGCGTGGGCCAGCTCGGCGGCCAGCCCGGGCAGCCGCTCCGCCGGGACGAAGTGGTCGGCGAGCCCGCACAGCAGGGCGTCGGCCGCGCCGACCGCCGTCCCGGTGAGGGCCAGGTGCGTGCCGAGGCCGCCCGGGGCGAGCGCCAGCAGGTAGGTGCCGCCGACGTCCGGGACGAAGCCGATGCCGGTCTCGGGCATGGCGACGCGGGAGCGTTCGGTGACGATCCGTACGGTGCCGTGGGCCGAGATGCCGACCCCGCCGCCCATGACGATGCCGTCCATGAGGGCGACGTACGGCTTGGGGTAGCGGGCGATGCGGGCGTTGAGCCGGTACTCGTCGCGCCAGAAGTCCGCCGAGTCCGTGGTCCCGGCGACCGCGTCGGCGTGGATCGCGCGGATGTCCCCGCCCGCGCACAGCCCGCGCTCCCCGGCGCCCTGGACGACGACCGTCTCGACGGCCGGATCGTGCTCCCACGCGGCGAGCGCCCCGTCGATGCGGCGCACCATGGCGTGGGTGAGGGCGTTGAGGGCCCGGGGACGGTTGAGGGTGATGTACGCGGCGCGGCCCTCGGTGCGCAGCAGTACCTCTTCGTCGCTCGTCACGTCGTCGCTCATCGCAGGGTCTCCGTGAGTCCGCGCGCGACGATGACGCGCATGATCTCGTTGGTGCCTTCCAGGATCTGGTGGACGCGCAGGTCGCGGACGATCTTCTCGATGCCGTACTCGCTGAGGTAGCCGTACCCGCCGTGCAGTTGCAGCGCGCGGTCGGCGACGGAGTACCCGGTGTCGGTGGCGAACCGCTTGGCCATCGCGCACAGCCGCGGGGCCGCCGGGTCGCCCAGGTCCAGGGCCTCGGCGGCCTGCCGGACCAGCGCGCGGGCGGCGGCCAGTTCGGTGGCCATGTCCGCGAGCCGGAACTGCAGCGCCTGGGCGTCCAGCAGCCGGGCGCCGAAGGCCTCCCGGTCGGCGAGGTAGGACAGGCTGCGGTCGAGGGCGCTCTGGGCGCCGCCCAGGGAGCAGGCGGCGATGCCGAGACGGCCGCCGTTGAGGCCGTTCATGGCGATGCGGAAGCCGTCGCCCTCGGCGCCGAGCCGGCGGTCGGCGGGGATCCGCACCCCGTCGAGGATCACCTGGCGGGTCGGCTGCGCGTTCCAGCCCATCTTGTGCTCGTTCGCCCCGAAGGACACCCCGGGGTCGTCGCGTTCGACCACGAAGGCCGAGATCCCGCCCGGGCCGGCGTCGCCGGTCCGGGCCATGACCACGTAGATCCCGGCGGCTCCGGCACCGGAGATGAACTGCTTGACCCCGGTCAGGACGTAGTGGTCGCCCTGCCGCTCGGCGCGGGTGCGCAGGGCGGCGGCGTCCGAGCCCGCGCCCGGTTCGGTCAGGCAGTAACTGCCCAGGACGGCGGCCGAGCAGAGGTCGGGCAGCCAGCGCTCGCGCTGGGCCCGGTCCCCGTAACGGTCGATCATCCAGCCGACCATGTTGTGGATGGAGAGGTACCCGGCGATGGAGGGGCAGCCGGTGGCGAGGGTCTCGAAGATCAGGACCCCGTCGGTGCGGCTGAGCCCGGAACCGCCGTGGTCCTCGCGTACGTAGACCCCGCCGAGGCCGAGGGAGGCGGCCCGGCGCAGGACGTCGACGGGGAAGTGCTTGTCGCGGTCCCAGCCGACGGCGTTCGGGGCCAGGTGCTCCCGGGTGAAGTCGAGGGTGACCTCGGTGAGGGCGAGCTGGTCCTTGGTGAGGGTGGTCACGGCGCTCATCCCATCGTGGGGATGGTGAAGCTCGCGGCTTCCTTCGCCCCGGAGGGCCAGCGCGAGGTGACGGTCTTCGTACGGGTGTAGAAGCGGATGGAGTCCGGACCGTGCTGGTTCAGGTCGCCGAAGCCGGACCGCTTCCAGCCGCCGAAGGTGTGGTAGGCCACCGGGACCGGGATCGGCACGTTCACGCCGACCATGCCGACGCCCACCCGGCGGGTGAAGTCGCGCGCGGTGTCCCCGTCCCGGGTGAAGATCGCCACGCCGTTGCCGTAGGGATGCTCGGTGGGCAGGCGCAGCGCCTCCTCGTAGTCGGCGGCGCGTACGACGCTCAGCACCGGCCCGAAGATCTCCTCGCGGTAGATCCGCATGGCGGGGGTGACGCGGTCGAAGAGGGTGGGGCCGGCGAAGAAGCCGTCCTCGTGCCCGGGGAGGGTGAACCCGCGCCCGTCGACGACGAGTTCGGCCCCCTCGGTGGCGCCGATGCCCACGTAGCGGTCCACCCGCTCCAGGGCGTCCCGGCTGACCAGCGGTCCGAAGTCGGCGTCCGGGTCGTCGGAGCGGCCGACGCGCAGGGTGGCGATGCGGTCCTTCAGCTTGGCGACCAGCGCGTCGGCGGTCTCCTCGCCGACCGGGACGACGACGGCGATGGCCATGCAGCGCTCGCCCGCGGAGCCGTACCCGGCGCCGATGAGGGCCTCCACGGCCTGGTCCAGGTCGGCGTCCGGCATCACGATCATGTGGTTCTTGGCGCCGCCGAAGCACTGGGCGCGCTTGCCGTGGGCGGCGGCGGTGGCGTAGATGTGCGCGGCGATCGGGGTGGAGCCGACGAAGCCGAGGGCCTGCACCCGCGGGTCCTCCAGCAGCGTGTCGACGCTCTCCTTGCCGCCGTTGACCACGTTGAGCACGCCCGGCGGCAGGCCGGCCTCCAGGAAGAGTTCCGCGAGCCGCAGCGGTACGGACGGGTCCCGCTCGGAGGGCTTCAGGATGAAGGAGTTTCCGCAGGCCAGGGCGGGGGCGGCCTGCCACAGCGGGATCATCGCGGGGAAGTTGAAGGGGGTGATCCCGGCGACGACGCCGAGCGGCGAGCGCAGCGAGTGCACGTCGATGCCGGTGCCCGCGTTGTCGGTGAACTCGCCCTTGAGCAGGTGGGGGATGCCCGCCGCGAACTCGACGACCTCCAGACCGCGCTGGAGGTCACCGTGGGCGTCGGCCACGGTTTTGCCGTGCTCGGACGACAGCAGCCGGGCGAGCGCATCGCGTTCGCCCTCGACCAGCTGGAGGAAGCGGAGCATGACCCGGGCCCGCCGCTGCGGGTTCCACTGGCCCCACTCGGCCTGCGCCTCCTCGGCGTTGGCGATCGCGGCCTCGGTGTCGGCGCGGCCGGCGAGCGGGACGCGGGCCTGGACGGCGCCGGTGTTCGGGTCGTACACGTCGGCGAACAGACCGGAGGTTCCGGTGGTGTGCTTGCCGCCGATGAAATGGGTGAGTTCACGGACCATGATTGCCTGCTCTCGTCAGGTGGATCCGGGGATGGCACGGTGCGCCGGCGGCGGACCCTGTGGGGTGCGCCGCTGGAGGGAACGCCGTGGGACTACGAGCGCGCGTCGGTGTGTGCGCGCTCCGCCGGATCACCTGGGCCGTGGGTACGTACAGGGTCCATGCGTGTCTGCTCCATCCTCGTGGACAACACGGGAACATCGCCGCGGCCGGTGCTCTGGCTCCCGGATCCACGCATGCCGCCCGGCCCCCGGCACGTCGCCGACGGCGCGTGGAGGGCGGCACACTCCCCGGTCACAGTGGCGGGACCGTGCCGGATTCGCACCGGCTTCCCCGCACCGCGGATCTTCACTCCCGAACATATAGTTGGACGTCCTAGTAAGTCCACCCCCGACTTCCGATCCGGCCGCCGGTCGAGCCGGGCTCCACCGGCCGTGGCCGGCGGCTACGGCCACCTCCGGTCCGCGACCGGGTGCAGGACAGCCCCTGCCGATGGGGGCGGCGCCGGAGTCGGCGAGGCGTGACCTGGACGCCGCTGGAGGCAGACCCGCCGGGTACGTGACGAGGTCACCTCCGCCCGGGCCTGAACGATGTCCGCCGGCCGGGACGGGCGCACTGCCCGTCCCGGCCGGCGGCGGGCCGGGCGTGTCCGTAAAGGGGGCGGCCCCTCTGACCGCCGTGGGAGCACGGCGGTCAGAGGGGCCGGGTGGTCAGACGAGGTCGAACCGGTCCAGGTTCATGACCTTGTCCCACGCCGCCACGAAGTCCGTCACGAACTTCGCCTTCGCGTCGTCGGACGCGTAGACCTCGGCGAGCGCGCGCAGCTCCGAGTTCGAGCCGAAGACGAGGTCGGCACGGGTGCCGGTCCACTTGACCTCGCCGGTCGAGGCGTCGCGGCCCTCGAAGGTGTTCTGGTCCGAGGACGTCGCCGACCAGGTCGTGCCCAGGTCGAGCAGGTTGACGAAGAAGTCGTTCGTCAGGGTCCCGGGCGTGGTGGTGAGGACGCCGTGCCGCGACTGCTGGTGGTTCGCGCCCAGCACGCGCAGGCCGCCGACGAGGACCGTCAGCTCGGGCGCGCTCAGGTTCAGCAGGTTGGCCCGGTCGATCAGCAGGTACTCGGCCGGCAGGCGGCTGCCCTTGCCGAGGTAGTTGCGGAAGCCGTCGGCGGCGGGCTCCAGCGCCGCGAAGGACTCGACGTCCGTCTGCTCCTGCGTGGCGTCCACGCGGCCCGGGGTGAACGGGACCGCCACGCTGTGGCCCGCGTCCTTCGCGGCCTGTTCCACGGCGGCCGCGCCGGCCAGCACGATCAGGTCGGCGAGCGAGAGCCGCTTCCCGCCGCTCTGGGCGGAGTTGAAGGACTCCTGGATGCCGCCCAGGGTCCGCAGGACCTGCGCCAGCTGGTCGGGCTCGTTGACCTCCCAGCCGCTCTGCGGCTGCAGGCGTACGCGGGCACCGTTGGCGCCGCCGCGCTTGTCGCTGCCCCGGAAGGAGGATGCCGAGGCCCAGGCGGTGGAGACGAGCTGGGAGACCGTGAGGTCCGAGGCGAGGACCTGCTCCTTGAGGGCGGCGATGTCGGCGGCGTCCACGAGCTCGTGGTCCAGCGCCGGCAGCGGGTCCTGCCACAGCAGCGTCTCGGCGGGGACCTCGGGGCCGAGGTAGCGCACGACCGGGCCCATGTCGCGGTGGGTCAGCTTGAACCAGGCGCGGGCGAAGGCGTCGGCGAACTCCGCCGGGTTCTCGTGGAAGCGGCGGGAGATCCGCTCGTAGGCCGGGTCGAAGCGCAGCGAGAGGTCCGTCGTCAGCATGGTCGGGGCGTGCGTCTTCGCCGGGTCGTGGGCGTCGGGCACGGTGCCGGCCCCGGCGCCGTCCTTCGGCCGCCACTGGTGGGCGCCGGCCGGGCTCTTGAAGAGCTCCCACTCGTAGCCGAAGAGGATGTTGAAGAAGCTGTTGTCCCAGGTGGTCGGGGTGTCCGTCCAGATGCCCTCCAGACCACTGGTGATCGCGTCGGCGCCCTTGCCGGTGCCGAAGGTGTTCTTCCAGCCCAGGCCCTGCTGCTCGATGGACGCGGCCTCGGGGTCGTCGCCGACGTGGTCGGCCGGGCCTGCGCCGTGGGTCTTGCCGAAGGTGTGGCCGCCCGCGATCAGCGCGACGGTCTCCTCGTCGTTCATCGCCATGCGGCGGAAGGTCTCACGGATGTCGCGGGCCGCGGCGATCGGGTCCGGGTTGCCGTTGGGGCCCTCGGGGTTGACGTAGATGAGGCCCATCTGGACCGCGCCGAGGGGGTTCTCCAGCTCGCGGTCGCCGGTGTAGCGCTCGTCGTCGAGCCAGGTGGTCTCGGGGCCCCAGTAGACGTCCTCGTCGGGCTCCCACACGTCCGCGCGGCCGCCGGCGAAGCCGAAGGTCTCGAAGCCCATCTGCTCCAGGGCCACGTTGCCGGTGAGGATCATCAGGTCGGCCCAGGACAGGCTCTGGCCGTACTTCTTCTTGACCGGCCACAGCAGACGGCGGGCCTTGTCGAGGTTGCCGTTGTCCGGCCAGCTGTTGAGGGGCGCGAAGCGCTGCTGGCCGGCTCCGGCGCCGCCGCGGCCGTCGCTGATGCGGTAGGTGCCGGCGCTGTGCCACGCCATGCGGACCATGAAGGGGCCGTAGTGGCCGAAGTCGGCGGGCCACCAGTCCTGCGAGGTCGTCAGCACCTCGGCGATGTCCCGCTTCACGGCGGGCAGGTCGAGGGACTTGAAGGCCTCCGCGTAGTCGAACTCCTCACCGAGGGGGTTGGCCACGGCGGGGTTCTTCGCGAGGATCTTCAGGTTCAGCCGCTCGGGCCACCACTGGCGGTTGCCACCACCCTGGGTCGGGTGCGGGGCGCGCCCGTGCGCGACCGGGCAGCCGCCCCCGCCCTCCGACTTGGCGTCTACGACGATTGCATCATGGTTCTCAGACATGGAAATCCTTCCGGACCTTGTGGATCACACAACGCTCAGTAACTGCATGCGGTGCTGAGGGGAGGGGGCGGGACGCGGGGCTCCGGAGCGGCGGTCGGCCGCCACGGCTCCGTCTCCTGGGTGCTCTGGAGGCTTCCTGTCTCCGGTGTCTGGCGGCTGGTCTTCTGGACCCGGTCTCTTGGCTATCCAGGAAACCGATCCTACGATGGACTCGATCCAAGTCAAGATGGAGGCCAAGTTCCGGCCTCCTCGGATTCTGGACACGCGCCGGTAAGCTCCGTGCATCCCGCCGACCTGAATGGGTGACCTGAATGGGTGAGCCGACATGAGTGACCTGCTGGAGCGACTGCGAGGGCGCGGCTGGCGCATGACGTCCCAGCGGCGCGTCGTCGCCGAGGTCCTCGACGGCGACCACGTGCACCTGACGGCCGATGAGGTCCACGCCAGGGCCGTGGAACTGCTGCCCGAGATCTCCCGGGCCACCGTGTACAACGCCCTCGGCGAACTGGTCTCGCTCGGCGAGGTCGTGGAGGTGTCCACCGACGGCCGCGCCAAGCGCTACGACCCCAACGCACACCACCCCCACGAGCACCTCGTGTGCTCCGGCTGCGGCCTCATCCGCGACGTCCACATGACGGGCGACCCGCTGGCCCACCTCCCCGCCGACGAACGCTTCGGCTTCACCGTATCCGGCGCCGAGGTCACCTACCGCGGACTCTGCCCCGCCTGCGCCCGCACCTGAGCGGCCCTCCAGCACCGCACGAGGCGAGCGGGGGCGCACCGGAACGGCGCACCCCCTCGGGCCCGGGAACGGACGCGTCGTCACGTCCGTTGGCCGGATGCGCCCCCCGGGCCGAGGGTGCGGTGACGTACGCCGCGGCGGAGCCCGCGACCGGCTCCGGCGGCCGGCTACCCGATCTCCACCACCCGCGCCCAGGCGGGAGGCCCCTGCGGTACGTAGTCGGGATCGTCCTCCCGGTACACGGGCGCCCGGGGGAACAGCCCCACCACCGTCCGGCAGGCCGGCCGCGTCGCCGGCCACGGGGTCTGGCCGTCCGTCAGCACCACGATCACGTCCGGCCGGGCCCCGGTGCGCAGCGCCCGCGCGAAGCCCTCGCGCAGGTCCGTCCCCCCACCGCCGAGCAGCGTGATCCCCTCGGCCTCGCACAGCGGGTCCGCCACCCGGGCCGCCGCGTCGCAGGACACCACCGAGACCAGGTCCCGGCGTCCGCCCACGGCCCGGGAGATCGCGGTGACCTCCAGCAGGGCGGTGCCCAGTTCGGCGTCGCTCACCGACGCCGAGGTGTCGATGACCACGCACACCCGGGGCGGCCTGCGCCGCAGGCTCGGCAGGACGGCGCCCGGCACCCCCGCCGAACGCCGCGACGGGCGGCCGTAGCTGTAGTCCTCGCCGGCCCCGGCGCCGGAAGCCGCCGAACGGACCGCCGCCCCGAGCAGCTCCCGCCAGGGCTGCGGCGGATGGAACGCCTCCTTCGCCCACCGCCGCCACGACTTGGGGGCGTTCCCGGGGCGGCCGGTGATGCCCTGTGCCACCAGGAAACGTACGGCGTCCATCTGCTGGTCCGTCAGGCCGTGCGCGCCGTCCGGGCCCAGGTCCCAGGCGCGCTCCAGCCCGTCGGCGCCGCTGCCGCAGTCCAGCCAGCCCAGGCGCAGGGTGGCCGCGCCCAGGGTGAAACGGGGCAGATAGTCCTCCATCAGCAAACCGGGGGGCAGCCCCAGGTCACCGGGCAGGACGGCGCCTTCGGGGCGGATCAGACCGTCGCCGAAGGCGTCGTCGTTGATTTCGCAGTCCGCGGCGATGTTCATCCGCAGCCGGTCTCCCGAGCCGGTCAGCCCCTGTTCCCGCGCCAGCCGGTCGCCGCGGCGGTGGTGGTCCCGCAGCAGGTGCGACACCTCGTGGACCCACACCCCGGCCAGTTCCTCCACCGGGGTGCGGTCCACGAAGCCGGGGGAGACGTAGCAGCGCCAGTACCGGTCGACGGCCATCGTCGGCACTTGCCGCGACGCGACGGCGTGCAGCGCGAACAGGGCCGTGGCCAGGTACGGCCGGGCCCGGGCGGCATGCAGCCGGGCGGCGAACAGCTTGTCGAAATCCAGCGCGGCGGAGTCGTCGGGGGCGGTGACGCGGGGCCTGGCCCCGGGGGCGGATGCGAGGGCGTCCGGGGTGGCGGGTGCCGGGACGCCGGCGGAGGCCGGGGTCATGCGCCGGCCCCCGCGCCGGCCCGCTCCGCGACCCGGGCCGCCGCCCGGTCGGCACGCCGTGACAGGGTCACCGCCCCCGCGAGCCGCTCGATCGCCTCCGGAACGTCCCAGTCGTCCCGGCGCAGCGAGGCCAGGGTGGTCGCGGGGACCACCACCAGGTCCGGGGCGCCCGTCTCCAGGGCCCGTACCAGCACCGCCCAGGCCGCGTCCCAGCGGGACTCCTCCGGGCGGGCCCGGACCGCGGCCACCACCCCGTCCAGCACGGCCTGGCGCAGGTCCCCCCGTTCCGGCAGCTCGGCGCCGGTCGGATCCGCCAGCAGCGTCTCGGGGTCCGGCAGGTCCATCCGGTCCAGCCAGGCCAGCAGTTCCAGCCCCGGACCGTCCCCCACCGTTCCCCGTACCAGCAGGGAGAGCACCTCCCGGGAGGACCCGGCGGCGGTCGCGAAGGCCGTCAGGCACAGGGCCATGTCCCAGCTGCGCGGCGACGGCCAGGGGCCGCCCCGGCGGGCTTCGCCGCTGGGCAGCAGGTGCACGAGCTTGGGGCGGGCGGCCAGCAGTCCGCACACCGCGCGGCGGCCGAACGCGACGGCCTCCGGCAGCCGGCCGGGGTCCAGTTCGGGCAGGGTCGCGCGGGGCCACGTACCGCCGAGGCCGCGGACGACGACCTCGTGGTCGTGCGTCCACTGGAGGTGCACGAACCGGTTGGCCAGGGGTGGGCTCAGCTCCCAGCCGTCGGCCGCCGAGCCGCGCGGGTTCGCCGCCGCCACGATCCGTACGCCGGGCGGCAGGCGCAGCGCGCCGATCCGCCGCTCCAGGACCAGGCGCAGCAGGGCGGCCTGCACGGCGGGCGGGGCGGTGGACAGTTCGTCCAGGAACAGCAGCCCGCGCCCGGCACGGACGAGGCGCACGGCCCAGTCCGGCGGCGCCATCGGCACGCCCTGCTCGGCGGGATCGTCACCGATGACGGGCAGCCCGGAGAAGTCGGACGGCTCGTGGACGCTGGCGATCACCGTGGTGAGGGGCAGGTCCAGGGCCGCGGCGAGCTGGTTCAGGGCGGCGGTCTTCCCGATGCCCGGCTCACCCCACAGCAGTACGGGCAGATCGGCCGCCACGGCGAGGGTGAGGGCCTCCAGCTGGACGTCGGGCCGGGGCTCGGTGGTGGTGTCGCGCAGCAGGGCGAGGAGATCCGAGGCGACGTCGAGCTGGGATGCGGGTGCGTACGGGGACAAAGAGGGCATATGTGGTCACCTTGGTGTGTGTGGTGTACGGAAGGTGGCGAGCGGAGAGGGCGGACCGGGGTCCGGAGGGTCAGCGGGCGGCCGTCTGGCGCGGACGCGGACGCGGGTGGGGGCGCGGCCGGGCGCGCAGGTTGTGGGGGAGGGCCGGGCCGAGGCGGCGGTCGGGGCCGGCCCCGGCCAGTCCCGCCCGGAACAGCCCGTAGGTGAGGCGGCGTTGAGCGGCCGCCTCCAGTTCGTCCCGCAGCGGACCCGCGCGCAGCACCGCGCCGGGGCCGAGGAGGCCTTCCACGACGGCCAGCGCACCGGCGGTGTCCCCGTGGACCAGGCGCTCGCGGACTCCGGGCAGGCAGTCGGGGCGCCGGTGCGCCTCGTCGATGGCCCGCAGGCAGGGCAGGGGAGGGCCGCCCAGCGCGACGAGGAGTTCCTCGCGCCGGACCTCCGCCGGGTCGTGGTCCAGCGCGGCCAGCACCCCGTCGGCCAGGCCGATCCGGTGCAGGGACCCCCGGCACTCCACGAGCCGTGGGCCGCCCGGGCCGTCCGGGCTCCGGGCGGGGGCGCCGGCCGGGTGCTCCGGAGCCAGAGCGGCGGCGACCAGCGGGTGCAGCCGGCCGGCCCCGAGCAGGCCGGCGCGCAGCAGTCGGAGGTCGGGCGCCACCCGGGTCGCCGCGTCGGGCAGCACGGGCAGGGCCGACGCGCCGCCGTCCCCGGGAACGGCGGCGACCCGGAGCGCCGCCGCCCCGTCCTCGTCCGGGCCCACGTCCAGGACCAGCCGACGCCGGTTCCCGAACCGTACGGTGACCCGGCCCCCGGGCCGCCCCGCGTCGGCGCGGAGCAGGATCTCCGCCTCCGCCGCCCAGCGGTCCACGGCCCAGCCCGGCCCGGACGGTACGCCCCCGTACGCGGCGGCGGGGCCGTCGGAGGGCGGCCGGTCGGCCCCGGCGCGGCCGCGCAGTTCGCCGGCCCGGCGCGCGTCCCACAGGTGCCGGTGGAGGTCGAGGCGGTAGCGCCGGTCGGGACGGGGGTGCGGGTGGCGCAGGTCGCCGGGCCCGGGGCGGGAGCGGTCCCACAGCGCGAGCTCGAACCGCTGCCCGGAGTCCGCCCACGCCGGCGGGGTCCGCACGACGAGGTGGACCGGGCCCGAGCCGTCGTACCCGGCGCCTTCGTACCGGGCGAGCGTGAGGGTCAGCCCCGGCCGCAACAGCCCGTCGGGGGCCGTCCTTGGCAGGTGCCAGCGCAGCAGGTCGGGAGCCAGGTGGCGGAGGTCGGCCCGGACCCGCGCGGCGAGTTCACGGCCGTGGACGCGGGCCACCGAACGCAGGTCGAAGCCGACGTCGACACCGGCGGCGGCACAGGCACCCGCCCAGTCCCCGGCCCGACGGCGGGCGGTGGCGGTCTCGATCATGGAGGGCGGCACGGCGAACTCGCGCACGCGCAGCCAGAGGGAAAGGCGGGAATCGCCGTTCGCGGGGTGAGTGAGCATCAGCGCTCACCTTGCGCGGACGGGACCCCCGATCTGTGAATGCGGTGAGTGTTCATCGCGGCGATCGTAACGGCGCCCACCCGCCCACGCCAACGATTACCCGCCCACCCCGGGACGCCGCCCCGCGACGACGCGGAACACGGCTCGCGGGAACGGCCCCGGCGACGCGGGCTCCGGCCTGCGGTGGGCCGGTGTGAGGCGGGCGATGGAGCGCGGGGCGGTCTGCCGGGGCGGGGAACGTGGGGGCAATCCGGCCAACCCGGCGCGGGGGCGGGCGGCGGGCCGTTCCCGGGGCCGGCGGGTCGGGGTGTGGGGGCCGGGTCTTGCCCCGACTGCCCTGGCCCCTTCCCGCAGCCCGCGGCACGGCGCCGGACCGGACGGTTCCGGTGATTCCGGCGACCCGCGCGGGGGACGAAAACCGCCAAAGCGCCGCCGGGGACCCCCTCCCGGCCTGTGTACCCTTCGCCGCGTGACGACCGGTCACACGGGTGCCGGGGGCGGGGACGGACGGGACGAGGAGGGGGCCGTGAGCGGGGTACTGATCCACCTGCCGCCAGGGAGCGGCGACGCGGTGACCCTGCGGCTCGGCCCGGGGGAAGTGGCCCGCTTCGGGCGGGGCTCGCAGACGTCCCCGGTCGAACTCCGCCTCGTCGACGCGGCGATCTCCCGCCTCGCCGGCGAGATCCGGGTGACCGACGACCACTGGCAGCTCAGCAACCACAGCACGACCCACAGCTACCTCGTCGAGAACCCGGAGGGCGCCGGCGAATACCTGAGGGTGCCGCCGCGGCGGGCCGGGGCGCCCATCCCCTTCGAGTTCTCCCGGGTCGTGCTGCCCACCCGGGGCGACACCACCGTCTCCTTCCAGGTGTTCGCGCCGGACCACGTCTACCTCGACCCGGACGGCGCCGGCGGCCCCTGGGGGAGCCGCACCCTGACCGCGTACTCCCTGGACGAGACGGCCATCTACTTCCTGGTGCTGGTCGCGCTCTGCGAACCGCGCCTGCGCGACGAGTCGCCCGTCGCCGTGCCGACCACCCCCGAGATCGTCGAACGGCTCGCCGGACTGCCCGGCTGCGCGCAGCTGACGGCCCGCGCCGTCAGCTCGCACATCGACTACCTCGCCGACGAGAAGATGCGGATCAGCGCCCCCGCCGACGCCGGAGCGGGCCGGGGCCCCCGGCGCAACGGCAAACGCGAGTCGCTCGTCGGACTCTGCCTGCGCTTCGGCCTCGTACGCGAGGAGCACCTCGCGCTGCTGCCGCCCCGGGCCGGAGGAGCAGAGGGTGCAGCGCCCGGCCGACGCCTCGGATAGCGACCGCCTCGCCGGCCTCGCCCCGGGCCACCGCATCGGCCGCTGGGAGGTCACAGGACCGATCGGCGCCGGCGGCTGGGGGACCGTCCACGCGGCCCGCCCCGCCGACGCGGGCTCAGGCCCCCGGGAGGTGGCGCTCAAACTCCTGCCCACCGGCGGGCTCGCCCCCCTCCAGGCCCGCCGGGTGGCGGAATCCGCGCGGCGCGAGGTCGACCTCGGACGCCGCGCCCCCCACCCGAGGCTGATCCGCCTGCTGGACTCCTTCGTCCTCGGCGAACCCGCCCACCCCCACCTCGACGGCGCGATCGTGCTGGTCATGGAACGGGCCGCGCGCAGCCTGCGCGACCTGCTGGGCGCCGCCCTCCCCGAGACCGAAGGGGCCCGGCTGATCACGGAGATCTGCGAGGGCCTGGCCCACCTGCACCACAGCGGCTGGGTCCACGGGGACCTCAAACCGGACAACGTCCTGATCATGGCGGACGGTTCGGTCCGGCTCGCCGACTTCGGGCTGGCCACCGAACTGACCGGCACCCACGGCACCCACGGGTACGCACCCCCGATGGGCACCCCGGACTACCTCCCGCCCGAGCGCTGGCGCGCCCCGCTCGGCGAGCACGGCGTACAGGTCCGGCCCAGCGCCGACATCTGGGCCCTCGGGGTCCTGGTCCACGAGGTGTTCGCGGGCGGCGCCGCGCCGTTCCCGGGCGCCACGCCGGCCGCGCGCGCGGCCAACGTCCAGGAGTACGCCGACGGCCGCGCCCCGCTGCGCATGGACCACGCCGTACCGCCGTTCTGGCGGGAGCTCGCCGCCGACTGCCTGGCCCCGACGCACGCCGCGCGCGCCCCGCACACCGCCGAAAGCCTCCTCGCGCGCATCACCGCCGCCCGGCAGGCCCCGGCGGAGCCGGCCCGGCCGGGCCGGCTCCGGAAGGCGGCCCGCGCCGCCCTCGCGGCAGCGGCCGTGTGCGCGGCGGCGGCCGTCGCGCTGTGGGCGTACGCCGACGGCGGGGCGCCCGGGACGGGCGGCGAACCCCCGGGCCGCATCCGGGTGTTCAACGCCGAGAAGAGCTGCCGGGAGCGCGGCGAGCGGGAACCGCAGTGCAGCCTCGGCCTGGCGATCGACCCCCTCAAGGCGTACTCCGCCGAGAACGTCGTCCCCACCCGGGTCTGGCACGGCGAAGTGCTCGCCGTCTACTGCCGGCTCCCGCGCGGGATGCCGATCGTCGACGAGTCGGACGCCGTCTCCCTGGAGTGGTACCGCGTCCGGCTGCCCGAAGGCTCCGACGGCGCCGCGGCCTGGCTGCCCGCCGTCCGTACGAAGGACCGCCCGGCCGTGCCCGACTGCCCGAGCCCGAGCCCGACCCCGACCCCGTCCGGCCGCTGACGGAGCCGGCCCCGGGCTCCCCGGTGCGGCCGGCGGCCCGGCCCCGCGCTCCCCGAGTGTCGTGGGGGTCCGGCCCCGGATTCCCCGAGTGTGGCGGGCGGCCCCCGGCGCCGTCACTCCGGAGCGTTCCGGATGCCCGCGCCCCGTACCCCGCGGCTAGCTTGCGGTCTGCCCGTCCCACCCCCTCCGGAAGGAAGAGACCGAGCAGATGCGTGCCATGCGAACGACCCTGTCCCGCACGGGCCTTGCCCTCGCCGTCCTCACCCTGCCGATGGCGGCGGCCACCACCGCGACCGCGGCCCCCGCGCGCCCGGCCGACGCCGTCCAGAGCTTCCGCAACCAGGCGACCAACCGCTGCATGGACGACACCTCCAACGGCTTCCGCACCTGGAGCTGCAACGGCAGCACGCCCCAGCAGTGGACCGTGCACGTCTGGGGCGACGGCACCCGCCAGCTGCGCAACAACAACACGGGCCGCTGCGTCGAGGACACCGACAACGGCTTCCGCACCGTCGGCAGCTGCAACTCCAACCCGGAGCAGAGCTGGTGGGTCACGGTCTGGGGCGACGGCAGCGTCCGCCTCCAGAACCAGGCCACCGGGCGCTGCATCGACGACAGCTCCCTCGGCTTCCGGACCTGGGCGTGCAACAACACCCCGTACCAGAGCTGGTTCTGAGCCATCCCCACCCCCCACCCCATTCCCGTGGTTCACGAAGGAGCAGACAGGTGCGTGGCGCAGCAGCACGACAGGCGAGACGACGCGTCGCGGTGGTCCTGGCCCTGACCGCCGTGTCCGCCCTGGCCCGGCCGGCCTGGGCGCAGGAGACCCCCGTCGTGCCGGGACCCCTCGGGCATCCCGCGACGGCCGAGATGTTCTGCGCGATACCCGCCGAGCGGGACATCGCCGTCACCCGCAAGGTGTACGAGGTCGGCCAGCGGCGCGGCGTGTCCGAGAAGGTGATGCTCGCCGGCTTCGAGACCGGCTGGGTGGAGTCCCGCATGAACAACCTGAACTGCGGGGACCGCGATTCGCTGGGCGTCTTCCAGCAGCGCCCCTCGCAGGGCTGGGGCTCGCCCGAGCAGGTCATGGACGTCGACTACGCGGCCAACAAGTTCTTCGAGGTCGCCCAGCAGATGGAGCCCGGCCACGAGGGCGGCAGCCCGGGCGAACTCGCCCAGGCCGTCCAGCGCTCCGCCTACCCGGACCGCTACGACCAGGCGGAGGGGGCCGCCCGGCAGATGCGGGACGAGGCCTTCTGGCCGTACGGCTCGATCGGCGCCAAGTACGGCGCCCTGGGCGGCCCCGACGGCCCTCTCGGCCCGCCGGTCCGCGCCGAGGAGGACGCCATGCTCGGCGGGCGGTTCCAGGCGTTCGCGAACGGGATCGTGATCTGGCATCCGGACGCGGCGTTCGCGGTGTACGGGGACATCCTGGCGCGGTTCTGGGCGACGGACGCGGAGCGTCGGTGGGGTTTCCCGACGATGGACGAGGCGGAGGCGGGCCAGTCGCCGGGCGGCAGCCGGGGCCGGTACCAGGTCTTCGAGCGGGGCTTGTTCCTGTGGTCGGCGCAGACCGGGGCGCATGTGGTGCACGGGGCGATCCAGGACGCGTTCCGCGCGAACGGCAACGAGCGGTCCCTCGGTTACCCGGTGACGGACGAGACCGACGAGGGGTCCGACGGCAAGGCCCAGAAGTTCCAGAACGCCACGATCCACTGGAACCCCGCCCGGGGCGCCTGGATCACCACCAACTGACCGGGAGACAGCCATGAGAGCGCCGACCCTCCAGCGCGTGATCGGGGCGATGGCACTGGCCCTGGCCGCCCTCGCGATCTCCTTCTCCGCGCCGCAGACGGCGGGCGCGGCCGTACGCGCCGGATCCATCGGGCGGGGCCAGGTGATGGACCGGGCCTGGTCGTGGATCGCGGAGCAGGTCCCGTACAGCCAGAGCGGCTGCCACGAGAACCAGTTCGGCTGCTACCGGCCGGACTGCTCGGGCTACGTGTCGATGGCCTGGAACCTCGACTCGTCCCTGACCACCTGGACCCTCTGGAACGTCACCTCCGACATACCGGCGGCCGATCTTCAGCCGGGCGACGCCCTGTTGCGCGACTCGGGCGGCACGGACCACGTCGCCCTCTTCGTCCGCTGGGCGGACGACGCCCACACGCGGCCGGTGGTGCGCGAGACGTACGACTTCGGGCACGTCCCCGAGGAACGGGTCTGGAACGACGGACTGCGCGGCTTCACCCCCCGCCGGTACGACCAGCTCGACGACCTGATGCCCTACGGCTCGATCGGCGCCAAGTACGGCGCCCTCGGCGGCGTCGGCGGCCCCCTCGGCCCGCCGGTGGCCGGTGAACGCGATTCCATGATGGGCGGGCGGTTCCAGGCGTTCGCGAACGGGATCGTGATCTGGCATCCGGATGCGGCGTTCGCGGTGTACGGGGACATCCTGGCGCGGTTCTGGGCGACGGACGCGGAGCGTCGGTGGGGTTTCCCGACGATGGACGAGGCGGAGGCGGGCCAGTCGCCGGGCGGCAGCCGCGGCCGGTACCAGGTGTTCGAGCGGGGTCTGTTCCTGTGGTCCGCGCAGACCGGGGCGCATGTGGTGCACGGGGCGATCCAGGACGCGTTCCGCGCGAACGGCAATGAACGCGCCCTCGGTTACCCGGTGACGGACGAGACCGACGAGGGGCCCGACGGCAAGGCCCAGAAGTTCCAGAACGCCACGATCCACTGGAACCCCGCCCGGGGCGCCTGGATCACCACCAACTGACGGAGGAACCCGTGACCGAGCAGCACCGCCCCACCCGCAGGAGCGTCCTCAGGACCGCCGGCGGACTCTCCGCGGCCCTGGCCCTCGGCGCCGGCGGCGTCCTCGCCTCCGCCGCGTCCGCCGCGGCGGTCGGCGACGCCGCCGGACTGCACATCGTCGACCGCGGCGAGGGCGACCCCCGCATGTGGTACTACCGCTTCGCCACCAACGAGATCGGCTGGCAGCCCGCCGTCAACGTCCTGCTGCCCGACGACTACCACTGGAGCGGCCGCACCTACCCCGTCCTCTACCTCCTCCACGGCGGCCTCCAGGACTTCATCACCTTCGACGTCGCCGGGGTCCGCGCCTGGACGGCGGGCAAGCCGATCATCGTGGTGATGCCCGACGGCGGACAGGCGGGCTGGTACTCCAACCCCGTCAACACCTTCGTCGGCCCCCGCAACTGGGAGAGCTTCCACATCAACCAGCTGATCCCCTGGGTGGAGGCGAACTTCCGCACCTTCGCCGAGTACGAGGGCCGCGCCGTCGCCGGGTTCTCCATGGGCGGCTTCGGCGCGCTGAAGTACGCGGCCAAGTACTGGGGCCACTTCGCGTCGGTCAGCTCCCACTCGGGCCCGGCCAGCCTGCGCCGCGACGGCGGCGCGGTGGTGCACTGGGCCAACCTGTCCGCCGCCGTCAAGGACCTGGCCGGCGGCACGATCTACGGCGCGGCCTGGGACCAGGCGCGGGTCACCGCGGACAACCCGGTCGAGCGGCTGGAGAGCTACCGCAACAAGCGGATCTTCCTGGTCGCGGGCACCAGCCCGGACCGCACCAACGTCTTCGACACCTTCAACGAGACCCAGGTGCTCGCCGGCCAGCGCGAGTTCCGCGGCCTGCTCGACCGGGCGGGGATCGGACACGAGTGGTACGAGGAGCCCGGCGGGCACGCCATCCGCGACTACATGTTCATCCGCGACATCGACGGCATCATCGGCCGCCTCCGCAAGGCGTAAGCGGGCCCACCCCTTCCGGAGCCCCGCCCGCCCCCTTACGGAGCCCCGCCCTCCCACCGGACGGCGGGGCTCCGGCACGCGGTCAGCCGGCCATCGCCCCGGCCCGCGCTCCGGCCCGGGCGGCGGGTGCCGCGAGCCGGCCCGTGCGGTGCAGCCCGTACAGCGCGGCCGCGCAGCCGAGGCCGAGGGCGGACAGCGCCAGCCAGGGGAGCGCGGACATACCGGCCGACCGGGCCGCGTCCAGCGCCGCCCCGGTCAGCAGGTTCCCGAGCGCGATGCCCACCCCGCACACCGTGTTGTAGAGCCCGTAGTGGGTGGCCACCAGACGGTCCCCGCACAGCCGGACGATCGTGTCCATCTCGAAGGGGTACGCCACCATCGTCCCCACTGCCAGCAGCAGCGCGGACAGCGCCGGCGGCCCGACGGCCAGCAGCCGCGCCGCCGACCCCCCGTCCGCCCCGGGCAGCGCGGTGGCGGCCAGCAGCGGGACGAACGCCGCCGCCATCGCCAGCAGCCCCCACACCAGGGCCCGGCCCGGCGCCATCCGGGCCTTGCACCATGCGGTGACCCGGGTCTGGAACAGGATCGTGCTCAGCCCCGAGACGGCGAACAGCACCGCCACCGCCGCCGTGCCGAAGGCCCCCTCCCCGCCCAGGCGCCGGACCTCCAGCGGCAGCGCCAGGTACACCTGGAAGGTCAGCACGTACGAGCCGATCATGGCCAGGGAGAACAGCACGAACGGCCGGTTCGACAGGATCCGCCGCCACTGCGCGAACACTCCCTCGCGCGGGCCCGTCCGCGCCTCCCCGGCGTCGTTGCCCCGCCGGGCGGGCAGCGCGCGGACCTGTACGACGCTCAGCACGGCGAAGGTCCCGGCCGCCACCAGGCAGGTGACGCGGAAGTCCACGCCCGTCAGCACCATCCCCACCAGCGGCCCCAGCAGGATGCCCGCCTGGTAGAAGACGTTGAACAGCGCGAACGCCTCCACCCGGCGCTCGCCCGCGTCCGCCGCCAGGTACGCCCGGGTGGCCGGGTTGAACAGGGCACCCGCCAGCCCCGTCGCGGCGGACGCGGCCAGCAGTGCGGGCACCGAGTCGACCAGCCCCAGCGTCGCGAACCCGGCGACGCGCAGCACCAGCCCGGCGATGATCATCGGCTTGTAACCGAGGCGGTCGGCGAGCGTGCCGCCGATCAGGAACATGCCCTGCTGGCTGAAGTTGCGCACCCCGAGGATCAGCCCGACGGTCCAGCCGGCCAGCCCCAGCGGCCCGGCCAGATGGGTGGCCAGATAGGGCATGAGCATGTAGAAGCCGAGGTTGATGGTGAACTGGTTCACCATCAGCAGCCGCACACTGCGCTCGTACGTACGGACCTGCGCGAGCGTTCCCCTCATCGGACCCGCTCCCCGGTCCCGGACAGCGCCAGCGGATCCACCACGGTCGCGCAGCGGGTCCAGCGGGTGACCTCCCGCTCGTCCAGCCGGCCGATCTCGTCCGGCTCCCCGGCCGGCGGGGCGTCCAGCAGGCCGTGCGCGGCGCAGTAGTCGTCGTCGTACACGGTGCCGAGGTAGCGCTGCGGGCCGTCGGGGAACACCGCCGCGATCCGGGCGTCCGCGGGCAGGGTGCGGGCCAGCCAGCCGGCCACCAGGGCGACCGACCCCACGCTCCAGCCCCCGGCGGCGTAGTGCGAGGCGGCCAGCTGCCGGCAGGCCCACACCGCCTCGCCCGGCGCGACCCAGTGCACCTCGGAGAACTGCTCGTACGCGACGTTGCGCGGGTAGATGCTGGAGCCCAGCCCGCGCATCAGCCGGGCCCGGGCGGGCTGCCCGAAGATGGTGGAGCCCACGGTGTCCACGCCGACCAGCTTCAGGTCGGGGTAGCGGCCGCGCAGCACGCGCGAGACGCCCGCGGAGTGGCCGCCGGTGCCCACGCTGCACACCAGGACGTCGATGTGGCCGAGCTCGTTGGCCAGTTCGAGCGCCAGCGGGGTGTACGCGGTGGTGTTGTCGGGGTTGTTGTACTGGTCCGGGCACCACGCGCCGGGATGGCTGCCGATCAGCTCGCCGACCCGGTCCCGCCGGGCCTGCTGCCAGCCGCCGGTGGGGTGGGGTTCGCGGACGACGTCGACCCGGGCCCCGTACGCCGTCAGCAGCCGGGTCATCGACGGCTCCAGGCCGGGGTCGGTGACGAGGGTGACGGGGTGCCCGTAGACCATCCCGGCGAGGGCCAGGCCGAGGCCGAGGGTGCCGCTGGTGGACTCGATGATCCGGGCTCCCGGCCGCAGGTCCCCCCGGGCCCGGGCGCGCTCGACCATGTGCAGGCCCGGACGGTCCTTGATGCCGCCCGGGTTGAAGCCCTCCAGCTTCGCCCAGAATCCCCGCCCGGCCGGGGCGAGGGGCTGCGAGACGCGCAGGATCGGGGTGTTGCCCACCAGCCCGGACAGGGTGGTGCGGGAGGGGTGGGTCACGGCGGTGGCCGGAGGATGCATGGTTCCGCTCTCGTTCGGTGCTGCGTCGGATGGTCGTTCGTACGGATGCCGGTCCCGGGCGGGCGGGCGGACGGCCCGGTGGCATGCGTCAGCCGTTGCGAAGGGAACTACGGGAGCCGACTAGAGCCGCCATGGACGCGGACTGGTCGGGACGCGGCCCCGGCGACGGCCCGTCGGGGCCCGCCCGGCGGCGCCGGTCCGGCCCGCTCGGCCACGCCCCGACGGGAGAGGCCGCGCCCCGCACGGCCGGCGCCCCCGGGACGGGGTGCCGGGAGCCGCCCTCACGAGGACCCGGCCCCGGTACCCGGCTGCGGCGGCCCTGCAGACACCGTCGGCCCGCACTGCGGCGCGCCTCCAGCGCCCCGCGACCCGGCCCGGACGGGCCCGTGCCCGCCGGCGCCGCCCGCCTCGGGGAACGGGAAGGCCTAGATCCGCAGTACCGCAGGAGCGGGCGGCGGGGCCGGGGCGGGGGTGCCGGACCGGTCGGGGCGGAGGGGCCCCCGGTGGCCGTCGGGGGCACACCGGGTGACGGACGCGGGCGGGGCGGGCGGGGCGTCCACCACGGAGCCCTGCCGGGGCGGCACCGGCGCGCACTCGTCCGCGGGCTGGCCGGGGCCGGAGAGGGAGCCGGGGTCGTCGACGGCGGCCGCCGCCGGGGCGGAGACGACCGTGACCGCGGGCGCGGGCCGCGCGGTGACGCCCGTCGTGTGGGCACCGTGCGTACCGATCAGCCCGAGGAGCAGCAGGGCCAGCCCGAGCAGCCGCCACAGACCCGCCGCGAGGCGGGCCGGCGGCGGTGAGTGCGGCGCGCGGGCGGTGACCACGCGGCGATCGTAGCCGCCCCGGGGGCCCGTGACCGGCCGTCAGCCGGGCGGACCGCGGCCGACGGAGCGGCCCCCGCGCCCGTATGGCGGAATGGCACCCGGACGCCGGGGCGGCGGCGCCGCCGGTGGATACCCATACGGGGACCACGGCGCGCCGCGCCCCCCACCCCTCCCGGGAGATCATCGATGACCTGCCTCAACCGCCGTGACCTCGCCCTGCTGGCCCTCCGTACCGGCACGGGGGCGGTGCTCATCGCCCACGGGGCGCAGAAGCTGTTCGGCTGGTTCGGCGGCGCCGGCCTGGAGGCCACGGCGGCCGGGATGGAACACATGGGCTTCCGGCCCGGCCGGGAGAGCGCCATCGCCGCGGGGCTGGGGGAGGCGGGCGGCGGGGCACTGCTGGTGCTGGGCCTGGCCACCCCGGCCGCGGGCGCCGCCGCGGCGGGGGCGATGGCGGGAGCGGTGGCGGTGCACGCCCCGGCCGGCTTCTTCGCGCAGGGCGGCGGCTTCGAGTACCCCGCCTTCCTCGGGTTCACCGCGGCGGCCGTGGGCCTCGCGGGGGCGGGCCGCTACTCCGTCGACCACGCCACCGGGCACCGCTTCGACCAGCCCTGGATGGTCGCGGCGGCCTTCGCGGGCACCGCCCTCGCGGCCGCCGCGGTCGTCACCAAGCGGGCCCGCGGGCAGGCCCGCGCGGAGCTCGCCGGAGACGAGTGAGGGGGCGGCGCCCCCCGGTTCACCCGAGCGGGTGACACGGCGCCGCGCGGTGGCCGGTCCGCCGGGGGAGGGGGCGGCGGGGGAGTGGCGCGGCGCTCACTCCGTCAGTTCCCGGGCGTCCAGCGGGACGTGCCAGGCGTTGCGCCGGTGCGCGGCGTCCAGCTGGGCCTGGAGCGGGTTCCGTGGCACGGTCAGGACCGGGCAGGGCGCGTGCGCCAGGCAGTAGCGGGCCACCGAAGGGCGCAGCGCGCCCAGCAGCCCGCCGCGACAGCCGGCGCCGACCACCAGCAGGTCGTCGCCGTCCCAGGCGGCGTCCACCAGCACCGCCCCGGGGGTGCCCCGTACCGCCTGCCCGGCGAGCGTGACGCCCGGCCCGCCGGCCCCGAAGGCGCGGTCGAGGGCCTGCCGCAGCCGGTCCACCGCCGCCGCCCGGCAGGCCGGGTAGAGGACGTCGGCGCAGGCCGTACGCGACCTCAGGACGCCGCCCGGCGCCTGCCAGGCCAGCACCACCCACAGCTCCGCACACCGCGACCGGGCCTCGGCCGCCGCCCGGTGCAGGGCCGTCAGGCTCCCGGGACTCCCGCTCACACCCACCGCCACGCGTCGCCGCACCGCCGGCCTCCCCCTGTCGATCCGTTCGTCCGTCCCATTCAACGGGGGCCGCGACGGCCCGTCCGTCAGCGATCCGTATGAACCCGGGGGGCGGCCGTCAAAGTCCCGTCAGGGGGCCGTCGGCGGCTACGGCCAGAGCCGGACGCGGTCCCGGCCGACGCCGGCCCGCGCGTACCGCAGGCGGGTGTGGCCCCGCCTCTCGACGGCCTGCGGAACTCGACGCCGCCGACGAGCGAGGGCCCGGCCCCCAGCCCGCCGGACGGCTTCTCGGCGGAGCCGGTCAGCCGGCGTTGCCGTCGGCGGGAGCCAGGGGCAGTCGGACCACCAGCCGTGCCCCGCGCGGGGCCGCTTCGGCCGTCAGGGTGCCGCCGTGGTGCGCGGTCAGGTCCCGGGCGATGGCCAGGCCCAGCCCGGCGCCCCCGTGGTCGCGGCTGCGGGCGTCGTCGAGGCGGGCGAAGCGCTCGAAGACCCGCTCCCGGTCCGCCGGGGCGATGCCGGGACCGTCGTCGCGGACCTCCAGGACGGCGGCCCGCGCCCCCGGCCCGCCGGTGAGCCGCAGCGTCACGTCCACGCCCTCGGCGGCGAACCGCTGCGCGTTGTCCAGGAGATTGGTGACCACCCGGGTCAGCCACAGCCCGCTGCCCTCCACCACCACGCCCGCCGCCAGGGAGGTGCGTACGGGGACCCGGTCGCCCAGCCGCGCCCGTACGGCCTCGTCCACCACGTCCCCCAGGTCCAGCCGGACCGCCGCCACCGGCTGCGCGGCGTCGATCCGGGCCAGCAGCAGCAGGTCGGAGGCCAGCCGCTGGAGCCGCTCCACGTCCTCCAGCGCCCCGCCGATCAGCTCCGGCCACAGCTGCGGGTCCCGGATCGCCAGGGCCACCTCCAGCTGGGTGCGCAGCACGGTGATCGGGCTGCGCAGTTCGTGCGAGGCGTCGGCGATGAAGCGGCGCTGGCGGATCCCGGAGGACTCCAGCCGGTCCAGGGTGGTGTTCATCGTCTCGGCCAGCCGCGCCACCTCGTCGCGGGTCGGCGGCACCGGCACCCGGCGGTGCAGATCGCGCTCCGAGATCGCGGAGACCTCCGCCCGGATCGCCTCCACGGGCCGCAGGGCGCGGCCGGTCACCCGCCAGGTGACGAGGCCGACGGTGGCGAGGAGCAGCGGCCCGCCCACCACGAGGGCGGCCGTCGTGGTGTCGTCGGCGGCGTCCACGTCGCGCAGCGAGGTGCCCACGAAGACGGAGACCAGGCCCTGGGGCGTCTGCGTGGTCACCTGCACCACCCGCTGGCGGTGTTCGCCGCCGAGCGGGCGGACCCGCCAGGTGTGGAAGGAGGTGCCGGGACGCGGCGGCGTCACGGGTCCCAGCGCGGGCAGGCCGGCCAGGTTCGGGGTGGCTCGCAGCACCCGGCCGCGGGCGTTGACCACCTGGACGAAATCGGTTCCGCGGGCGGCCGGCCGCATCCGGTCGAGCTCCCCGGCCGCCGCCAGCCGGGCCACCGTCTCGGCCTGCTGGGCGGCGTCCCCCTCGGCGTTGCGCAGCAGGTTCCCCCGCATCAGCCCGAGCAGGGCGAACGAGGCCACCGCCAGGGCCACCGCCACGACGGCGACGGCGGCCGCGGTCGCCCGGGCCCGGACGGTGGTGGGCAGGAACCGCCGCAGCGGCGGCCACCCCAGCAGCCGCGCTCCGAGCACGCGGGCCCTGCGCAGCCCTCGTACGGGACGCGGCGGCCGGGGGGGTCGCGCCGGCCGGGGCGGCGGGGACGCCTGGCGCGCGGGGTCAGCCACCGTCGGCCGCCAGCCGGTAGCCCGCGCCGCGCACCGTCTCCAGGGCGGTGCGGCCGAACGGCGCGTCGATCTTCCGGCGCACCGCGCTGACGTGCACCTCGACCACGTTCGGATCGCCGTCGAAGGCGCTGTCCCACACCTGCTCCAGGATCTCCCGCTTGGGCACCACCTCGCCCGGCCGCCGGGCGAGGCACTCCAGCACCGCGAACTCCCGCGCGGTGAGCCGGATCTCGGTGCCGCCCCGGGAGCAGAGGTGGCGCGCCGGGTCCACGGTCAGGTCACCGAAGGTCATGGTCCGCGGTGCGCGGCGGCCCGTCCGGCGGCCCAGCGCGCGCAGCCGGGCGACGAGGACGAGGTAGGAGAAGGGCTTGGAGAGGAAGTCGTCGGCGCCCGTGTCCAGGGCCTCCGCCTCGTCGTACTCGCCGTCCTTCGCGGTGAGCATCAGGATCCCGGCCTCGTGGCCGGCCGCGCGCAGCCGGGAGCAGACCCGGTAGCCGTTCAGGCCGGGCAGCATGATGTCGAGGACGATGAGGTCGTAGTCGTGCTCGGAGGCGAGCCAGAGCCCCTGGAGCCCGTCGTGGGCCACGTCCACCGAGAACCCTTCGGACTGGAGCCCCCGCTGCAGGGCCAGGGCCAGCCGTCGTTCGTCCTCCACCACCAGTACGCGCATGGGGACCAGGGTCTCAGGCGGGGCCGGGCCGAAGCTGAAGAGGTCTTCAGCGGGCTTCAGGTGGGCTTCAGCAAGTGCTCGGCATGCTCCGGGACGAGCCGGGCGCGGTGCCCGGTTGCGCCTGAGGAGTACCGCCATGTCTGAGTCTTTCCCCGAGTACGACCCGTCCGGCCCGTCCGGCCCCGCCCCGCGCAAGGGCGTGCGGCGGATCCTCCCCCACGGCAGGGGCGGGCGGTGGGCGGCAGCGGGCGTCGCGGCGGCCGTGATCGTCGGCGGCGGGGCCGCGGCCGTGGCCGTGGCCGGGCACCACGAGGGGCACGACCGCAAGGCGGCCCGCTTCGCCCGGGCCGAGGGCGGTCACGGTGACGAACGCGCCCACCGGGGCGGTGCGGGGGAGCGCAAGGGGGCCAAGCCGGCCGCCCCCGGGGTACGGGACGGGGCCGGCGCGGCCGGACGCACCCCGAAGAAGGCCCCGGCGCCCGCCCCGGTGCCGTCGCTCGCCCTCGGCCAGGCCGCCGAGAAGGCGGCCGCCGCCGTGCCCGGCGGCAAGGTCGAATCCCTGCGGGCGGTGGCCCAGGAGGGCGGCGGCAGCGCCTGGCGCGCGGTGGTCATCGGCACGGACGGCGTACGCCACGCGGTCATCGTCTCCGGCACGGACGGCACGATCACCGGCAACACCCCCCTGAACGCCACCCAGACCCGCTGACCAACCCACGGCCCGGCCCCGCTGTCCGGCTCACGGCCGCCCGGGACCGCTGACCGGCCCGCCGTCCGGCCCCTCCGGCCACCCGCCCCGGGCGCCCCGGCCTGCCCGTCTCGCTCGGGGCGGGCAGAATGAAGGGAACGTGCTCCGCCCCGGCCCGGGCGGACGGCGAAGGAGGCCGCCGGTGCTGCCGTCGGATCAGCCGGGGGAGGCGCGGGCTCGCGGCCCGATCCGGTCCGAGCCCGGCTCGCTGCTGGAACACGTCGCGGTGGCCGTCTTCGGCATCGACGAGCAGGACCGCGTCTGCTACTGGGGCCCCGGCGCGCAGGACCTCTTCGGACACCCGGCGACGGACATCCTCACCCACCCGGCGGCCCGCCTCTTCCCCTCGCCCCCGTCCCCCGATTCCGCCGCCCTCGCCGAGCGGGCCCGCACCCTCGGGTACTGGCGGGTGCGGCTGCCGGTGCTGCACCGGGACGGCAGCGTCTTCGACTGCGGGTTCCGGGTCTTCCCCGTGACCGGGTCCTCCGGCGAGTCCGTCGTCATGGGCCTGGTCAGCCGGGGCGAGGAGCTCGACCGGGTGAAGACCAACCTGGCCTTCCTCGACGCCCTCTTCGAGACCTGCCCCATCGGCCTGGTCATGCTCGACGAGGACCTGCGCTACGTCCACCTCAACCAGGTGCTGGCCGACATGGACGGCATGTCCGTCCGCGACCACCTCGGCCGCAGCGCCGCCGAGGTCATGATCACCTCCGACGGCGGCGAGTTCGAGGGCATGCTCCGCGCCGTCGCCGACGGGGGCGCCCCCCTGGTCGGCGCCCTCGTCGGCCTGCGCACCCCGGGCCGCCCCGACCGCGACCAGGTGCGCTCCGTCAGCTTCTTCCCGCTCACCCGCGCCGTCGGCACCGACCCCGGCGTCGGCGGACTGCTGGTGGACGTCACCGACCGGGAACGGGCCCTGCTGGAGGCGACGGCCGCCCGGCAGCGCCTCGGCCTCCTCGACCGCGCCGCCGCCCGCATCGGCACCACCCTCGACGTGGACACCACCGCCCGGGAACTGGTCGCCGTCGCCGTCCCGGAGTTCTGCGACGCCTCTGTGGTGGAGCTGGTGGAGTGGATGGACCCCGACCGGCCCTACGACCCCCGCCTGCCCCTGTTCACCCGCCGGATCGCGGCCACGACCACCCTGCCGCCCCCCGCCGACGAGCTCGTCGGCGGCCTCGACCGGGTCGAGTACCCGCCGGGCTCCAGCGTCCACCACGTCCTCAGCACCGGCCGCCCGCTCTGCGCCCACGTCGACGAGGACTTCACCAGCCGTACCGTCGTCCACCACGAGCGGGCCCGGCTGCTCCTCGCCGGCGGCCTGGCGGACATCGTCCTCGCCCCGCTCGTCGCCCGCGGCACCGTCCAGGGCATCGCCATGTTCGGCCGGTCGCCCGCCCGCCCCGCCTTCACCGAGGAGGACCTCAGCCTGGCCGGTGAACTCGCCTCCCGCGCCGCCCTCTGCCTGGACAACGCCCGCCTCTACAGCCGGGTCCAGGACATCGCCCTCACCCTCCAGCGCGCCCTGCTGCCCCACGCCCTCGCCACCAGCCCCCACCTCACCGTCGCCCACCGTTACCTCCCCGGCAGCCGGGCCACGGAGGTCGGCGGCGACTGGTACGACGTCATCGGCCTGTCCGGCGACCGGGTCGCCCTCGTCGTCGGAGACGTCATGGGGCACGGCGTACCGGCCGCCGCCTCGATGGGCAGACTGCGCATCACCGCCAAGGCGCTGGCCCGGCACGGCCCCGAGCCCGAGGACCTGCTCGCCGAGCTCGACCTCTGCGCCCGGGAGTCCGGCATCGAGCTGGCCACCTGCCTCTACGTGGTCTACGACCCGCACACCGGCGGCGCCCGGATTGCCGGCGCCGGCCACCCTCCGCTGCTGGTACGCCACCCGGACGGCACCGTCGAGACCGTCGGCGACGGCCTCGGCGTCCCCCTCGGAGTCGGCGGCGTGCCCTTCCGCTCGACCCGCACCCACCTGCCCGAGGGCGCCGTCCTGGCCCTGTACACCGACGGCCTGGTCGAGACGCGCGGCCGCGACATCGACTCCGGACTGGCCGCCCTGCGGGCCGAGCTGGGCCGCGCCGAGGGCTCACTGGAGGACATGGCCGACCAGGTCCTGGCCGCCCTGCTGCCCTCCGCCCCCACCGACGACACGGTCCTGGTACTGGCCCGCATCCACCCGGCGACCCCGCCCCACCGCCGCCCGGCCTGACCCACTCCGGCTCCCGCCCGCCCGGCCCCCGGACCCGTCCGCCCTACGCCGGCTCGCCCGGGTCGCCGCCCCCGTCCGGATCGAGGAGCCGGGCCGCCATCGCCCGCATCTCGACCTTGCGGATCTTCCCGGTGACCGTCATCGGGAACGCGTCCACGACGTGCACGTAGCGCGGGATCTTGAAGTGGGCGAGCCGCCCCGCGCAGTACGCCCGCACGGAGTCCGCGGTGAGCGGCTCCGCGCCCTCGCGCATCCGCACCCACGCCATCAGCTCCTCCCCGTACTTGGCGTCGGGCACCCCGATGACCTGTACGTCCAGCACGTCGGGGTGGGCGTGGAGGAACTCCTCGATCTCGCGCGGGTAGAGGTTCTCGCCGCCCCGGATCACCATGTCCTTGATCCGGCCGGTGATGCTCAGGTACCCCTCGGCGTCCATCACCGCCAGGTCGCCCGTGTGCATCCAGCCCTCGGGGTCGACGGCCTCGGCCGTCTTCTCCGGCTCGCCCCAGTAGCCCAGCATCACCGAGTATCCCCGGGTGCACAGCTCGCCCGGGGTCCCGCGCGCGACGGTCTCTCCGGTGCGCGGATCGGCCACCTTGACCTCCAGGTGCGGCCCGGCCCGGCCCACCGTGGAGACCCGGCGCTCGACCGGATCGTCCGCGCGGGTCTGCGTGGACACCGGGGAGGTCTCCGTCATGCCGTAGCAGATGGACACCTCCGTCATCCCCATCCGCTCGATGACCTGGGTCATGACCTCCGTGGGGCAGGGCGAGCCCGCCATGATCCCGGTGCGCAGGCTCGACAGGTCGTAGCCCTCGAAGCCGGGCACGGCCAGCTCCGCGATGAACATCGTGGGGACCCCGTAGAGGGAGGTGCAGGACTCCGCCTCCACCGCCGCCAGTGTCGCCACCGGGTCGAAGGCGGGCGCCGGGATCACCATCGCCGCACCGTGGCTGGTGCAGGCGAGGTTGCCCATCACCATCCCGAAGCAGTGGTAGAAGGGCACCGGGACGCACACCCGGTCCCGTTCGTCGTAGCCGCACAGCTCGCCCACGAAGAAGCCGTTGTTCAGGATGTTGCGGTGCGAGAGCGTGGCGCCCTTGGGGAAGCCGGTGGTGCCCGAGGTGTACTGGATGTTGATCGGATCTTCCGGGGTCAGCGCCGCCCGCGCCCGTTCCAGCGCCGTCGGATCGGCGGCCCGGCCGCGCTCCAGCAGCGAGGTCCACGACGGTCTGTCGAACAGGACCGTGAACTCCAGCCCCGGACAGCGCGGCCGGACCTCCTCGATCATGTCGGCGTACGCGGAGGTCTTGAAGCGCTCCGCCGCGACCAGCAGCCGGATGCCGGACTGCCCGAGGACGTACTCCAGCTCGTGGGAGCGGTACGCCGGGTTGACGGTGACCAGGATGGCCCCGATCTTCGCCGTGGCGTACTGCACGAGGGTCCACTCCGCGCGGTTGGGCGCCCAGATCCCGACCCGGTCGCCCTGGACGATGCCGAGGTCCAGCAACCCGAGCGCGAGGGCGTCCACCTCGGCGCCCAGCTCCGCGTACGTCCACCGGCGCCCGGCGGCCACGTCCACGAGGGCGTCCCGGCCCGGGAACCTCCGTACGGTCCGGTCGAGGTTGTCCCCGATCGTCTCGCGCAGCAGCGGGACCTCGGTATCACCTGACGCACGGCTCGGCGCGGACGCACCACTCGACGCTCCGGACACACGTACCTCCTGTACTCGCTGCGGCGAAGACGGCCCACGCGCGGCCCATGATCCCTCCCGGCGGGCCGCCGGGCCAGAGGGCTACGGGTGTGAAAGGCGTGGCCGGTTTTAATCGAGCAGGTGTTCGGGCGTGGGGTTAGGCTGGAACCATGCACGCACTTCAGGCCTCCCTGTTCGACCAGACCGACGAGATCCGGCTCGGCCCGCTCGCCCCGGTACGGCGGACCCCGCTCGGGGCCGGGGCGTGGGTGGACCACCTGCCCGGCTGGCTCGCCGGCGCCGACGCCCTGTTCGAGCGGCTCGCCGCCGATGTCCCCTGGCACGCGGAACGCCGCCAGATGTACGACCGCCAGGTGGAGGTGCCCCGGCTGCTGGCCTCCTACCGCGAGGGCGACCCGCTGCCGCACCCCGTGCTCACCGAAGCCCGCGACGCCCTCGGCCGCCACTACGCCGCCGAACTCGGCGAACCCTTCGCCACCGCCGGACTCTGCCTCTACCGCGACGGCCGTGACAGCGTCGCCTGGCACGGCGACCGTACCGGCCGCTCCGCCACCGAGGACACCATGGTCGCCATCCTCTCGGTCGGTGACCCCCGCGACCTGGCCCTGCGGCCCCGCGACGGCGGCCCCACCCTGCTCCGGCTGCCGCTCGGCCACGGTGACCTCGTGGTGATGGGCGGCTCCTGCCAGCGCACCATGGAGCACGCCGTCCCCAAGTCCGTACGGGCCGTCGGCCCCCGGATCAGCGTCCAGTTCCGCACGCGCGGCGTCATGTGAGCGGCCGTGCGCAGCCGGGTGGCACAGGCGGGGTGGGCCGCCGGACTCGCGCCCGCCGCCGGAGGCGCCGTCATGGCCGCCGGGATCCTCTCCGTGGGCCTCGGGCTGACCGGCCACGCCGTCCTGTCGGCGGCCGCGCTGGTCCTGGCCGGGGCCCTGTGGCTGCTGCTCGCCGCCGACTTCGCCGGCCGGCTCGTCGCCGACCGGGGCCGCTTCCGGGCCGAGGCCGACACCCCGGCCGCCCTCACCGCCGTCGCCGCCACCACCGTGCTCGGCGCCCGCCTCTGCCAGCTCGGCCGGACCGGCGCCGCCACCGCCCTGCTCGTCCTGGCCGCCCTGCTCTGGCCCGGCCTGCTCGCCTCCGTCGTGCTGCACTGGAAGCGCCGCATGCCCGGCGCCGCCTTCCTCGTCTGCGTCGCCACCCAGGGCCTCGCCGTGCTGGCCCGCGCCCTCGCCACCGCCCACCGCTCCGACTGGCTGGCCCGGGCCGCCCTCGGCTGCTTCTGCCTCGGCGCCGTGCTCTACCTCGTGGCCCTGCGCCACTTCGACTTCCGCGAAGTGTCCGGCGGGGCCGGCGACCACTGGGTGGCGGGCGGCGCCCTGTCCATCACCGCCCTCGCCGGAGCCGGACTCACCGCGTCCGCCGCAGGGACCGGCCCGGCCCACGCGGCGCTGCGCACCGCCACCCTCCTCGCCCTGGCCGCCTCCCTGGGCTGGTACGCCGTCCTGCTCGCCGCCGAGGTACGCAGTCCCCGTACGCGCTACGACGTCCGCCGCTGGTCCACCGTCTTCCCGCTCGGCATGACCGCCACCGCCTGCCTCTCCGCCGCCGGCCCCACCGGCGTGCCCTGGCTGTGGCCGCTGGGCGTGGTCCTGCTGTGGATCGCGGTCGGCGCCTGGCTGCTCACCCTCGCGGCCTGGCTGCTCTCCCGCCGCCCGGCCCGCCCGGCCGGCCGCGCCCGGGCGCCCCGCTGAGCGGGCCCGGCCCGGTCGCCGCGCCGGCCCCCGACACGCGTCCCGGCCGGGGTCCCGAACGGCTGGCGGCGGCCCCGGCGGCTCAGTAGGGTCCCGCCATGGCCTACACGTTCCAGGTGACCATCGACTCCGCCACCCCGCACGCGCTCGCCGACTGGTGGGCGGACGCCCTCGGCTGGGAAGTGGAGCCCAGCGACGAGCAGTTCATCCGCGGCATGGTCGAAGCGGGCCACGCCACCGAGGAGGACACCACCACCCACCACGGCGCCCTCGTCTGGAAGGCCGGATCCGGCATCCGCCACCCGGAGGGCCTGGAGCGCGCGCCCCGCGTGCTCTTCCAGTACGTACCGGAGCCCAAGACCGTCAAGAACCGCGTCCACCTCGACGTCCGCACCGGCGAGGACGACCCCCGGGCGCTCGTCGAACGGCTCCTCGCCAAGGGCGCCACCCGCCTCCACGACGCCACCCAGGGCCCGTTCCGCTGGACCACCCTCACCGACCCCGAGGGCAACGAACTCTGCGTCTCCCACTGACGGGCCACAGGGTCACAGGGCCGCAGGCCGCGCCCGGCCGTGACCCGTCATAATTGATTACCGGCTCATCCCTCCCGCCCATGAGAATGAACCATCTCGAACCGGGAGGAACCCATGAGCCAGGCCCACCTGACTCTGCACGATCTGATGCCCGCCCAGGACCTCGCGGCGGCCATCGACGCCGGCCACGTGACCCGCAAGGCGCACCCCGAACTGCCGCTGTCCCTCTACACCTACACGCGCACGGCGCAGTACGAGCAGGTCTGGAACCAGGTCACCACCCGCTGCCGGGGACTCGTCGCCGACGACGCCACCGGCGCGGTCGTCGCCCTGCCCCTGCCCAAGTTCTTCAACGTCGCCGAGCACGCGGCGGGCCGCGCCTACGCCCCCGCCCTGCCCGACGAACCGTTCGAGGTGTACGACAAGGTCGACGGCAGCCTGGCGGTCGTCTTCCACTACGCGGACCACTGGCGGGCCGCTTCCAAGGGCTCCTTCACCAGTGCCCAGGCCACCTGGGCCCAGCGCCGCCTCGACGCCCGGGACACCGCCGCCCTCGTACCCGGCGTCACCTACCTCGCCGAGATCCTCTACCCGCACAACCGGATCGTCGTCGACTACGGCGACCGCCGCGACCTCGTCCTGCTCGCCGCCTTCGGCCCGGACGGCGCCGAGGTGCCCCTCGCCGAGGCGGCCGGACACTGGGACGGCATCGGCTCCGTCGTCACCGTATGGCCCGCCATGCCGCTCGCCGAACTCCTCGCGCTCGCCGAGTCCAACACCCTGCCCGGCGGGGACCGCGCGACCGGCACCGACGCCGAGGGCTTCGTCCTGCGCTTCGCCTCCGGCGTCCGCGCCAAGGCCAAACTGGCCGAGTACGTGCGCCTCCACCGGGTGCTCACCCGCGTCACCGAACGGGACATCTGGCGGGCCCACGGCATCCAGCGCTTCGCCGGCCTGCCCGACCGGCAGCTCGCCCAGGGCCTCCACTGCACCGTCGCCGACATCGAGGCCAGTGGCGGCAAGCCGCTCGACGAGCTGCTCCAGCACGTCCCCGACGAGTTCGACGCCTGGGTACGGTCGGTGATCGCCGGCCTGGAGGAGGCCGCCGCCCGCCGCGAACGGGACGTCGACGGGGCCTACGCCGCACTCGCCCACCTGGCCGGCGACCGCGGCGCCTTCGCCCGCGCCGTCCGCGCCCTCCCCGACGCCGGGCTGCGCCCCGCCCTGTTCCAGCGGCTCGACGGCCGCTCGACGGAGCTCGCCTCCTGGCGGGCGGTCCGGCCCGAGACCGCCAACCCCTACACCACCGACGAGGAGAACTGATCCGTGTCCGAAGACCCCGCACGCCCCGTCGTGCACGTCATGACGGGGCTGCCCGCCTCGGGCAAGACCACCGCGGCCCGCGCCCTGCAGGCCGAGGCCGGGGGCCGGATGCGCCGCGTCAACCTGGACGACCTGCGGGCCATGCTCGACGTGCCCGACCCCGGACACGGCCGCTCGTACAAGCACGAACAGACCGTCCTGGCCATCCAGGACGCGGCGGTGCGCGCGGCGGTCGAGGACGGTTTCGACGTGGTCGTCGACAACACCCACCTGACGCCCCACATCCCCAAGCGCCTCAAGGCCGCGGTCGGCGGGCTCGCCACCTTCGTCGTGCACGACTTCACCGACGTCACGGTGGAGGAGTGCGTGGCCCGGGACGCCGCACGCGAGCGGCCGGTCGGCGAGGAGGTCATCCGCGCCCTCGCCGACAAACACCGGCGCTCCCGCAAGGGCGGCTGGCGGCTCACCGCGGAGTGGCTCAACGACGAGCCGCCCGTCGCACCGTACGTACCCGACCCGGCGCTGCCCGCCGCCGTGATGTGCGACATCGACGGAACGCTCGCGCTGACCGGTGACCGCCAGGTCTACGACTTCACGCGCTGCGGCCTGGACCTGCTCAACGAGCCGGTGCGGTACGCGCTCGACGCGTTCCGACGGGCCGACGGCGCGGCCATCGTGCTGCTGTCCGGGCGCGGCGAGGATCACCGGGCGCAGACGGAGGCCTGGCTGGCGCGGCACGAGGTGCCGTACGACGAGCTGTGGATGCGCGCGGCCGGGGACCAGCGCCGCGACGACGTGGTGAAGGCCGAACTCTTCGACGCGCACGTCCGCCACCGCTACGCGGTCCGGCTCTCGCTCGACGACCGGGACCGGGTCGTCGCGGTCTGGCGCCGGATGGGCCTGCCCACCTGGCAGGTCGCCTACGGGAACTTCTGACCGTGACGGCGCCCTTGCTGATCGTGGACGGCGCGAACGTCGTCGGCTCCGTACCGGACGGCTGGTGGCGGGACCGGCGCGGAGCCGCCGAGCGGCTGCGCGACCGGCTCGCGCTGCGCGGCACCGGGGAGGAGGTCGTCCTCGTCGTCGAGGGCGCCGCCCGGGGCGTCGCGTCCGTACCCGGCGTACGGGTGGACGCGGCGCCCGGAAGCGGCGACGACCGGATCGTGGAGCTGGTGGCGGCGCGCGCGCCCGGGCGGCCCTGTGTGGTGGTCACCGCCGACCGGGAACTGCGGGAGCGGGTGCGGGCGTACGGCGCCGCGTGCGCGGGGCCGCGTACCGTACGCCCGGTGGACTGACCGGGAGGGTCAGCGGCACCACTTCACGGGCGTGGTGTTGTCGACGTAACGGGCCGAGACCCACGCGTCCCGTACGTAGCGGTGGCTCGTGCGGATGCCGCTGCCGCGGTTGTCGGCCCGGCCGTTGTCGGCCCGGCCGTTGTCGGCGCGGCCCTTGTCGGCCCGGCCGGCGTCGGCCCGGCCGTCGTCCTCGCGCCCGTTGTCCTCGCGTCCGTTGTCGTCCCGGCCGTTGTCCTCGCGTCCGGAGTCGTCCCGGCCGTTGTCTTCGCGGCCGTTGTCGTCCCGTCCGTTGTCGTCCCGGCCGTTGTCCTCGCGCCCGTTGTCATCCCGGCCGTTGTCCTCGCGCCCGGAGTCGTCCCGCCCGTTGTCCTGACGGCCCTCGTCCTGACGGCCGTTGTCGATGCCGCCCCCGCCGTCGACGGGCTCGCGCTCGTCCTCGCGGGCCAGCAGGAACCAGACGTCGTTGCCGGCGACCCGCTCGCCGCGCTCCTTGCAGTCGATGGCCAGCTTCTCGTGCGGGTACACCTTGCCGATGGCGCGCGCCTTCGTGCTCGGGTAACTGCGGACCGTCAGCGGTCCGCGGGAGGAGACCTTGCCGTAGGCGTACTGCGGCGCGGAGTGGGTGCCGGGCAGCCCGTCGTCCATCGGAGCCGCGTCCGCGACGGCCGGCCCGGCACCGGACAGACCGAACAGCAGGCTTCCGGCGGCGAGGGCGAGGATGGTCCTGGGGGGCTTCAGCATGAGCCGGCTCCTCTGTGAAGACGTCCGCCCGGCCGTGGCACACGGACCGGGCGGCAGCCTGGCGGCTGCCACGGACGACTATGGCCACGACGCGCCGCGGGCCCCGGGCGGCGCACCGCCCGATAACCCGATATGCCCAATCCGCGCCCCCCGGCGCGCCCCTGGCGCGGGCGGCGGCGGACGGGGCCACAGTGGGCGCATGGGTATCGAAGACTACGGCGGCGGCCCCGCCGCCCAGCAGACCGGCGTGCTCGTCGTCACGACCAACGACGTCCCGGGATACCGGGTGGAGCAGGTCATCGGGGAGGTGTTCGGGCTGACCGTGCGCTCCCGGCACCTCGGCAGCCAGATCGGCGCCGGGCTGAAGTCCATGATCGGCGGTGAGTTGAAGGGCCTCACGAAGACCCTCGTCCAGACCCGCAACCAGGCGATGGAACGGCTCATCGAGCAGGCCAAGGCGCGCGGCGCGAACGCGGTGCTGATGATGCGCTTCGACGTGACGGACGCCGCCGACGTCGGGACCGAGGTGTGCGCCTATGGGACCGCCGTGGTGCTGGTGCCCGCCGCGAGCTGATTCCGGCCCGATCGCGTAAGTCCAGGACGGGGCGAGGCTTTGTCCATGGGCCTGGCGCCGTGGGGTCCGCAAGCTGACTGGTCAGTGAGCGGACCGCACGGCTGCGAGTCGTGCGGTCTTCCGAGCTCCCGCAAGGAAGCGCCGATTCCCGGAGGCCCGATGCGCACCCCCCTCTGGCCGGCCGCAGCCGCGGTCGCCGCTCTCGTCGCCACCCTCGTCCTGCCGGGGCCGGTGTCCGCGGCCCCGGCCGCCGCCGTCCCCCTGACGATCACCTCGCCCGAGCTGTCCGTGGCCGTCGACGGTTCCTTCCCCCGCGTCATCGGCTACACCCGGCGCGCCACCGGCGACACCCTCGGCGGCAACGAGGACCCGCTGAGCACCGTCCTCGTCGACGGCGCCCCCTACACCCCGGCCGTGACCGCCACCCACTCCGCCTCGGCCGTGGACTACGTGATGTCCTTCGCCGGAGTGACCGTCAAGTCCCGTATCGCGGTGACCGGTCCGGTCGTGGAGTTCAAGGTCACCGCGATCGAGGACACCCCCGCCCTGCGCGTCCACAGCTTCGCCATCCCCGACCACACCCTCGTGAGCGTCCGCAGCGACCAGCCGGGCGCCGCCCTGTCGACCGCCCGTATGCACACCGCCACCACCGGCACCGGCGACACCTTCACCCCGGTCACCGCCACCACACCCGTCGACCCGGCCGCCACCACCGTCATGTACGGACTGGTCAACACCGGCCGGCTCGCGGCCGCCATCGACTCGAACTCCCTCTACGACGCCCCCTCCGGCGGCACCGCCCGCGAGAACGGCCGGATCAGCGAGCAGATCACCGACAAGGGCGGCTACCGCCGTGCCGGGCTGTGGAGCGGGGCGTGGCTCTACCGGGCGTGGGGCGCGGCCGACTCCGACACCGAGCCCCTGCCGTACGTCCGGGTGGCGATCACCGCCGACCGCAACGCGGACGCCGTCGTCGACTGGCAGGACGCCGCCGTCGCCTACCGCGACATCTGGACCCCGCCCACCGGCTGGCAGGACACCGCGGACCGGGTCGTCCAGCGGATCCCCTTCAACTTCGCCTCCCAGGCCACCCACCCCTTCGCCCAGACCCTCGACGAGACGAAGCGGGTCAGCCTCGCCACCGACGGCCTCGGCCAGTTCGTCGTGCTCAAGGGCTACGCCTCCGAGGGCCACGACTCCGCGCACATGGACTACAAGAACATCGGCGCCAAACTGGGCGGCGCCGACGGCCTGAACGCCCTCACCACCGCCGGACACGCCTACCACGCCGACTTCGGCGTCCACATCAACGCCACCGAGGAGTACCCGGTCTCGGCCACCTTCGACCCCGCCCACCAGAGCGGCGGCCTCGGCTGGGACTGGCTCGACCAGTCGTACGCCGTGGACACCCGCAAGGACGGCCAGTCCGGCGAGCGGCTGCGGCGCCTCCAGGACCTCAAGGCCGCCGCCCCCGGCCTGGACTTCCTCTACGTCGACGTCTGGTACGGCGACGGCTACGTCTCCCGCAAACTCCAGCGCGAGATCTCCGGGCTCGGCTTCCAGCTCGCGACGGAATTCCCGAACACCCTCACCGAGCAGTCCCTCTGGCACCACTGGGCCGCCGACGTGGACTACGGCGGCAGCGACCTCAAGGGCATCAACTCCACCATCACCCGCTTCATCGCCAACCACACCAAGGACGACTGGATCGCCCGCGACCCCCTCCTCGGCGGCGCCGAACTCGCCGCCTACGAGGGCTGGCAGGGCAAGAAGGACTACCCCGCCTTCCTCGCCACCACCTTCGGCGTCAACCTGCCGACCAAATACCTCCAGCAGTCCCCGATCGTGAAGTGGACCGCCGACACCGTCACCCTGGCCGACGGCACCACCGTCACCACCGCCGGCGGCGCCCGCAGGATCACCACCGCCGGCCGCACCGTCCTCGACGGCTCCGCCTACCTCCTGCCGCGCGACGGCAAGCTCTACCACTGGAACGCCGCCGGCGGCACCACCACCTGGACCCTCCCGCCCGGCTGGAGCGCGCCGAAGCTCTACCGGCTCACCGACACCGGCCGGGTCCTCGTCGGCGACCTCCCCGTGCGGGCCGGCGGCAAGGTCACCCTGAGCGCCGCCGCCCGTACCGCCTACGTGGTCACCGACGGCGCCGCACCCGCCCAGCCCGACCCCCGCTGGGGCGAGGGCACCCCCGTCCGGGACCCCTCCTTCACCTCGGGCGGCCTCGCCGCCTGGACCGTCACCGGGGCCGGGGCCGCCGTCGCCCGCAACGCCCAGGGCCAGGCCGAGCTGACCTTCGCCCCGCAGACCGCGCCCGCCGTCTCCCAGCGGCTGACCGGCCTCACCCCCGGCACGTACGCCGCCTCCGTCTGGGTCTCCACCCCCGCCGGCCGCGCCACCACCCTCGCCGTCACCCCCGACGGCGGCGCGCCCGCCTCCGTGTACGCCGACTCCTCGCCGCTGACCAACGACCTCGGCGGCAGCGAGAAGAACGGCACCAGGATGCAGCGGATGAAGGTGCTCTTCGACGTCCCCGCCGGCCGCTCCACCGCCACTCTCACCCTGTCGGCCGCCGCTGGAGGCGCTGCCGCCTACCTGGACGACGTCCGCGTCGTGCGCTCCGCCCGCACCCCGCTCGGCGGCCACACCTACGCCGAGGACTTCGAGAACGTCGACGCCGGCTGGGGCCCCTTCGTCTTCGGCGGCGCCGGCGGCCCGGCCACGGACCCCCGTACGCACCTCGCCCAGCGCAACGCCTCGTACACCCAGGCCGGATGGAACGGCAAGCTCGTCGACGACGTGATCGGCGGGCAGAACTCGCTCAAGTCCCACGAGGAACGCACCGGCCTGGTCTACCGCACCCTCCCGCAGACCCTGCGGCTGACCCCGGGCCACTCCTACCGGGTCGGCTTCCGGTACGAGAACGGCTTCGCCGGGGACTACCGGTTCGTCACCGGCTCCGGCGCCGCCGAGAGCGCCACCGCCCTCGGCCAGGCCCGCACCCCGACCACCTTCGGCCAGACCTTCACCGCCGGGGCCGACGCCTGGTTCGGCGTACGCAAGGTCACCGCGGAGGACTCCCACGACGAGGCCGACCTCGTCCTCGACGACCTCACCGTCGACGACCTCGGACCCGCGGGCGGCGGCGAATCGACCGTCCCGCAGGCGCTGACGAAGGTCACCGCCGTCGACAGCCAGGAGACCGCCGGCGAGGACGGCCGCGCCGCGAACGTCCTCGACGGCGACCCCGCCACCCTCTGGCACACCCAGTGGTACGCGGCCACCGCCCCCCTGCCCCACGAGATCACCCTCGACCTGGGCGCCACCTACGCCGTGAGCGCCCTGCACTGCCTGCCCCGGCAGACGCAGAGCAACGGACGCATCGCCGACTACCAGGTGTTCACCTCCGCCGACGGCGTCACCTGGGGCGCCCCGGCCGCCTCCGGCACCTTCGCCGACACCACCGCCCGGCAGGACGCCGCCTTCACCCCCAGGCCCGCCCGCTACGTCCGGCTCCGGGCCACCCGGGAGGTGAACGGCAACCCCTGGACCTCCCTCGCCGAACTCACCGTCGGCTACCGGGCGTCCTAGTACGGTGGCATCCCGCGACCAGAGGGGACGAGGAGCGCCATGGACCGACGCGAGTCAGCGGCAGAGGTGTTCGACGCGCTGGGGGAGCGCTACGAGGAACTGTTCGGCGAGGTGCCCGCACAGCTCGCGGCCCTCGACTGGCTCGTGGAACGGCTGCCCCCGGGGGCCCGCGTCCTCGACGTCGGCAGCGGCACCGGCCGCCCGACCGCCGACCGGCTCGTCCGGGCCGGCTGCGAGGTGACCGGCATCGACGTCTCCGCCGCCATGGTGGAGACGGCCCGCGTCCGGGTCCCCGGGGCCCGCTTCGAGGTCGCCGACGTCCGCACCTACGCGCCGCCCGCCCCCGGCACGTACGACGCCGTCTGCTCCTTCTTCCCGCTGCTGGTCATGGACCAGCCCGAGATCGCGGCGGCCCTGGAGGCGATGGCCTCATGGGTCGCCCCGGGCGGCCACCTCGTCCTCGCCACCGTGCCCGGGGACATCCGCGGCCTCGCCATCGAGTGGATGGGCCACCCCGTCACCGTCAGCAGCCTCTCCACCGAGGAGCACCTGCGCCGCCTCACCGGCGCGGGCCTGGAGGTCCTGCACCACCACACCGCGCCCTTCCGGCCCGCCGACCCCCTCGCCCCGCCCGAGGAACACCTCTTCTGCTACGCCCGCAGGCCCGTCAGCGCAGCGGGCCCCGCACCGACTGCTGGGCCCGGAACCGCACCGGGGGCACCCCGACCCGGCGGCTGAACAGCCGGCTGAAGTACGCCGCGTCCTCGTAGCCGACCCGCCGGGCCACGCCGGCCACCGGCAGGTCGGTCCGGGCCAGCAGCTCCTTCGCCCGGCTCAGCCGGATCCCGAGGAGGTACTCCTTGACGCCCTCGCCGGTGCTGCGCCGCACCGCCCCGCGCAGCTCCGCCAGCCCCATCCCGAGCCGCGCCGCGTGCTCGGCGACCGGGATCGGCAGCAGCGCGTCCCGCGTCAGGGCGTCCATCACGGCCTCCCCGCGCGGCGACACCCCGGCGCGCGCGTACCGCAGGGCCACCAGCAGGCCGTGCACCGCCGCCGCGGCCTCCACCTCCAGCAGCGGGCCGCCGCGCCGGGCGGAGCGCAGGATCCCGTCGACCACCAGCTGCACCCCGGCCGTCCCGCTCAGCGGCACCAGCGGCCGGTCGGGCGTCACATAGCCGAGGTCGGTGTACGCCGCCACGCCCGGCCCGGTGAAGTCCACGAAGCACTCGTCCCAGCCGCCGTCCGCCGGATCGGGGCCGTAGTGGTGCTCCACCCCCGGCACCAGCCACAGCAGCGCCGGCGCCGTCACCGGCTGCGGCGCCCGCCCGGCGTGGCTGAACCAGCCCCGGCCCCGGGTCACGACGACCGCCACGTGGTGGTCCAGCACCCGCGGCCCGACCACCGGCAGCGGCCCCTGCTGCACGCCCACCCCGAGGCAGACCAGGCCGAGACGACGGTGCTGGGCGGTGGGGGAGAAGTACCGCATCCAACTGCTGTACGGGGGCGTCGGCATCTGCGGATTGTGATCCACCCCGCGGCGCTCCCTCAAGCTCAAAGGGCGGGAAGGTCACCGGCGTTGACACGGGCTCCGGGCCCGCGTGTAATGGGCACCGGTGTCGCGTGACGCCGGCCAAAGAGCAGTGGGCCGGCCGGCGGTCGGGCGGATCACCCTTCACCCATGGGATCCCGCCATGAGTCCACCCCCCGCACCGCGCAGCTGACGCAGCGCGGCGGCCGCGTTCCGAGCCGCCCCCGTCGACTCCGCCGCACCCCACCGCGTACGGACGTCCGTACGCCCTCCACGCCTTTCCTCCGCGCACCCCGCGCCGGCGACTCCCGCGCCCCCAAGGCCCTTCGGACGCCGGGCGGCGGTGCGCCCCGTCACGCCCCGGAGACACCACCGTGCCCCCTTCCTTCCCGAGCGGTTCCGGGACGAGCTGCGGCGGATGAGCGCGGAACTGACCGCCCACCTCGACCACGAGGAGGAGGCGCTGCTCCCGCTGCTGGCCGAGGTTCCGTGGCCGCCGGCCGGGCCGGCGGGGGGTGCGAAGAGCCCGGAGTGAAAAAAGTTCGGAACCGGCGGCAACCGATCGGGCGGTCGCACGTCGTGGAGGGGTGAAGGGCGAAGTTCCCGCCCTCGACCCGACCGTGGAGAACCTCCGTGAAGAACCTGAAGCGCGTTCCCCTGTCCGCCCGCCGGGCCGCCGTCGTCGCGGCCGCCGGGGCCGTCGTCGCCCTCGGCGGCCCGGCCTTCGCGGCGCAGGGGGCTTCCGGCGTGTCCGCGCCGGGCGCCAGCGCGTCGCCCACCCCCGCGCCGTCGACCGCCCAGCCCTCCACCGCCCCCAGCGCGATGCCGACCCGGCCGGGCGGCGCCACGCCGACCCCGTCGGTCTCCTCGGCGCCGACCTCGGCCCCGTCCGCCGCCCCGTCCGTCTCCTCGGTGCCGACCAGCCCCGGCGGCGCCGCCACCCCGACGCCGGGGCCCGGCACGGGCGAGCCCTCCGCCGGCCCCGGCGGCTCCGAGCTCGCGCATACTGGCTCCTCGGCGACGACCGTCGCCCTCGCCGCCGGAGCCGTCGGGCTCGTCGCCGTCGGGGCCGGAGCCCTGTACACCGTGCGGCGGCGCACCAGCAGCTGAGGACCCCCGTGCTCGACCTCGCACCACCCCTCAGCCCCCTCACGCCCGGGTTCGCCCGGGCGTGGCGGGGCTTGTGGCGGTGGCTCGCCCGCCGCGAGCGGACCGCGCCGCCGGCCGGCCCCGGCGGCGGCCCGTACGCGCCCCGGTACGGCTACACGTACGGCCACGCCCATCCGGCCGGCCCGGACGGCACGGCGGACGCGCCCCCGCGACCGCCTACCGTCAGTGAGCTCTATCACGCGCACCGCCTCGGCATGGTCCGGCTGGCGGTGCTCCTCGTCGACGACCCGGCCACCGCCGAGGACGTCGTCCAGGACGCCTTCACCGCCCTGTACCGCCGCTACGGAGAGGAGATCGCCGAGGTGGACAACGCCCTGGGCTACCTGCGTACGGCCGTCGTCAACACCTCCCGCTCCGTACTGCGCCGCCGGCGCACCGCCCGGGCCTGGACCCCGCCGGTGACCGCCGACGTCCCCTCCGCCGAGGCCTCCGTCGTCCTGGGCGAGGCGCACCGCGAGGTGCTGGCCGCGCTCCGCCACCTGACCCCGCGCCGCCGCCAGGTGCTGGTGCTGCGCTACTGGGCGGACCTCAGCGAGGCGGAGATCGCCGAGACCCTCGGCATCAGCCGCGGATCGGTGAAATCGAACGCGAGCCGCGCCCTGGACGCGCTCGAACGGATTCTGGAGGGACGGGTATGACCGCAGAGCGCCCCGTGGAGCGGCTGCTCCGCCAGGCCCTGGCGGCCCGGGCGGACGAGGTCACCGTGGTGACGCTGCGCCCCGCCGACCCGCCGGGCCCGCACCTGCGCCGCCGCTGGATGCGGCGCTCGGCGTGGTCCGTCGCGGGCCTGGGCGGCCTGGCCGCCGCCGCCCTCACCGGGTACGTCCTCCTGGGCGGCCCGGGCGCTACCGACTCCGGGCCGCCGCGCCCGGTGCCGCCCGCCGCCCCGCCCGAGCTCACCCCGTCCGCCCCGGCCACCCCGTCGCCGAGCGCCTCCCCCTCGGCGTCGGAACCCCCGGCCCCCACGCCCACCTCCGCCCCGCCGTCGCGCACCCCGTCGGCGTACCCGCCGTCGGCCGCGACCCCGTCGTCGGTGCCCCGTACGGCCCCGCCGTACACGGGCTCCGCGAAGCCGTCGCAGCCCCCGGCCACATCGCGGCCGTCCGCGTCACCGACCCCGCCCGGGGCCTGACGGGCCGTAGGGTGCGGGGGAACCGGGCACCGAGGAGGACCGCGATGCGCAGCGTGACGTACTCGATGGCCGTCTCGCTCGACGGCTACGTCGTCGGGCCGGACGGCGGCTTCGACTGGACGGCTCCCGACGCGGAGGTCTTCCGCTTCTCCATCGACGAGATCCGCGGAGTCGGCGTCCATCTGCTGGGACGGCGGCTGTACGAGACGATGCTGTACTGGGAGACCGCCGAGCGGGAGCACATCCTCGACGACGCGCAGCGGGAGTGGGCCGCGCTCTGGAACCCGCTCCCGAAGGTGGTGTTCTCCACCACGCTGGCCTCGGTACGGGGCCGGGCCCGCCTGGCCACCGGCACCCTCGCGGAGGAGATCGGGCGGCTGCGGGCCGCGCCGGGGGAGGGCGACATCGCGATCGGCGGCGCGGCCCTCGCCGCCCAGGCGGCCGCGCTGGACCTGATCGACGAGTACCGGGCCAGGGTCTTCCCGGTGCTGCTCGGCGGCGGCGTCCCGTTCTTCCCCCACGCCGGGCGCCGGGTGGACCTCGAACTGGTCGAGACCCGCACCTTCGCCTCGGGCGTCCTCTACCACCGCCACCGCGTGGTGCGCTCCAGGGCCTGACCGGCGCCGCTGTGCCGATGAGCCCCGGTTTCTAGGCTTCGGCCCGGACCGGGGCGTTGTTCTCGACCGCGGCCACCAGGGGGGCCAGTTCCGGGTTGCGGGAGGCTTCGGTGAGGGCCTCGCGCAGGGCGCCGTCGTTGGTGGGGCGGGCCTGCGCCAGGAGGGCCAGGCCCGCTTCGCTCACGTCGGTGTAGATGCCCCGGCGGTCGGTGTCGCAGATGTAGCGGTTGAGCAGGCCGCGGTCCTCCAGCCTGCTGACCAGCCGGGTCGTGGCGCTCTGGCTGAGCACCACCGACTCGGCGACCTGGTGCATGCGCAGGTGGCCGCCCGGCCCGCCGTGCTGGCGGCTGAGCACGTCCAGCAGTGAGTACTCGCGCGCGCTCAGCCCGTGTCCGGCCTGGAGCGCCCGCTCGATGTGCGCCTCGATGCGGCCGTGCAGCAGGGAGAGGGCGCACCAGCCCTGGGCGAGGCCCGTGAGTGCGCTGTCGGTGGCCGTCATGGGCTCCTCCGTCGTTTCCGTGCCGGCCGGTTCTCGGTCCGGTCCCGCCGTGGGTTACGTGCGTACCGCCAGGATAGGACACGGCCGCAATATCCCGCGCTTGCAATTATCCCGCGTCTGCAATTAATGTGGGCGAAGGCAAACGGCGACCGCAAGATCTCTTGCCGGGCCGGCCGACCGCCTCGTCCCCACCCCTCGCACCCCCCTGGAAGGCACCCCCTCATGCCTCTCGCGCTCCTCGCCCTCGCCATCGGGGCCTTCGGGATCGGCACCACCGAGTTCGTGATCATGGGCCTGCTCCCCGAGGTCGCCGCCGGCTACGGCGTCTCCATCCCCACCGCCGGCTTCCTCGTCACCGGCTACGCCCTCGGCGTGGTCCTCGGCGCCCCGCTGATGACCGTCCTCGGCACCCGCATCCCCCGCAAGCGGATGCTGATGCTGCTCATGGGCCTCTTCGTGGTCGGCAACGTGCTTTCCGCGCTCGCTCCCGCCTTCGGCCTGATGCTGGCCGGCCGCGTGGTCGCCTCGTTGGCCCACGGCGCCTTCTTCGGCATCGGCGCGGTCGTCGCCGCCGAGCTCGTCGCCCCGGACAAGAAGGCCGGCGCGATCGCCATGATGTTCACCGGTCTGACCGTCGCCAACGTCGTCGGCGTCCCGCTCGGCACCCTCGTCGGGCAGACCCTCGGCTGGCGCGTCACCTTCCTCGTCGTCGCCGGTCTCGGCGTGGTCGGCCTGCTCGGGATCGCCCGGCTCGTCCCCGACCTGCCGCGTCCCGAGGGCGTCCGGATCCGGCACGAGATCGCCGCGTTCCGCAACGTCCAGGTGCTGCTCGCCATGGGGATGACCGTCCTCGGCTTCGGCGGGGTCTTCGCCGCCATCACCTACATCACCCCGATGATGACGAACGTCGCCGGTTTCGCCGACACCTCCGTGACCTGGCTCCTCGTCCTCCTCGGCCTCGGCATGGTCGCCGGCAACCTCGTCGGGGGCCGGTTCGCCGACCGGGCGCTGATGCCGATGCTGTACACGACGCTGGGTGCGCTGGCCGTCGTACTGGCCCTGTTCACCGTCACCGCCCACAACGGGATCGGCGCAGCCGTCACGCTCTTCCTCATCGGCGCCCTCGGCTTCGCCACCGTGCCCCCGCTGCAGAAGCGGGTCCTCGACCAGGCCGCCGGAGCCCCCACCCTGGCCTCCGCCGTCAACATCGGCGCCTTCAACCTCGGCAACGCCCTCGCCGCCTGGCTCGGCGGCCTCGTGATCGCCGCCGGCCTCGGCTGGACCGCCCCGAACTGGGTCGGCGCCGCGCTGGCCGCCTCCGCCCTCGCCCTCGCCCTCGTCTCCGGCGCACTGGAGCGCCGTACGGCACGCGCCGAGGCCGGGAGCCGGGTCGTCACGGCGGGCGCCCCCGCCGCCCCCGTCCACGCCCACGCCCACCACTGACCTCCCTCCCCCTCCCGCCCCACCGCCACAGGAGCCCCTCATGCCCAGCGCCACCACCACCCCGCGCACCGCGGTCGCCCCGCTGACCACCCAGGACGCCGAGCTGCTCGTCGCCACCGCGACGGCCGCGGCCGAAGCCGCCGGAGTCACCGTCAGCGTCAGCGTCCTCGACGCGGGCGGCCACCCGCTGGCCTTCCGCCGCGACGACCGGGCCGTGCTGATCTCCGGCGAGACCAGCACCCGCAAGGCGTTCACCGCCCTCCAGCTGAACGCCCCCACGGCCGACCTGGTCGACGCCGTCCAGCCGGGCGGCCCCTTCCACACCCTGCCGACCGCCCTCGACCGGCCGCTGCTGTTCATCGCGGGCGGGCTCCCCGTCCACCGCGACGGCTGCCTCGTCGGCGCCATCGGCGTCGGCGGCGGCGCCCCCGAGCAGGACCACGGCTTCGCCACCGCAGCCCTCACCGCCCTCGCCTGACCCCTGGGCCCCACCCACCCCCCGGTAGCGCCCCCGTGTCCCCCGTGCCAGGTTGGTACGGGGGACACGGCGGCTGGAACAGGGGTGCGGCATGCGACAGCGGACGAACGGACACCGGCGGGGCCGGGCCATGGCGACGGCCGCCGCCGCCGCCGCGCTGGTCACCCTCGCCGTACCCGCCTGCTCCGCCGGAGCCGACTCCTCCGGCTCCGCCCCGGCCGCTCCCGGCACCCCGACCGGCACCCCCGGCCCCGGCACACCCCCGGACGCCACCCCCACCGCGCCGCCCTCCACCCCGGCGTCCGCGTACCCGCTCTCCACCGCCCCGCGCACCGTGCCCGCCGTACGCGAACACCGCCCCGCCCGGGGCCCCGGCTGGAAGCCCGCCCCCGCCGCCCGCGTCATCGTGGCGCCCGCCGACAGCGCGGCCCTGTCCGACGAGGCGAAGCTGCTGGCCGGCGAACTGAAACTCGGCTACGCGGAGGCGGCCGAGCCCCGGCCCGGCGACGTCCAGCTGGCCCTCGGCGCCAAGGGCTCCGGCCCGGCCGAGTCCTACACCCTCACCGTCCAAGGCGGCCGGGTCAGGATCACCGGCCCCGACGAGGCGGGCGTCTTCTACGGCACCCGCACCCTCAAGCAGGAGATACGCGGCGCCGGTTCGGCTCCCGAGGGCACCGTCGAGGACGCCCCGGCCAAACCGCAGCGCGGACTCAACCTCGACATCGCGCGCAAGAACTTCACCCCCGCCTGGATAGAGGACCGGCTGCGCGAGATGGCCGACCTCAAGCTCAACCAGCTCGGCCTGCACTTCTCCGACGACCAGGCCTTCCGGATCCAGTCCGACACCCACCCCGAGATCGTCTCCACCCCGCACCTCACCAAGGCCCAGGTACGGGAGATCAACGCCCTCGCCGCCCGGCTGCACATCGCGGTCGTCCCCGAGATCGACTCGCCCGGCCACCTCGGCGCGGTGCTGCGGGCCCACCCCGACCTCCAGCTGCGCGACGCGCAGGGGCGGGCGGTCAAGGGAGCGGTCGACATATCCAACCCGGCGTCCGCCCGCCTCGTGGACGAGCTGCTGCGCGAGTTCCTCCCGCTGTTCCCGGCCGGGGCCTGGCACCTGGGCGCCGACGAGTACCAGGCGCTCGTCGTCCGCGACCCGCAGGCCTCCTTCCCGAAGCTCGCCGCCGCCGCCCGCGCCCGCTACGGCCCCACCGCCCGGGTGCAGGACCTGGCGACGGGCTGGCTCAACGACCGGGCCGCCGTGGTCCGCCCGTCGGGCAAGGCCCTCAAGGCGTGGAACGACGGGTTCTTCAAGGGCGGGGTCGCCACCGCCGCCCCCGGCATCCAGGTCGAGTACTGGACCGGCAAGGAGTTCGGGGCCCGGCCGCCGCTGGAATACCTGAGCGCGGGCCGCGAGGTCGTCAACCTCAACGACGAGTACCTGTACTACGTGCTCGGCCAGCCCAACCAGTTCACGTACCCCACCGGCCGGCGGATCTACGAGGAGTGGACCCCGCGGGTACTGCGCGGCACCGCAGCCGTCCCGGCCGGGTACGACGCGCGGATCCTCGGCGCCCGGCTCGCCGTCTGGTGCGACCTGGCCGGCGCGCAGACCCAGGACCAGGTCGCCGCCGGCATCCGAATGCCGCTGGCGGCCCTCTCCCAGAAGGTCTGGGACGCCCGCGCGCCGCAGGCCCCCTGGGCGGACTTCAAGGACCTGGCCGGCCGCCTCGGCTGAGCTCCGTCCGCCGTCCGCCGTCCGCCGTCCGCTGCCTTGCCTTGAGCCTGCCTTGCCTTGAGCCGGTCAGGCGCGCGGAGCCCGCTCGCGCAGCTGCCAGCGGCGCCGCGCCCACTCCGCGACGGGCGGCAGGGCCGTGAACACGGTGAGGATCCAGGCGGCGGCGAAACCCCAGATCAGGGGCTGCGCCACCGTCACGGACGCCGCGATCAGCAGGGCCACCGTCAGCGCGCCGAGCACGCAGGCGGCCAGCGTGCGGTGACGGCGGTGCGCCGAGCGAAGGAGCCGGTCCAGCGAGCGGTCGCTCCTGAGGTCCGCCTCGATCGCCGACAGGGCGCGCTGCTCGCGGTCGGACAGTCCGGCTCCGTCCATGACGACGCACCTCCGTCGGCCGCCGCCGCCCGGCGCGGAGCACAGCCTCCGGCCTGCGCATACCCGCCCTGGGGCGGACGAACCCCGATGGGGTCCTCGGCTACCAGATGGAGTTGACCCACTCCGGGTGGTCGATGAACGGGTTGCGGTTGTGCTGGTAGGTGTCGTAGATGACCTGGTTGCGCCGCTGCTCGAAGGCGTCCGGCGGGTCCTGGAGGTTCCACTGCTTCAGGACGCTCAGGCGGCCGATGGCCGGGGCGCTGCCGTTGTTGACCTTGTCGTTCGGCTCCAGGTCGGCGAAGCCGTCCCCGCCGTCGTAGCGGACGGCCATGTAGAGCAGCATCCGGGCGACATCGCCCTTGACCGCGTCGCGCGGCTCGAAGGAGTCGGCGTCCGTACGGCTGCCGGGGGCCTCGGCGACGGGGCTGCCGCCCATGTCGAAGTCCTTGTTGCCGCGGGTGCTGTTGACGCTGACGTCCTCGGGCCGCAGGTGGTGCAGGTCGGTGCCCGGGCCGGTGGCGGTGCCGAAGTCGCCGTGGCTCTTGGCCCAGACGTGCTCGCGGTTCCAGTCGTTGGCCCCGCCGCCGTTGCTCGTCTTGGACTGGGAGCGGCCCGAGTAGACGAGGATCACGTTGTTCGGGTTCGCCGGGTCCTGGTCGGTGACCTTCAGCGCGTTCCACACGCCGTCGTAGGTGACCGTCGACTGGTTCTTGATGATGCCGTGCAGGGCGGACTTGAGCGCGGCGCCGGTCTTGCCCTCGGCGGCGGCGTAGTACGCGTCCACGCTCACGGCAGGGGCGGCCGTGGGGGCGGCCGCCGTCCGCTGCTGGCCGGCGGAGGCCGTGGCGGGTATCAGGAACAGGGCGGCGGCCGCGAGGGCACCGGCCCAGGGCGCCGTACGGGAGATTCTCATGACGTGGGGGTTGCCTCTCCACACGCACCGCCCCCACCAGGGGAATTGGTGGGGTGTCAGGTGGCAGAGCGAGAATCACATTGTCATGTGCCGTACAGGTGAAGGCCACGTGTCGGGAGGGGGGAAACCCTGGTGTTTGCCGCCGTCGGCGCAGGGGCAATGTAGCGGGCGGCGCCGGCCGGGCCGGCGCCGGTCCGAACGGCCCCGACGGGAGCAGCCCATGGCAGTGAAGATCCTCATCGTGACCGGCGACGCGGCGGAGTCGCTGGAGGTCATCTACCCCTACCAGCGCCTGCGCGAGGAGGGGTACGAGGTCCACGTCGCGGCCCCCTCGCGCAAGAAGCTGCGCTTCGTCGTGCACGACTTCGAGGAGGGCTTCGACACCTACACGGAGAAGCCCGGCTACACCTGGCCGGCCGACCTCGCCTTCGCGGAGGTCGTCACCGAGGAGTACGCGGCCGTGGTGGTGCCGGGCGGGCGCGCTCCGGAGTACCTGCGCAACGACCCCGAGGTGCGGCGGATCGTCGCCGCCTTCGCCGAGGCCGACAAGCCGATCGCGCAGATCTGCCACGGCCCGCTGATCACCGCCGCGAGCGGGGCCCTGGACGGCCGCCGGGTCACCGCCTATCCCGCGCTGGAGCCGGACATGCAGGCCGCGGGGGCCGCGTTCGAGGACTCCGAGGCGGTGGTCGACGGAACCCTCGTCTCGGCCCGGGCCTGGCCCGACCACTCCGCCTGGATGCGGGAGTTCCTGACGGTGCTGCGGGCGAAGGCGCCGCTGGCGTAACGGCCGGCGACCGGGAGGGGCAGGGTCGGGCAGGGCCGGGCAAGGCCGGGTCGGGCCGGGATCCGGCCCCGCCCGGGGCGGGCGCGTCAGCCCGTCGTGATCTGCGGGGCCGGCTCGGACTTGTAGTTGGCCGAGCCGAAGTTCTTCTTCACGGCCGCGTCCCAGGAGCCGTCCGAGACCATCTTGGCCAGCGCCGTGTTGATCTTGCGCTGGAGTTCGGCGTCGCCCTTCTTGACGCCGATGCCGTAGTTCTCGTTGCTCAGCCGCAGCCCGACCAGCTTGAACTTGCCCTCGTTGCCCTTGCGGGCCGCGTACCCGGCCAGGATCGAGTTGTCGGTGGTCATGGCGTCGACCAGGCCGTCCTGGAGGGCGACCAGGCATTCCGAGTAACCGCCGAGCTCCAGCACGCTCGCCTTGGGGGCGAGGGTGTTCTTCACGTTCTCGGCGGAGGTCGAGCCGGTCACCGAGCACAGCTTCTTGGTGTTGAGGTCCTCGGCCTTGGTGATGGAGCCGTCGTCGGCGCGGACCAGGAGGTCCTGGTGGGCGACGAAGTACGGACCGGCGAAGTCGACCTTCTCCTTGCGCTTGTCGTTGATCGAGTAGCTGGCGGCGACGAACTTGACCTCGTTGTACTGGAGCAGCAGTTCGCGGTCGGAGCTGTACACCTGCTTGAACTCGATCTCGTTCGGCTTGTAGCCGAGGTCCTTCGCGATGTACGTGGCCACGTCGACGTCGAAACCGGTGAAGGTGCCGCCCGGCTCGCGCATGCCGATGCCCGGCTGGTCGAACTTGATGCCGATGGACAGGGGCTCCTTCGGCTCTTCACCGCCACAGCCGGAGGCGGTGGCGGCGAGGGCGATCACTGCGGCGACCGCACCGGCCTTGGGAACCTTCATGCTGCACTCACACTTTCCTCGGGAACGCGGAACCACGGGTGGTGGTGCGCGCGGGAGCGGGGCACGCGCGACCGCGGGGTGTGGCGGCGCGTGTATGAGGAAGCTAGGAAGCGGACGGGTACAGCGTCACTACATCTGAGTAAAACTTGAGGATAACGATCCGGTTCGGCCGGAGCGTCCGCGCCGTGGCTTGGAACGTACGATTCCGCGCCCCGTGATCACCGCCGCGTGACAGCATGGGAGCGTACGGGCCAAAGCGGCCGGGCGGAGGGGGAGTTCAGTGAGCGCACTACGCAAGAGTCTGGCCAAGGTGGAGATCGGGCTGCGCTGGGACCCCAGCCCGGCCGGCACCCCCGCCCACGACCTGGACCTCGTCGCGGCGGTGTACGCCGTCGCGGACCCGTACGGGGAGCCCGTCTACCTCGTGCACTTCGGCAGCCGCGCCCCCGACGGCACCATCGACCTGACCCGCGACAGCCGTACCGGACAGGGCTTCGGCTTCGACGAGGTGATGACCCTCGAACTGGACCGGCTGGCGCCCGAGCTGGGCCGGGTGGTGGTCGGCGTGGTGATCCAGGACGCCGAGGGGGCCGGCGGAGCGGCCCGCAAGACCTTCGCCGCCATACCCGGCACCGGGCTGCGGATCCGCGAGGGCTACACCGACCTCGCCACCGGCGACTTCGCGGAGGTGGGGGGCGCCGCCTCCGCCACGGTCGCGGAGTTCACCCGGGACGGGGAGGGCGGCTGGTCGCTCGACGCCCGGCTGCGGGGGTTCGACGCGGACCCGCAGGAGTACGCCCGGGTCATGGGCGCCGCGCGGGCCTGAACCCGTACGGGCGCGGGACCCGTGGCCGGAGGCCGAGCCCGCGTACGGGGGCACGGACCCGTGGTCGGAAGGCGGAGTCTGTACGGGGGCCCGGGACCCGTGGCCGGAAAGCCGTGCGGACGGGGCGGGGGCCACTCTGCTCGGGAGTGGCCCCCGCCCCGTCCGGGTGGCGCGCTGCCACCGTCCCCACGAGGCAGCGCGAGCAGGTCACCGTCCGGTCATCGTGGACGGCGGCCCGCCGATAAGAGGGGCATCAGGGGGTGATGCCGAGTGCGGGCAGCAGGGAGACGTCGACGAACCTGACCAGGTAGTCGGCGTCGGCGTACCGCCCCTCCAGGACCGGCCGGATCCGCAGGACGCCCATCAGCTGCGCCGGCAGGAACTCCACGGCCGGATGGTCCGCGGCGATCTCGCCCCGGGCCACCGCCCGGGCCACGATCGCGTCGAACGCCGTCAGCTCGGGCTCCACCAGCGCCTCGCGCAGGGCGCCCTGGAGCTCCTCGTCGCTGAGCACGGCGTGCCCGAGCGCCTGGGTGAGCCGGGTGTCGCGCCCGGAGGTGCCGGCGGCGATCCGGGCGGCCTCGCGCAGGTCGCCGACCAGGGTCCCCGTGTCGACGTCGGCCAGTGACCGGTCGCTGCGGCTCGCGCGCAGGGCCGCGGCCACCAGCTGGGGCTTGGTCTTCCACTGCCGGTAGAGCGTGGACTTGCCACAGCTGGCGCGGGCGGCGACGCCCTCCATCGTGAGGGCCTCGTACCCGTGCTCGCGCAGCTGCTCCAGGACGGCGTCGTAGAACTCCCGCTCACGCTCCGGCGTGATCTTGGAGCGGCGCGCGGTGGTGACCTGCGGCGTCGACGTCATGAGGGGCGGCTCTCCTCGCGGATTCCTGGGCGGCTGCGTCCGGTGCGTCCGGTGCATGCCGTGCTTCCGAGTGTACGGCTACGACAGCGTATCGGTACACCCGCGTATCGATACGCAAATGTATCGATACACTGGCGTGTCGATAGGAAGCGGTTCCCCGACCGACGGCACGCCGCCGAGGAGCCGCGACCACACCCGAAAGAAGTGAGACCGGGGGATGACCTCCCACACCACGCCGGGCCGCCGAGCGGCCGGAACACCGGACGCGCGCCGCCGGCTCATACGCGAGCTGCTGCTCGTCGCGGGCCTGTTCGCCGTCTACAAGGCGGGCCGGACGCTCTCGACGGGCCGCACCGAAGAGGCCTTCCGCAACGCGGGCCGCGTGTGGGACGCCGAGCGCGCCCTGCACCTGCCGGGCGAGGGCATCGTCCAGCGGCTGCTGCTGCATTCCGACGCCGTCGTCCACACCGCGAACACGTACTACGCCACCGTGCACTTCCCGGCCACCGCGCTGTTCCTGATCTGGCTCTACCTGCGCCGGCCGCGGCACTACCTGTGGACCCGCCGGGTCCTCGCCCTGCTGACCGGCGCCGCCCTCGCCCTGCACCTGTCGTTCCCGCTCGCGCCCCCGCGGATGCTGGACGCCGCGCACCTGGTGGACACCGGGCAGGTCTACGGCCCCAGCGTCTACCGGGCCGCCCCCGCCGCCGACACCATGGCCAACCAGTTCGCCGCGATGCCCTCGCTGCACTTCGGCTGGGCCCTGATGCTGGCGCTCGGCATGATCGCCGCGACCCGCTCGCGGTGGCGCGTCCTGTGGCTGCTGCACCCGCTGATCACCCTGCTGGTGGTCGTCGGCACCGCCAACCACTACTGGCTCGACGCCCTCGTGGCCACCGCGCTGCTGGCCGCCGCCCTCCTGGTCGTCCCGCGCCCCCGGGCGGCCCGCACCCCCGCGTCGGCCGAACCGCCGGCCGCCGTCCCCGCCACCGCCGCTGCCTCTGCCGTCGGCGGGGGCGGGGGCGGGCGGGTCTCGGGTGCCGCTGCCGCGCCGGGCGGCGACGGTCCGAGACCCCTGGCGGACCGGGGCGCCGCGAGACCCGGGTCCGGGCTTGGTGACGCGGCCGCCGCGCTGCCCGCGCCCGTTCCCGTTCCCGTCGCCGTGTCCGCCGGAGCGGGACGGTGAACGCCACCGCCCTCGCCGTGGCGCTCTGCCTCGCCTCCGCCGCGACCTACGCCGCCGCCGCCGTGGCCCAGGAGCGGCTCGCCCGCCGCGCCGTCGCCCGCACCGCCGCGGCCCTGCTCGGCAACGGCGCCTGGTGGTGGTCGGCCGGACTGAACGCCGCCGCCGCGCTGCTGCACGCCGCCGCCCTGCGCTACGGCCCCCTCACGCTGGTCCAGCCGCTCGGCGCGCTGACCCTGGTGGCCGCCGTTCCGCTCGGGGCCCGGGGCGCCGGGCGGCGGGTCGCCGCCACCGAGTGGCGCGGCACCCTGGCCACCGTCGCCGGACTCGGACTGCTGCTGCTCCCCGCCTCCGGCCCGGCCCCCGACGACACCCTCACCCTCGCCGAGGCCTTCGCCGTCTCCGGCGCCACCGCCGCCGTGATCGTCCTGCTCACCGCCCGCAAGGACCCCCGCTCCGGCCTGCGCCACGCCACCGCCTCCGGGCTCGCCTCCGCCGCCGCGTCCGCCCTGACGCAGACCGTCGCGGTGACGGGCGGCCGGGGCGGGGCCCTGCTCAGCGGCCGGGTCGTCACGGTGGCCCTGCTCGTCGTGGTGTTCGCGGTCGGCGGGATGCTGCTCTCACAGCGCGCCTACCGGGGCGGCCTCGGCGCCCCGCTCGCCGTGGTGAACCTGGCCAACCCGCTCGCCGCGGCCGCCATCGGCATGGTCCTGCTCGGCGAACGGATCCAGGGCGGGGTGCTCGGCGTCTCCCTCGCCGTCGCCGGAGCCCTCGCCGCCACACGCGGGGTCCTGCTGCTCACCCGTACCGCCCCCGCCGCTCCCGCCGCCGCGCCCGCGCAGCGCCCCGACACCGCCTCCCTCCCGGCCGGTCACGTCCCGGCCTGACCGGCCCCGGGGGAGCGGGGCCGGGCTCCGCCCCCGCCGGAGAACCGATTCCCCGGCGCAGGCGTCCTCCCAGGTGAGAGACGTAGACCAACGAGCGGAGCGAAACGACCATGGGCATCATCGGCTGGATCATCCTCGGTCTGCTGGCCGGCGCCATCGCCAAGGTCCTGCTGCCCGGCCGGGACCCCGGCGGCCTCATCGGCACCACCCTCATCGGCGTCGCGGGCGCCTTCATCGGCGGCTGGCTCTCCGCGAAGTTCCTGGACCGCCCCATACAGACCCAGTTCTTCGACCTCGCCACCTGGGGCTCCGCCATCGCCGGCTCCCTCGTCCTGCTGATCGGCTACCGCATCCTCTTCGGCAACTCCCGCGACTGAGCCCCGGAGCACTGACACCTCGGCCCCGCCGTATGTTTCACGCCACCCGCACATCACGGGGCCTGGCGGCGCGGGGCCGTGACCGGTTTCACTGCGGGCCCATGAGACGACACCGGATCATGGGCCTGCTCGGCGCGCTCACCCTCGCCGCCGCGGCCCTCGCGACCCCCGCCGCGGCCGCCCCGGCCGGCCCCACCCCGCCCGCCGAGTTCGGCACCGACTGGCACGACCCCCTCACCGTCGCCCCGCCCCCGGAACGGCCCCGGACCCGCTCCTGCGCGGTCACCCTCGCCGAAGCGCAGTTCCGGGACTTCACCCCCTACCGGGGCGGCTACACCCCGCCCACCGCCTGCGGCCGCTCCAACTGGGCCAAGGTCGTGCTGCGCCTCGACGGCAAGGTCAAGGGACGCCAGTACGACCGCCTCGGCAACCTCACCCTCGGCGGCGTCGAGATCCTGCGCACCTCCACCCCCGAACCCTCGCCCGACGGCATCGCGTGGTCCGTGGAGAAGGACGTCACCTCCTACCGGGACACCCTCAGCCGCCCCCAGCCCGTCGAGATGCTGATCGGCAACGTCGTCGACGACACCTACACCGGAGTCATCGACGTCAAGGTCACCCTCACCTTCTACGCCGCCGACGGCCGCACCCCCGCCCCCGACACCCCCGACCAGGTCCTCCCGCTGCCCGCCGCCGGCACGGGCGGCGCCACCGTCACCACCGCGCGCAACACCGAGCGGCTCCTCGCCGAGGTGTACGCCACCGGCTCCGGCGGAGGCTGCGAGGAGTACTGGTACCTCACCGTCCCCGACGCCGCCCCCTACTCCTGCAAGGCCGCCGACGGCCCGCACCGCGAGGTCCGGATATCCGTCGACGGACAGCTCGCCGGCCTCGCCGCACCCTTCCCCACCGTCTGGACCGGCGGCTGGTCCAACCCCTTCCTCTGGTACGTCGTCCCCGGCCCCCGCGCCTTCGACGTCCAGCCCGTCCGCTACGACCTCACGCCCTACGCCGCCCTCCTCAACGACGGCCGCCCGCACCGGATCGAGGTGTCCGTCGCCGGGGTGCCCGCCGGGCAGAGCGGCTGGAGCGCCCCGGCCAACCTGCTGCTCTGGCAGGACCACGGCCGCGAGGTCGTCACCGGCGCCCTGACCCGGCACGAGGAGACGGCCCCGACCGGCCATACGCGCTGGACCCCGGCCCCCGCCCCCGGCGCCGAACACCGCCTCGACACCGACGGCGCCCACCGCCTCACCGTCGCCGGACACCTCGACACCTCCCACGGCCGCGTCACCACCACCGTCACCCGGGACGTCCGCGCGACCTCCGCGCACCGCTGGACCGAGGGCGAGGACCGCGACGCCCTCACCGCCGAGTGGAACGACGAGGAGAGCGTCACCCGGGGCGCCACGACCACCCGCACGCACCGCACGTACACGATGGACGGCGCCACCACCCTCGGTGCCGGGGACCGGCTGCGCACGGTCCTCTCCCTCGGCGACCGGGCCGACACCGTCACCCTGCGCGGCGGCCGCGAGACCGGGCGCACCCGGCTCGACGACGGCTACACGGGCGACGCCTCGTACACGGCGAACGTCCCGCGCGAGCAGCGGCACGCGATCGCCGCCACCACCGCCCGCTACCGCCTGTACGGGGCGGAGCCGGGGCACGGCTGCTACGACCGTACGGTGACCACCGAGCAGGGCACGGTGACGGCGGACCGGCGCCGCTGCTGAGGCCGACGGCGCCGGGCCCGGTGTGGCGCGCCCGCGACCTCGCGCTCCATCGCGAGGCCGCCCTCACGGAGGTGCGCCCGCCGGGCCCGGCCGCCACCACGACCGCCGCCCGGCCCGCCCTGCTCGACCGTTCCGCCCACGATCTCTCCGCACCGCAGTGCTCTCCTCGCGCCGCGTCGTCGTCGGCCCGTGGATGATGGACCACGTCCCCTGTACGCGGGACCACCACGGTTCCAAGGAGCACGCCACCATGCCCACCTGGCGCACCACCCTCACCCGGGCGGGAATCACCGCCCCCCGCCTCCGGGAGGACTACACGCACGCCGCCCGCCGGGTCCTGCGCCGTGAACCCGCCCCCTACCTCACCCTGCGCCTGCTCGCCGCGCCGGAGCTGGTGCCCTGGCTCACGGCCGGCCTCGCCTTCATGAACCGGGTCGACGACGTCGCCGAGGGCGGCCCGGCGGCCGAGCGGCCCGCCGCGACAACCGCCCTCGCCGCCCGTACCGCCCTGGCCCTGGAGTCCGGCCACGATCCCGATCCGCTCCTGCGCGCCTACGCCCACGCCGTACGCGCCCGGGAACTGCCCGCGCACTGGATCACCCGCTTCCTGGACGGCGCGGCCACCGCCGAAGCGGCCTTCGACGGCTTCGCCGCCGAGGAGGACTTCCAGGCCTATCTCGACGCCTACGCCTGGCCCGGGGTCCTGGTCTTCACCGGCCTCCAGTACCAGGGTGGCCCCGACGCCGAACAGGCCGCCGGCTGGCGGCTGTTCGTGGACGCCGCCCAGCGCGTCGACTTCCTCGCCGACCTGTGCGGCGACCTCGCCGAAGGCCGGCTGTGCATCCCGCGCTCCCGTCTCGACGAGCACGGTGTGACCCGCGCCGACCTGGAAGCGGCCCGCGACACCCCGGGCGTACGCGCCCTGCTCGCCGCCGAATGCCGGCGCGCGCACCGCCCTGGCCGCCGCCGACGGCATCCAGGACCTGGTCGCGCCGGGCCTGCGCCCGGTGGTCGCCGCCATGACCGAGCTGATGGCCCACCAGCTGGCCGGCGTGGAACGGGCGGGCTCCGCCGCCCTGCGCCGCGACACCGGCTACAGCGTCACCGCGCCCGTGCGCACCCTGCTCCGCGCCCGCGCCGGTACCCGTACCGGTGTCCGCTCCCCGGCCGCCGCAGCACCCCGCCCGCCGGCCGCCCCGTGACATTCGTACTCCCGCGTTTCGTACAAGCGGATCTGCCGCCGCGCCCGCCCCGCTTCCTACGGTGGGAGTCATGAAGCGCGAACGGCGAGACGCAGACACGGGCGACACGGGCGACACGGGCACCGGCGCAAGGGCCGGCCGGACAGCGGCCTGCGGGGCGGCGGGGCGCGAGGGCGAGGAGGACCCCGGGCACCTGCCCGGGACGATGCTGCCGCGCAACGCCCTGACCCTGCTGCCCTGGCTGCTGCTGGGCATGGGAGCCGTCTCCAACATCGTCCAGGGCAAGACCCCCAGCCCCTGGATCGGTGCCTTCGGCCTGCTCGTCTTCAACTCCCTGTACGTCACCCTGGTGTTCCGGGCCTTCCACCGCGAGACGCGGGAGGCCCCCGTCACGCGCTGGTGCCTCGCGGCGCTGGGCCTGGTCACCTGCGCCCTCGCCCTGGCCTACGGCGGCACCTGGCTGCTGTTCTTTCCCCTGCTCGGGCTCGCCACCGGCGCCGTCCTGCGGGGCCGCCGGCTCGGGCAGGTGATGATCCTGGTGACCACCGTGGCCGGGGTCGTCGCCGGTCGGCAGCAGGGTCTGGGCGCCATCGGCATCGCCTACGGGACCTTCCTGTCCGGCATGGTCACCGCCGCCCTGCTGGCCCTGTCCGGAACGGTCAAGGAGCTGCGCGACACCCGCCAGGAACTGGCCCGGGCCGCCGTGGACGAGGAACGGCTGCGTTTCTCCCGGGACCTGCACGACCTCCTCGGACACACCCTGTCGGTGATCGTCGTGAAGTCGGAGGCCGCCCGCCGGATCGCCCCGCGCGACATGGACGCGGCCCTGGAGCAGGTACGCGACATCGAGTCGGTGGGCCGCCAGGCCCTCACCGAGATCCGGGAGGCCGTCACCGGCTACCGCGCCGCGAGCCTGGAAGCGGAGCTGGACCGGGCCCGCAGCGCGCTCACCGCCGCCGGCATCGAGCCCTTCGTACGCCGCTCCGGGCCCCCGCTGCCGGCGCAGACGGCCGCCCTGCTGGGCTGGGTGGTCCGCGAGGCCACCACCAACGTCATCCGGCACAGCGGCGCGGCCGGCTGCGAGATCGAGCTGAGCGGCGCGGACGGCCGGGCCCGGCTGGTGATCACCGACGACGGGCACGGCGTAGGCTCGGCTCCGCCGGGCAGCGGGCTCACCGGCCTGCGCGAACGGCTCGCCGCGGCGGGCGGCACCCTCGCCGGCGGTCCCGCCCCGGGCGGCGGCTTCCGGGTGAGCGCCGAGCTGCCGGTGGAACCGACGGGCGACGAGGACGGGGAGAAGCGATGATCAGGGTCCTGCTGGCCGAGGACCAGGGCATGATGCGCGGCGCGCTCGCCCTGCTGCTCGGACTGGAGGAGGACATCGAGGTCGTGGCACAGGTCGCCGCGGGGGACGAGATCGTGCCCGCCGCGCTCGACGCCCGACCCGACGTGGCCCTCCTCGACATCGAACTCCCGGGCCGCAGCGGCCTCGACGCCGCCGCCGACCTGCGCACCCGGCTGCCGGACTGCCGGGTGCTGATCCTGACCACCTTCGGCCGGCCCGGGTACCTGCGGCGGGCGATGGAGGCGGGGGCCGCCGGGTTCCTGGTGAAGGACGGACCGGTGGAGGAACTGGCCGCCGCCGTACGGCGGGTGCTGGCCGGCGAGACCGTCATCGACCCCGCGCTGGCGGCCGCCGCCCTCGGCGCGGGGCCCAATCCGCTGACCCCGCGCGAGACCGACGTCCTCAACGCCGCCGCCGACGGGGCGACCGTCGCCGACATCGCGGCGCGGGTGCACCTGTCGGAGTCGACCGTACGGAACTACCTCTCGGCTGCCATCGGCAAGACCGGGACGCGCAACCGGATGGAAGCCGTCCGCGCGGCCCGTCGGCAGGGCTGGCTCTGAGGGGACGGCCCGTCAGTACGCGCCGTTGACGTTGTCGATGGAACCGTAGCGGGCCGCCGCGTAGTTGCAGGCCGCGGTGATGTTGGCGACCGGGTCGTAGGAGTCCATCGGCGTGCCCGGCACGTGGTAGGCGCGGAAGGTCGGGTCGATGACCTGAAGCAGCCCCTTCGAGGGGATGCCGGCCGCGGCGTTGGAGTCCCAGTTGTTGATGGCGAGCGGGTTGCCGGAGGACTCGCGCATCACGTTGCGGTGAATTCCGTTGTAGCTGCCGGGAATTCCGTGCCGGGCCATCACGTCGAGGGACTGGCGGATCCAGCCGTCGAGGTTGTTCGCGTACGTCGTCGCCGCGGCGGGTATCGCGGAGGCCGTCGTGGCCTTGGCGGCGGCGGTCTTCGCCGCGGCGCCGAGGCTCAGCGTGAGACCGGGCTGGATGACCGACGGATTCGCGCCGATGACGGTGCGGTTGGCGGCGTAGAGGGCCTGCCAGCCACCGGTCACGGAATGCTCGGCCGCGATCTTCGAAAGGGTGTCGCCGCCGACCACGGAATAGGTGCGGGCCACGGCCGCCTTTTCGGCGGCCGGCTTCAGCGCCGGCTGGATCGCGGCCTGGGCGGTGGGCTGGGCGACGGCCGCACCGGCCGTGGTCGCGCTGATCAGCGGAAGGGCGAGCGCCGCCCCGCCGGTGCCGGCGAAGGCCAGCCGACGGGCGAGGGGGTGCTGCTTCGGCCTGCGGTGCTTGCCCTTTGCGGACATGGCGCATTTCCTCACGTGGGGGGACGGGAGAGCCCCGGCGAGAGCCGGATTCGGCACGGGGCCGCCGGGAATGAGGGTGACCGTAGGCGAATGCGCGGCGCCGGAACAAGACGCGAATTCGGCGGGGAGATCGACTTCTCCGTCAGGGTCCGGTAAATGACCTTGAATGGTTCAACGGAAAAGCGCCGATTCCCTTTCCTGGAAAAGGGAATCGGCGCTGCGTCGAAATTGATGTTGACCGGACGGGGGTGACTCACATCACGGTTTGCGGGCCCGTGGCGGGTGATCGCGCAATACGGTCAATTAGCCGCCCGATGCGCTCGATTGGGGCGACCGGCGCGATGGTGGCGAATCGCCCATTGCGGGCTCTTTCCGGCGTCGTCCGCCTCAAATTCCGGCCAGCTCCTTGAGTGTGACCTCCACCGCTTCCGACGACGCCGGCAGCAGGGGCAGGCGTACGTCCGGGGTCGGGATCCGGCCCTGGGCGTGCAGCACCGCCTTGACCACCGTCGGGTTGGGCTCCGCGAAGGCCGCCGCCGAGACGCGGGCCAGCGCGTGGCCCAGCGCCCGGGCGCGCGGGACGTCACCGGCCCGCCAGGCCGCCGCGAGCTCCACGAAGCGCTCCGTCGCCAGGTGCGCCGAGGCCAGGATCCCGCCCGACGCGCCGAGCGCGAGCAGCGGTGACACGTACGCGTCGTCCCCGGCCAGTACGGAGAAGGCCTCCGGGAGGTCGCCCAGCAGGGCGACGGTGTCCTGGTCGATCCCGCCCGCCGCGTACTTCACCCCGGCCACCCCCGGCAGGGACCCGATCGCCCGCAGCGCGGCCGCGTCCAGCGGCTGTCCGGTGCGGTACGGGATGTGGTAGACGACCAGCGGTACGGGGCTCACCTCGGCCAGCCGCGTGAAGTGCGCCAGCACCCCGGCCGCCGAGGGCCGTACGAACGCCGGCACCGTCACCAGCGCCGCCCCCACCCGTGGCCACCGCGCCAGCCGGGCCAGCGCCGCCTCGCTCGCCCGCGTCCCGCTGGCCCCGGCGCCCACCATGAGCAGGGCGCCGCGCTCCCTGCTCACCCGCGCGCAGACCTCGGTGACCAGGTCGCGCTCCGCCTCGTCCAGCGTGGCCACCTCGGCGGTGGTGCCGAGGGCCGCGATCCCGGCCGCGCCCGCGTCGAGCACCTCGTGCGCGAGCGCCTCCAGGGCGTCGGCGGCGACGCTCCCGCTCCGGTCGAAGGGGGTGACGAGCGGGACGTGGATCCCGTCGAGTGTCAGGCCGGCGGCCGTCGTGGTCGCGGGTGTGTCCATGCCGGTGTCCGTTTCCGATCTCATGGGACGAGCTTCACCCACCCCGAGCGTCGAATCCAGTTCGCTTTTCTTACCCGAACCGTAAGCTGATCCGATGCTCGACGTACGCCGCCTGCGGCTCCTGCGTGAACTCGCCCGCCGCGGCACCATCGCCGCCGTGGCCGAGGCGCTGGCCTTCAGCCCCTCCGCCGTCTCCCAGCAGCTGACCGTCCTGGAGCGGGAGGCCGGCCTGCCGCTGCTGGAACGGACCGGGCGGCGGGTCCGGCTCACCCCGGCCGCCCAGAACCTCGTCCGGCACGCCGACGCGGTCCTGGAGCGCCTGGAGCGGGCCGACGCCGACCTCGCCGAGGCCCGCAGCGGACTGGCCGGAGCTCTGCGGATCGGGTCCTTCCCCACCGCCACCCGCGCCATCGTGCCGGCGGCCCTGGTGCGGCTGGCCCGCCGCCACCCGGGGCTGGAGCCGATGATCAGCGAGACCGACCCGGCGGCGGTCGCGCACGCGCTGCGGGCCGGGGACCTGGACGTGGCGCTGGTGCACGAGTACGACTTCGTCCCCACGCCGCCGGAACCGGGACTGGCCACGCGGCCGCTGTACGGGGAGGCGATGTACCTGGCGGCTCCGGTGACCGATCAGGCAGATCAGGCCTACACCGGTTCCGCCGACAACGCCGCCGCTCCCGCCGCCGGTCCCGGGCAGGACGCCGTGCTGCGCGTGCACCGGGACGCGCCCTGGATCACCGCCACCCCCGGCACGCTCTGCCACGCCATGACCGTGCGGGCCTGCCAGGCCGCCGGCTTCACCCCGCGGGTCCGCCACCAGGTCGACGAGTTCGCCACGGTCCTCGCGCTGGTCGCGGCCGGCCAGGGTGTGGCCGTCGTACCGCAGCTCGGCGTGGACGCTCCGGCGGATCCGGCCGTCGTCCTGACCCGGCTGCGCATGGAGCGGCGTACGAAGATCGCCTTCCGGGGCGGGGCCGGGACGCACCCCGCCGTGGCCGCCTTCGCCGCCGCGCTGCGGGCCGCCGTACCGCCGGAACTGGCCGCGCCGGGCACGGAAGCGTGACGCGGCTCCCGGACCGGTCGGCGCCCGTGTACGTTCGATGATCCAGACCGATCCGAACGGACAGAACGGGGTACGACGTGACGCATCGCGTACGAGGGGTCATCGCGCGGAGCAAGGGCGCACCGGTGGAGACGACCACGATCCTCGTGCCCGACCCGGGGCCCGGCGAAGCCCTGGTCAAGGTCCAGGCCTGCGGGGTCTGTCACACCGACCTGCACTACCGCGAGGGCGGTATCAACGACGAGTTCCCCTTCCTCCTGGGCCACGAGGCGGCCGGAATCGTCGAGTCCGTCGGCCCGGACGTCACCTCCGTCGCCCCCGGGGACTTCGTGGTCCTCAACTGGCGCGCGGTGTGCGGCACCTGCCGGGCCTGCAAGCGGGGCCGCCCCTGGTACTGCTTCGCCACGCACAACGCCACCCAGCCCATGACCCTGGAGGACGGCACTCCGCTCTCCACGGCCCTCGGCATCGGAGCCTTCGCGGAGAAGACCCTGGTCGCGGCCGGGCAGTGCACCAAGGTCGACCCGGCCGCCTCCCCGGCCGCCGCCGGACTCCTGGGCTGCGGGGTCATGGCCGGCCTCGGCGCCGCCCTGAACACCGGCAACGTCGGGCGCGGGGACTCGGTGGCCGTCATCGGCTGCGGGGGAGTGGGCAACGCGGCGGTCGCGGGCGCGCGGCTGGCGGGCGCCTCGAAGATCATCGCGGTGGACCTGGACGACCGGAAGCTGGAGTGGGCGCGCGGGCTCGGCGCCACCCACACCGTCAACGGCCGCACCGAGGACGTGGTGAAGGCGATCCAGGCCCTGACCGACGGCAACGGCGCCGATGTCGTCATCGAGGCGGTGGGCCGCCCCGAGACGTACCGCCAGGCCTTCTACGCGCGCGACCTGGCGGGCACGGTGGTGCTGGTCGGCGTGCCGACACCGGAGATGAAGCTCGAACTCCCCCTGCTGGACGTCTTCGGCCGCGGCGGCGCGCTGAAGTCCTCCTGGTACGGCGACTGCCTGCCCGAACGGGACTTCCCGCTGCTGATCGACCTGTACCTGCAAGGCCGCCTGGACCTCGACGCCTTCGTCTCGGAAACCATCCCCCTCGACGGCGTCGAAGCCGCGTTCACCCGCATGGAACACGGGGAGGTCCTCCGCTCGGTGGTCGAACTCTGACCACCCCCGCGGCCCCCCGTCGGCCTCGGCGCCCCGGGCGGTGCCGCGGGGTTCGCGGCGGGGTGGCCGAACCGCTCAGGCGCCGTTCCCGACGCCACGGTCGGGTGCGCCCATGTCCCCCGTCGCGGGCGCACCGGCGGCGAGCCCGTAGCGCAGGTGGACGGTGCCCTTCGGCCCTGCCGCCGGAGGTTCGAGGAGGGTGAGGCTGGTGGGTACCGTGCCGCTGTCGAACACCTTCTTGCCCACACCGAGCAGGATCGGGTGCACCCAGAGGTCGAGACGGTCGAAGAGCTTCTCGCGCAGGAGGCTCTGCACCAGGTTCAGACTGCCGACGACCTTCACGTTCTCGTGCCGTTCGCGGATCTCGCGCACCGCGGCGGCGAGGTCCGGGCCGAGCTGCGTGGATCCGGCCCACGACAGGTCGGGCTCGCCGCGCGAGGCCACGTACTTCGGGACGGCGTTGAAGAGCGTGGCGATCTCACCGTCCTCGCCACCGCCCTTCTGGCGGGGCCAGTAGGCGGCGAAGATGTCGTACGTCCGCCGGCCGAGCAGGAGGGCGTCCGTGCCCTCGTACGCGGCGGCGATCTGCTTCCCGCCGACCTCGTCGACCAGGGGCGCCTGCCAGCCGCCGAACGGGAACCCCGCCGGGTCCTCGTCCGGGCCGCCGGGCGCCTGCCCGACGAGGTCGAGGGTCGCGAACATCTCGATGTGGATCAGGCCCATGGCTTCCTCCGGTGAGTCGGTCGTCTCCGTCGAGAGGTAGACCGGCGCAGGCCCACGAACTCATCGACACGACACGAATCCGGCGCCGACGGGCCTTACGGCGTATCCGCGAGGGTCTCCGGCCCCGCGCCCCGCACCGCCGCCATCGACCTCCCGGCCACCTCGCTCATCCGGCGCTCGCCGAGGTCCAGGACCGGGGTCGGGTTCGAGAGGCCGTGGGCTGCCAGCAGGTTCATCAGGGCCCAGATGACATCGGGGCGCCCCGTCACGGGCAGTTCCCGGCGGTCCGGGGTGATGACCTTGGCTTCCGCGGTGCCGGCGAGGAGGTGCGTACGGGCCCAGTCGATCACGTACGACCTGCCGTTCGGGGCGGCGTAGAGGACGACCTCCGTGGTGCGGTGCAGGACGGCGAGGTAGTCCAGCGGCACCGTCAGGCGCCGGGCGGCGTCGAACGGGGGCGTGCCGTCGGGGGATGGACGCGCAGCACCGTGTCGAGGACCGGCCCGTGGTCCTGGAAGGTGTGGGTAGAGCTCATGTGCAGGAACCTGGCGCGTACGAGAACGCCACCGCGGCGCGACCACCGTCGGCCGACGGAGCCGAACGCCGCGGGCCGGCCCGGCAGGCCGTCCACGATCCACCGGGCCTCCTCGCCCGGCTCGGTCACCGGTGCCCGGTCCTCGGGAAGGGCCCGGTCCTGTTCTGCCACGGCGGCGTAGCGCGCGGCCGTGGCCGCGTCCAGGCGCCGGAGGTCGATGGTGTCACCGACCATCTCGACGCCTCCGGCATCCTCGGAGATCCGCATCTGGCGCAGCAGGCGGCCGGGGCGCCGGGTCACCTCGGTCAGGCGGCCTTCGAGGTCGATGATCCGGCTGGTCCTCGTGCCCGCGAGCAGGGCGCTGCGCGGCCACAGGGGGGTGACCTTGCGCGGCGTGCGCGGATCGGCCGAACAGGGCGGACCGGCGCGGTCGTCGGCGCCGGTTTCCGAATCGACGAGGACGGCCAGGCGGCCCGCCGTGACCGCCGACAGGCACAGGGACGGCACGCGCCACTCGCCCGTCACCTCGAACCCGCCGCCGGACGCACCGGTCTCCCCGGCGCCGCGCACCCACAGCTTGAGCCTGATCAGCGGCGTGAACTCGTTGGGGGTGTAGCTGCCGGGGTAGCTCGTGTACGTCGCCTCCCCCCGCGGGGAGTACCGCACGAGCGAGGCCTCCAGGACGTCCGCCCGCGCCCGCCGTGCTCCGGGATTCCCCTCAGGGGACGGCGGCGCCCACAGCACGAAGCTCTCGTCTCCGTACGGTATGTCCGGCTGCTTCTTCGCCCTGTCGGCACGGGTGACGCGGGGGAACTGGTTCCGCGCGGCTGCGCGGGCCATGAAGGGGATGGCGGCCGTGCAGACCACTCCCATGGTCAGCGGAATCCAGGCCCATCGCTCCCCGTGCCACCAGAACGCGAACCCCACGACGAGTCCGACCGGCCCCGGAGCGCACCAGACGGTGGCCAGCAGCAGATAGGCGACCATCACACTGGCGTAGCTACGCATGGGCCCCCGCCTCGTCATCGTCCCTCGTCGTCCCCCTGCCCCGCTCACCGTGCGCCCGCGGCACGAAGCGTGACCGGGGCACCACCCCGCCGGACCTCATCCTTCCGTCGCCCCGGCTGTGGCACCACCCGTCAGGAGGGGCGGATCCGGAAGGGACGGCCTAGGGTGCGGCGTATGAGTGAACGAAGCGAGCAGGAGGGGCCCTTGCGGCCCATGCCCACCGACTGGCAGCGGGCCCTCGCGGTGGTGGCGCACCCCGATGACCTGGAGTACGGCTGCGCCGCGGCCATCGCCGACTGGACGGACGGCGGTCGCGAGGTCGTCTACGTCCTGGCCACTCGCGGCGAGGCGGGGATCGACACCATCGACCCGGCCGCGTGCGCCCCGCTGCGCGAGGCCGAGCAGCGGGCGAGCGCGGCCGTCGTCGGGGTTTCCACAGTGGAGTTCCTCGACCACCGCGACGGGGTCGTCGAGTACGGCCTCGGCCTGCGCCGGGACATCGCGGCGGCCATCCGGCGGCATCGCCCCGAACTGGTGATCACCCTCAACCACCGGGAGACCTGGGGCGGCCCCGGCGGCGGGGGAAACTGGAACACCCCCGACCACCAGGCCGTCGGCCGGGCCACCCTGGACGCCGCGGGAGACGCGGGCAACCGCTGGATCTTCCCCGAGCTGATCTCCGAGCAGGGCCTGGAGCCCTGGGACGGCGTGCGCTGGGTCGCGGTGGCCGGCACCGCCACCCCCACCCACGCGGCCGACGCCGGCCCCGGACTGGAACGCTCCGTCAGGTCCCTGATGGCGCACAAGGCGTACATCGAGGTGCTCACCAAGCAGGACCCCGAAGAGTACGTACGGGCCTTCCTGACCGGTAACGCCGAGCGGGTCGCCCCCCGTTTCGACGGTCGGCCGGCGGTGGCGTTCGAGGTCTTCCCCCGCTGACCCGCACCGCCGTAATCTGATGCTCCATCAGATGAGTCGGGCGGGCCGGGGGTGTGCGGCGCAACATGATCGACACCGTCTCCACGGAGATCGACGAGGGCGCGGAGCGGGTCCGGCTGGAGGTCGAGGACGGCATCGCGCTCCTCACCCTCTGCCGGCCGGACCGGCTCAACGCCTGGAGCTGGGAGTCCACCCGCCAGCTGGGCCTGCTCGCCGACCGGATCCGCTTCGACCCGGCGGTGCGCGCCGTACTGCTGCGCGCGGAGGGCCGGGCCTTCTGCGCGGGCATCGACGTCACCGCCCCCGGCGGCGCCATCACCGGGGACTCGCCCGCCGAGCGGACCCGGAACTACTACGAGGGCATCCGCTGGGTCCACGAACGCTTCGCGGTCCTCGCCCGCCTCCCCCAGCCGGTGGTCGCCGCCGTCCAGGGCTACTGCCTCGGCTTCGGCTTCGAACTCGCCCTCATGGCCGACCTCCGCGTCGCCGCCGAGGACGCCGTCTTCGCCCTGCCCGAGGCCCGGCTCGGCGTCGCGGTGGACGCCGGGGGCGATCTGCGGATCGCCCGGGAGGCCGGCGCGGGCTGGGCCAAGTACCTCGCCCTCACCGGCCGCCGCATCGACGCCGCGACGGCCGAACGCCGCGGCCTGGTCCAGCTGGTGGTCCCCCCGGGCGCGCTGGAGGAGACCGCCCGCGAGCTGACCGCGGAGATCGCGGCCAACGCCCCGCTCGCCGTCCAGGGCATCAAACGCGGCATCGACGCCTACGCCGACGCCGCCCTGCCCGCCGCCCTGGACCGGGTCGCCATGACGGCCGCCCTCACCCTGACCTCGGAGGACTCCCGCGAGGGCTACGGCGCCCAGGCCGCCCGGCGCCCCCCGCGCTTCAGGGGAGCGTGAGCACGGGCCGGACGCTGAAGCTGTCCCAGGCGTACGTCGCGTCCGGGCCGTACGCGAACTCCGCCATCCCCGCGTTGCGGTGCGCGGTGGCCAGCGGCAGCCAGCCCAGCAGCGTTCCGTATCCCCCGCAGACGGCTTCGCCGCCGTCCCCGCCGTGGACGGCCCCGCGGTCGTCGCTCAGTTCCGCCGCGTAGCTGTCGTAGGCGATGCGCAGTCCGAACGCGTTCGGCTCGTCGCGGATCCCGCCGTCCCCGTACGCGGGCTCGTCGAGCGGGCACGTGTCGCCCCAGCGGAAGAGGGTGCCGGCGCCGGCCCCGCAGGCGTGCTCCCACTCGTCGGCGCGCGGCATCCGCAGCCCGCGCGCCGCCAGCGCGGCCGCCATCTCCTCCGGCGGCTCCGGCAGGGCCTCGTCCCGTACCGCCATCAGGACGGTGGCCAGTTCCACGGTCCGCACCGGGCTCAGCTCACCGGCGAGGTGGCTCCGCAGGTCCGGGGCGGTGGCGAAGCCCTCGGCGCGGCTCTCCGCGTAGTCGGCCTCCTGCGCGGGCGTCGGCCGCCACGCCTCCGGATCGAAACCGAGCCGCAGCCGCCCCCCGGGTATGAGCGCGAACTCCTGGCCCTCCCGCTCGATCCGCACCCGGGGGAAGGGGCCGCCGAGGTGTTCGCCGGTCCCGACCGCGAGCACCCGGCCGCCCACCCGGGCGGCGGCCTCCTCGGCGAAGCGGCGGGCGGCGGCGGTGTCGAGCGATCGCCACCGCTCGAAGGTCATGTCGGCGAGAGTCATGGTCCGATCCTGACACCCCCCACTGACAACGCCGTCGGCCTCGGCGGGGCCCGGCTCACCCGGTGAACGGACCGCGCCCCAGCTGCTCGCGGACCGGGACCACCGCGGGCTGGACCAGGGACCGCCGCTGCCAGTTGGCCCCGTCCACGACCAGGGTGTGGCCGGTGACGAAGCGCGCGTACGGCGAGGCCAGGAAGGTGGCGGCCCAGCCCAGTTCGCGGGGCGCCCCCACGCGCAGCGCGGGCTGCCGGGCGTCCTTGTCCCCGGGGGCCGAGCGGTCCAGGCCGCCGCGGATGTCCGCCGTCATGTCCCCGTGCGGGACCAGCCCGGGGACGAGGCCGTTGATCTGGATGCCGTACGGCCCCCACTCGACGGCGAGCGTCTCCACCAGGTTCTTCACCCCGGCCTTGGCGGCGGCGCTGTGCGCGAACCCGGGCCCGCCGGTCCAGGCGTAGGAGGCGCCGACGTTCACGATCGAGCCGGGGGTGCCCGCTGCGAGGTGGCGGCGGGCGAACTCCCGCGTCATGAACCAGGTCCCGGTCAGCGTGGTGTCGACCACCGCCCGCCAGGCGTTGGGGGACAGGTCCTCGGCCGGGCAGGGGAAGTTGGCGGCGGCGTTGTTGACCAGGACGTCCGCCGGCCCGAGCGCCGCCTCGGCGGCGTCGTACACCTCCGCCACCCGCTCCGGGTCCCGGATGTCGCAAACTGCGGCCGCCACCCGGCCCGCGCCGGGGACGGCCGCCAGTTCCCGGCGCGCGGCCTCCAGCTGCTCCGCGCGGCGGCCGGCGATCACCACGCCGGCGCCGAGCCGGGCGAACTCGGCCGCGATGGCCCGTCCCAGCCCGGTGCCGCCGCCGGTCACCAGGACCACCTGCCCCGCGTACGTACCGGGGGGCAGCGCGGCGGCGCCGAGCGGCGGGGGCGCGGGCAGGCCGCGCGGGGCAGGGGGCCGGGCGTTGTCCGTCATGGGGCATCGATAGCGCGCGGGCGCTCAGATCGCCATGGCCGTGACGGGACGGCTCCATCACCGTTCACCTGACGTTCGTTCACCCGGTCGCGGGAAGCGGCCGCCCCGTCGCCTCCCGGCACCCGACGCGGGCAATGAGCGGACCGAGGGGTTCCCATCCCGTCAAGCGACCGCTTAGTATGCCGCCGAGCGTGGTTCCTCGACGGCGGCTGGAGGCCCCGGATGCAGGCATGGCGAGTACATACGACCGGTGAGCCCCGCGAGGCGATGCGCCTGGAGGAGGTACCCGAACCGGTGCCCGGCGAGGGCGAGGTGAGACTCCGCGTGCTCGCGGCGAACGTCAACTTCCCCGACGCGCTCCTCGTCCGCGGCCAGTACCAGATCCGGCCGCCCCTGCCCTTCACCCCCGGCGTCGAGATCTGCGGCGAGACCGAGGACGGCCGGCGGGTCATCGCCACCCCCAGCCTGCCCCACGGCGGCTTCGCCGAGTACGTCACCGCCCCCGCGCGCGCCCTCCTCCCGGCCCCGGACGCCCTCGACGACGCCCAGGCCGCCGCCCTGCACATCGGCTACCAGACCGGCTGGTTCGGCCTGCACCGGCGGGCCCGGCTCCAGGCCGGTGAGACCCTGCTCGTCCACGCCGCGGCGGGCGGCGTCGGCAGCGCCGCCGTCCAGCTCGGCAAGGCCGCCGGAGCCACCGTCATCGGCGTCGTCGGCGGCAAGGCCAAGGTGCGCGCCGCCGAGGAACTCGGCTGCGACCTCGTCATCGACCGCACCGCCGAGGACATCGTCGCCCGCGTCAAGGAGTTCACCGCCGGACGCGGCGCCGACGTCGTCTACGACCCGGTCGGCGGCGACGCCTACACCGCCTCCGCCAAATGCGTGGCCTTCGAGGGCCGGATCGTGATCGTCGGCTTCGCCGGCGGCACCGTCCCCACCCCCGCCCTCAACCACGCCCTGATCAAGAACTACGCCATCCTCGGCCTGCACTGGGGCCTGTACGCCACCAAGGACCCCGGCTCCCTCCTCGCCTGCCACGCGGAACTCACCCGCCTCGCCACCGAGGGCCTGATCAGCCCCCTGGTCAGCGAACGCGTCCCGCTCGCCGGGGCCGCCGACGCCGTCCAGCGCCTCGCCGACGGAACCACCACCGGCCGGCTGGTCGTCGTACCCTCCCTGCCCGCCGCGCCCGCGCCGCACGGAGCCGCCCGATGACCACCACCGCCGAGGAGCTCGCCGCCCGCGTCCGGGACCTGCTCGCCGCGCACCCGCCCGCCACCACCCCCCGCGCCGACTTCCTGCGCGCCCGCTTCGACGCCGGACTCGCCTGGGTCCACTACCCCGAGGGCCTCGGCGGCCTCGGCGCCCCCCGCTCCCTCCAGCTCCTCGTCGACGCCGCCCTGGAGGCCGCCGGAGCCCCCGACAACGACCCGCGCCGCATCGGCATCGGCCTCGGCATGGCCGCGCCCACGATCCTCGCGTACGGCACCGACGAGCAGAAACGCCGCTTCCTGCGCCCGCTGTGGGTGGGGGAGGAGGTCTGGTGCCAGCTCTTCAGCGAACCCTGCGCCGGCTCCGACCTCGCCGCGCTCGCCACCCGCGCCGTCCTCGACGAGGCAGCCGGGGAGTGGGTCGTCGACGGGCAGAAGGTGTGGACCTCCAGCGCCCACACCGCCCGCTGGGGCATCCTCATCGCCCGCACCGACCCGAACCTGCCCAAGCACCAGGGCATCACCTACTTCCTGTGCGACATGCGCGCCCCCGGCGTCGAGGTCCGCCCGCTGCGCCAGATCACCGGCGAGGCCGAGTTCAACGAGGTCTTCCTCACCGGGGTACGGATCCCCGACGCCCACCGCCTGGGCGCCGTCGGCCAGGGCTGGGCCGTCGCCCGCACCACCCTGATGAACGAACGCGTCTCCATCGGCGGCATGCGCGTCCCCCGCGAGGGCGGCATGATCGCCCCCGTCGCCGCGGCCTGGCGGGACCGGCCGGGACTGCGCACCCACACCCTCCACCAGCGGCTGCTCGACCTCTGGGTCGAGGCCGAGGTCGCCCGGCTCACCGCCGAGCGGCTGCGCCAGCAGCTCGTCGCGGGCCAGCCAGGCCCCGAGGGCAGCGGCATGAAGCTCACCTTCGCCCGCCTCAACCAGGAGATCAGCGGCCTGGAGGTGGAACTCCTCGGCGAGCAGGGCCTGCTGTACGAGGACTGGACGATGCGCCGCCCCGAGATCGTCGACTTCACCGGACGCGACGCCGGATACCGCTACCTGCGCGCCAAGGGCAACAGCATCGAGGGCGGCACCAGCGAGGTCCTCCTCAACATCGTCGCCGAACGCGTCCTCGGCCTGCCCGCCGAGCCGCGCGACGACAAGGACACCGCCTGGAAGGACCTCGCCCGATGACCGGTACGCACGCCCCGCTCGACCTGCTCTACTCCGACACCGAGGAGGAACTCCGCGCGGCGGTACGGTCCCTGCTCGCGGACCGCTGCGCCCCGGAGCGGGTCCTCGCCCGGGCGGAGACCGGCCGCCCCCACGACCCGGACCTGTGGCGCACCCTCGCCTCCGGGATCGGCGCCGCCGGGCTGCTGGTCCCCGAGAAGCTCGGCGGGGCGGGCGCGAGCCACCGGGAGGCCGCCGTGGTGCTGGAGGAGCTCGGCCGGGCCGTCGCCCCCGTCCCGTACCTGACGAGCTCGGTCCTCGCCACGGAGATCCTGCTCGGCTGCGACACCCCCGAGGCCGCCGGGCTGCTGCGGGAGATCGCCGCCGGGCGGAGCGTCTGCGTCCCCGCCCTGCCGCTCACCCAGGCCCCGGGCGCGCCGCTGCCGAAGGCGCCGCACGACTCCGGCGGCGGCATCCTGACCGGCGCCGTCACCTCCGTCGCCGACGCGGTGGCCGCCGACGTCCTGCTGGTCCTGGCCGACACCGGACTGCACGCCGTCCCCGCCGCCGGCGCCACCCTCACCGCTGCCGTCCCGCTCGACCTCACCCGTCCGCTCGCCACCGTCACCCTCGACGCGGCCCCCGGTACCCGCCTCGCGGACCCGGCGACCGCGCGGGCGGCCGTCGCCGGGGCGCTGCTGTCCGGCGCCGGGCTGCTGGCCTCGGAACAGCTCGGGATCGCCGAGTGGTGCCTCACCGAGACCGTCGCGCACGTCCGTGGCCGCCACCAGTTCAACCGGCCCATCGGCTCCTTCCAGGCCCTCAAGCACCGCCTCGCCCGGCTCTGGCTCGACGTGGCCTCCGCCCGCGCGGCGGCCCGGGGCGCCGCCGACGCCCTCGCGACGGCGTCCCCCGACGCCCCGCTCACGGTCGCCGTGGCCCAGGCCTACTGCTCCGGGGTCGCGGTCCGCGCCGCCGAGGAGTGCGTCCAGCTGCACGGCGGCATCGGCATGACCTGGGAACACCCCGCCCACCTCTACCTCAAGCGCGCCAAGGCCGACTCCCTCGCCCTGGGCACGGCCGGCCACCACCGCGGCCTGGTGGCGGACTTCGCCGAACTCCCGGCCCCCACCGCGTAACCCCGGGGCCCAGCCGAGCGGTGGAACGCCGACGGGGCCCAGGGAGAGCCCCTCCGCACCCCTCTCCGGCCGCCTCCCGGGGCCCGCGCCCGAAGCCGGGCCGCCCCGGGAGGTGACCTCGCACGCCACGCCGCGTTAGTCCCCGTAGCGCGCACCGCCGAGCGAGGGAGACCGCATGACCGCAGCAGCCGCAGCCGCCGCCGGACCACTCACCCGCCGCACGGTCCTGCGTACCGCCTTCACCGCGGCCGTCTCGGGCGCGACCGCCGCGATCCTGGCCCCGGTGCTCAGGGCCCGCCGCCCCCGGCAGACGCTCACCCCGGCGCCGCTCACCGAGGAGACGTACCGGGGCCGGCACATCAGCGTCGACCCGGCCTCGGCGGCGGTCCGCATCGACGGCCGGCCGCTGCACGTCATGCGCCGCGCGGACGGCAGCTACCTCAGCGGGATCAACCACTTCCAGTCGTACGAGACCCCGCTGGAGCTCGCCCGCGCCGCCGTCGACGAACTCGGCACCACCGCGCTGGCCCTCGGGGCCCCGCACCACGGCTGACTGACGGACGTCTCGGGAGGAGCCCGCCGTGTACACCCGGCAGAACCAGAAGGACCTGACCAGCGCGCAGAAGAAGCGGTTCACGGCCGCCGTGCTGGAACTCAAGCGCAACGGCACGTACGACGCGTTCGTGCGCACCCACGACAAGTACTTCGTCCCCGACCGGGACCGGAAGCTGCGCGTGGGGCACATGTCGCCGTCGTTCTTCCCCTGGCACCGGCGCTACCTGCTGGAGTTCGAGAAGGAGCTGCGGGCCCTCGACCCGGGCGTGTCCATCCCCTACTGGGACTGGACCACCGACAACAGCCCCGTCTCCTCCCTGTGGGCCGACGACTTCCTCGGCGGCACCGGCCGGGAGGGCGACCACCAGGTGATGACCGGGCCCTTCGCCTACGCGCGCGGCAACTGGACGGTCACCGTCGGCGTCTCCGAGGCCCGCTTCCTCACCCGCAACCTCGGCCGCCCCGGGAACCCCATCTCGCTGCCCACGCCCGCCGAACTCACCTGGGCGATCGACGACCCCCTGTACGACAGCCATCCCTGGGACTCGACCTCCTCCCGGGGCGGTTTCCGCAACAAGCTGGAGGGCTGGGCCGCGCCCAAGAGCGAGCGCTGGCGCAACCACAACAAGGTCCACCAGTGGATCGGCGGCCACATGACCGGCGGTACGGCCCCCAACGACCCGGTCTTCTGGCTGCACCACGCCTTCGTGGACCTCGTCTGGGACCGCTGGCAGCAGCGCCACCCCGACTCCGGCTACCTGCCGGCCGCCCCGCCGCCGGTGGGCGACCTCCAGCGCGGCCGGGTGATCGCCCGCGACGAGCCGATGCCCCCCTGGGGCGTGTCCCCGCGTGAGATGGCGGACCACCGGGGCCTCTACCGCTACGCCTGAGCGGGGCGCGTGGGATGACGCACGAAAGGGCCCCCGCCGTACGGCGGGGGCCCTTCGCGGTGGGTCAAGCCGGTGATCAGCCGCCGTAGCCCTCGGTGTGGTGGCCGTGCTCGCCACCCGAGGCGTTCACGCAGGTGTTGCCGAAGGCCGGGTTCAGCAGGCCGATCACGTTGACGGTGTTGCCGCAGACGTTGACCGGGACGTGGACCGGAACCTGGAGGAGGTTGCCCGACAGGACACCGGGGGAGCCGACGGCCGCACCTTCCGCTCCGGCATCGGCAGCCGCCAGACCGGCACCGGCGGCCAGGGCGCTACCGGCAACAGCGGTCATGACGAACGCCTTCGCGATACGCGACATCAAGTTCTCCTCGTGAAACGATGTGGGGTGCCACAGGCTCTGTGGCGTTTGACATGGCCTACAACGCGGGTGGGGCCCATGGGGTCACGGTCCGTTCGCCTGACCGGACCCCTAAAAGCGCGCGGAGGCGAAATACGGCCGCACCTGGGTGACCGTTCCGGGCGGCAGGACCGCCACCACGGCTCCGGCGCAGCCCGGTTCGCGGTAGAGCGTCGCGGTGCCGTGGGTGCGGTTGGTGACCGCCCGGGTACCACCGCCCTCCGCCGCGAGGCAGCCTTTCGGGGCGGTCAGGGCGTGGACCTGGTCGTCCTGGCCGACGTACTGGAAATCGGTGCCGTCGGCCGGCGCCGGGGCCGCGGCCACCGACACGCCGGCCACGGCCAGCAGCAGGACGGACAGGGCGCGCGGCGCGCGGGGAATCGGAAGGACTCGCATGGCCGGTCCAACCAGGGGCGCCCCGCGCCGGGTCACGCCTTGTCACCCCCGGCACGCCTGTGCGAACGTGCCCCGCAGGGCAGAAGCGGCACGAGGAGGACACGGATGAGCGCGGCGGACGGCGGGCGGCCCCGGGTCGTCACCGGACACGGCACGGTGGAGGGCCGCCGCCAGGCCGACGGCACCGCCGTCTTCCGGGGCGTCCCCTACGCCGCCCCGCCGGTCGGCGCCCTGGCCTTCGCGGCCCCCGCGCCCCCGGCCGCCTGGGACGGCGTACGCGACGCGGGCGCGTTCGGGCCCACCGCCCCCAAGGTGGCCTACCCGGAGCCCTTCGCGGCCCTGCTGCCCGACCCGGAGATCCCCGGCGAGGACTGCCTCACCGTCAACGTGTGGACGCCGGACCTGGGGCGCGGGGCCCGGCTGCCGGTGATGGTGTGGCTGCACGGCGGCGCCCACACCCGCGGCTCCTCCGCCGTGCCCGTCTACGACGGCTCCGCCTTCGCCCGCGACGGGGTCGTCCTCGTCTCGGTCAACTTCCGGCTCGGCGTCCTCGGCTACGGCCTCTTCCCCGACGCCCCCGCCAACCGCGGCCTCCTCGACCAGATCGCCGCCCTCGCCTGGGTCCGGGACAACATCGCCGCCTTCGGCGGGGACCCCGGCCGCGTCACCGTCTTCGGCGAGTCCGCCGGCGCCATCAGCACCGGCGCCCTGCTCGCCGCGCCCCGCGCCCGGGGCCTCTTCGGCCGGGCCGTCCTGCAGAGCGGCGCCCCCGAGGCGCTGCCCCGCGACAAGGTCCGCGCCATGGTCCGCCGGATGGCCGCGCTGCTCAAGGTGCCCGCCACCGCCGCCGCCTTCGAGGCGGCCGGGCTGCCCGCCCTGCTCGCCGCGCAGCGAGCCGTGCTGCGCCGCTCCTCCCCGGTGTTCGGCGGCCCCGCCTTCGGGCTGGTCACCGACCCGGCCACGCTGCCCGGCGACCCACTGGAGGCGGCCGCCGCCTCGGACGTGCCGCTGCTGCTCGGCTGGACCGCCCAGGAACACCGGCTCTGGCTCGCCCCGACCGGCGCCTCGCGGCTGCTGGACCGGCTGGGCCCGCTGGCCGTGGCGCTGGGCCGGGCCCGCAGCGGCAAGGACCGGGCCGCCGTACGGGCGCTGCGCGCCGCCGCCCTGCCCGGGACCGGAGCGGCCGACCTGGCCGGGGCGCTGCTCACCGACCGGCTGCTGCGCGACCCGCTGCGCCGGATCGCGTCCCCCGCCCGGCCGGGCCCCAGCCACCTGTACGAGTTCGCCTGGCCCAGCGGCGTACCGGGCCTCGGCGCCTGCCACGCCCTGGAGCTGGGCTTCGTCTTCGACACCCTCGGCGTGCCCGAGTCCTCCTGGCTGGCCGGGCCGGACGCCCCGCAGGCGCTCGCGGACGAGATGCACGCGGCCTGGGTGGCGTTCGCCGTGTCGGGGGATCCCGGCTGGGAGCCCTGGAACGGCAGCGGCCCGCCGAAGGTGTTCGGCGGGCCGGAGCCGGAAGCGGTACGGGGCGTGGAACCCGACGGCGGGGCCGTGCTCACCCCGTAGGGGGGCGGGGTCCCGGATCCCGGGAGCGGTGAGGGCTACTCCACGGGGCCTTCCATGACCTTGCTGATGAACTCCATCGGGCCGAGGCCCATGTTCGGCACGTACGTCTTGGCGTTGTGCTGGCCGCCGGGAATCACCCTCAGGCTGGTGTGGATGGGGCCCTTGGTGTAGGTGGCGATGAACTTCTGGACGTCCGGCAGGGTCTTCTTGTTGCTCTCGTTGTCGCCGACCTGGAAGGCCAGGTAGACGTCGGGGCCCTTCTTGTCGATGAGCTGCTTGGCGAGCAGCTCCGGGTTGTTCTCGGCCTTCTCCTTGTCGTGGCCCTTCCAGAGGGAGGAGTCGGGCACGATGTCGGGGCCGGAGCAGATAGCGGCCTTGAACTTCTCCGGGTACTTCAGGACGGCCTTCAGGCTCGCGAAGCCGCCGGTGGAGGAGCCCATGTAGGCCCAGCCGTCACGGGACTTGATGGTGCGGAAGTTCTCCCGCATCAGGTCCGGGATGTCGTCCGTCAGCCAGGTGCCCATCTTGGGCTGCCCCGGGATGTCGGAGGCGTCCCAGTAGACGCCCTTGTCGTCGGGACCCGGGTTCAGCACGGGCATGGCGAGGATGAAGGGCTTGCCCTTGCCCTCCGCGTACCACTTGCTGACGCTGGTCTGCAGGCCGAGGTCGGTGCCCATCCAGTAGTTCATCGGGTAGCCGGCGCCGCCGGGCAGGGCGATCATGACCGGGAAGCCGCTCTTGGCGTACTTCGGGTCGTTGTACTCCTTGGGCGCCCAGACCCAGACCTTGCCCGTGAAGCCCGACTTCTTGCCGGTGATGGTGGCGACGCCGATCTGCGTGCCGTCGCTCAGGGTCGAGGCGTTCTTGAACTCGGTCTTCGGGCCCGTGGGCATCGACATCTTCGAGTTCGGCGGGGGCTTGGCCGCGCCGCCCTTGTCGCCGGCGCCCGGGGTGTCGCCGAAGGAGACGGCCTTGCCCTTGTCGGTGAACGGCGGTATTTCGAAGTAGCTCATCGCGCCCGCGGCGATACCCGCGAGGGCCAGCACCGAGACGCCCGCGATGATCCACCGCTTGGCCTTGGACTTGCGGCGCGGCGGTTCCTCCTCGTGCCCGTAGGGCGGTTCCGAGCGGTCGTACGGGGGCGGCTGCTGCTGGTGGCGCGGCTGCTGGTAGTCCGGGCGCTCGTACGGGGGCTGCTGGCGGGTGGGCGAGTCGAAGGCCCCCGGCTGCCCGTACTGGTCCTGCCCGTACTGGTCCTGCCCGTACGGGGGGCGGCCCTGCGGGGGCTGCTGCCCGTATCCGCCGGGCGGGCCGTACGCCGGCCGGCCCTGCTGCGGCTGCCCCTGCTGCGGCTGGCCGTACGGCTGTTGCGGCCGGTCCTGGGGCGAGTACTGCGGCTGACCCTGCTGTCGGCCCTGCTGCTGACCGTACGGGGGTTGCTGCGGGTACTGCCCTTCCGGCCGGTACGGCGGCTGGTACTGCCCGTCGGGTTCGTACGACATGTGAGGTGGCTCTCCGGCTGTTGCTGCCCCGTCGGGGGGTGGACTGCTTCCGTTCGAATGATGAACGATAGTGCGTCCGGGTTCCCTATTTTTCCGTCTCTTGGCTTTCCCGGGGGGATGGCATTGCCCATCACCTGAAGGGCAGGCGGAGTTCCCGTGCCGTTCGCCGGACATCTCTGGCCCATGCACATGCCCCTGGGTATGGTGCGTCCGCGCCGCCACCCCCAGATCCCCCCTGCCCGGAGGAATGCCCCGTGTTTGGCATGAGCACTTCATGGTCTTGTCGTAAGACCGCCCTGGCCACCGCCTTCGCCGCCACCGCCGCCGCCACCGCCGCCTGGGCGGGCATCGGCGCCGCCCAGCCCGCGCACGCCGCGGGCCTGCCCTCGCCCGACCACGTGCTCGTCGTGGTCTTCGAGAACCACGCCTACAACCAGGTCATAGGCAGCTCCAGCGCCCCCTACATCAACTCCCTCAAGGCCGGCGGAGCCAGCCTCTCCAACTCCTACGGCATCACCCACCCCAGCCAGCCCAACTACCTCCAGCTCTTCTCGGGCTCCAACCAGGGAGTCACGAGCGACAGCTGCTACACGCCCGGCTTCAGCTCCGCGCCGAACCTGGCCTCCGAGCTGATAGCCGCCGGCAAGAGCTGGGGCAGCTACAACGAGACCCTCCCCAGCCAGGGCTCCACCACCTGCTCCAGCGGCGACTACGCCCGCAAGCACAACCCCTGGTTCGCCTTCTCCAACGTGCCCACCAGCTCGGCGAAGACGATGCAGCAGTTCCCGACGGACTTCACCACCCTGCCCAAGGTGTCCTTCGTCGTCCCGAACCTCTGCAGCGACATGCACGACTGCTCCGTCGGCACCGGCGACACCTGGCTCAAGAACAACCTCAAGGCCTACGCAGACTGGGCCAAGACCCACAACAGCCTGCTCGTCGTCACCTTCGACGAGGACAACCGCCTGGCCGGCAACAAGATCCCCACCGTCCTCTACGGCCAGCCCGTCACCCCCGGCTCCACGTCGAGCACCACCTACAACCACTACGACGTGCTGCGGACGCTGGAGGACCTGGCCGGGCTGACCACCCACGCCGGGAACGCCGCCACCGCCAAGGACATCACCGGGATCTGGGCTTCCTGACCATGTACGTCGCGGACAGTCGCGGTAACCCCGCGCCCGCCGTGGCGCCCGAGACACCGGCCGTCGCCCCGGGCACCCGCCCGGGGCGGCGCGCCGCCCTCGCCCCCACGGTGCTCGCCCTCGGCACGGTCAGCCTGATCACCGACGTCTCCTCCGAGATGGTCACCGCCGTGCTCCCGCTCTACCTCGTCGCCGGGCTCGGCCTCTCCCCGCTCGGCTTCGGCCTGCTCGACGGCGTCTACAACGGCGTCAGCGCCCTCGTCCGGCTCGCCGGAGGCCACCTCGGCGACCGCTTCGGCCGCCACAAGGCCCTCGCCGGACTCGGCTACGGGCTCTCCGCCCTGTGCAAACCGCTCCTGCTGCTCGCGCACACCCTGCCCGCCATCGGGGCCGTCCTCGCCCTCGACCGCACCGGCAAGGGCCTGCGCACCGCCCCGCGCGACGCGCTGATCTCGCTGGCCGCCGCCCCCGGGGAACGCGGCCGGGCCTTCGGCGTGCACCGGGCCATGGACACCGCCGGGGCGCTGATCGGGCCCATCCTGGCCTTCCTCATCCTGCGCGGAGCCGCCGACGGCTACGACGCCGTCTTCACCGTCAGCGCCTGCGTCGCCGCGCTCGGCGTCCTCGTGCTGGTGCTCTTCGTACCCGGCCGGCGCGCCGTGCCCGCGCCCGCCGCCGGACCCGTCTCCCTGCGCGGCTCCCTCGGTCTGCTGCGCCGCCGCGACCTGCGCCGGATCAGCCTCAGCGCCCTGCTCCTGGGCCTGTGCACCGTCAGCGACGCATTCGTCTTCCTGCTGCTCCAGCGGGCCACCGGGATCGCCGACCGCTGGTTCGCCCTGCTGCCCCTGGGCACGGCCACCGCCTTCTTCCTGCTCGCCCTGCCGCTGGGCCGGCTCGCCGACCGCGTCGGCCGCCGCCGCGTCTTCCTCGGCGGCCACCTCGCGCTGCTCCTCGTCTACGGACTCCTCCTGGCCGGCGGCACGCACCCCGCCCTGCCGTACGCGGTGCTCCTGCTGCACGGCGGCTTCTACGCCGCCACCGACGGGGTGCTCATGGCGGAGGCCGCCGGCGCCGTCCCCGAGGAACACCGGGGCGGCGGGCTCGCCCTCGTCCAGACCGGCCAGGCGCTCGCCCGGTTCGCGGCCTCCCTCGGTTTTGGCGCCGCCTGGACCGTGTGGGGCGCCCGGCCCGCCCTCGCCGTGGCCGCCGTACTGCTCGCCGCGGCCGTCGCCTGCTGCGCCCGGCTCCGCCCGGCCGACGCCTGACCCCCGCCGCTCCACCGCCCCGCGAAAGGCCCCGATGTCCACCACTCCTCCCACGACGACCCCGCCCGCGACCGCGCCCGGGGGGCCGGAGCCCGCGCTGACCCCGCGGCGGCGGATCCTGATCCTGGTCGCGGCCGTCGTCCTGCTCACCGTGGTCGGGGCGCTCGCCTTCGTCCGGGCCTCCTCGCGGGCCGAGGAGAAGGACCAGCCCCGCGCGGGCGGTCCGGCCGTCGCGCACGGCCCGGTCACCCTGGCCCCCGCCGACGGCGGCCGGCGCATCGTCTTCCGCAACATGGCCTGGGGCCCGTACCGCGACGAGCTCGCCACCGTCCCCGCGGCCGCGCCCGGGGGTCCCCGTACCGCGTCCGGGGTGAAATGCCTGCGCTTCCACGCGGCCGGGGGCACCGGGATCTGCCTCCAGTCGCAGCAGGGCGCCGTACAGGACGGCTACCGGGCCGTGGTCCTCGACTCCCACCTCAAGGAGACCGCCAGCCGCCCCCTGGCCGGCATCCCCACCCGCGCCCGCGTCTCGCCCGGCGGCCACCTCGTCGCCTGGACCGTGTTCGTCGGCGGGGACTCGTACGCCGGCACGAACTTCTCCACCCGCACCTCGCTGCTGGACCTGCGCACGGGGACGTACGACGCCTCGCTGGAGGACTTCACCATCCGCAAGGACGGCGAGACCTACCACAACGCCGATGTGAACTTCTGGGGCGTGACCTTCGCCGCCGACGAGAAGACCTTCTACGCGACGCTCGCGACCGGCGGCCGCACCTACCTGATCCGCGGCGACCTCACCGCCCGTACGGTGACCACCCTGCGCGAGAACCTGGAATGCCCGTCGCTGTCCCCGGACGGCACCCGCCTGGTCTTCAAGAAGCGGGTGCCCGGTCTGCCGGCCGACGCGCCGTGGCGGCTCTACGTGCTCGACCTGGCCACGATGGCGGAGACCCCGCTAGCCGAGGAGCGCAGCGTCGACGACCAGGTGGTGTGGACCGACGACCGGACCGTCGTCTACTCGCTGCCCGGCGACTTCGGCGCCGACCTGTACTCCCTGCTCGCCGACGGCGGCGGCGCCCCCGCCCCTCTCATGCCCTCGGCCCTCGCCCCGGCCTTCCTCGGCTGAGCGCCGGGGACGGGACGGGGGAGGGCCGAGGGGGACGGGCCGGCGGGGGCCCGCAGGACCGTTACGCCGGGATCAGCGTCTTGCGCCGGCGCTTGCGGGGCTGGGCCCCGGACAGCCGCAGTTCGATCAGGGAGCGGACGGTGGGCCACTCCTCGTCGAGCACCGAGTAGAAGGCCGTACTGCGCACCGCGCCGTCCAGCCCCCGCGAGTGGGCCCGGCGCACCCCTTCGCAGGTGAAGCCGAGGCGTTCCATGGCCGCCCGCGAGCGTCCGTTGCGGGCGTCCGCGCGCAGGGAGATGCGGCGCACGCCCCAGGTCTCGAAGGCGTGGCGGAGCATGAGCAGCTTGGCCTCGGTGTTGATCCCGGTGCCCTGGGCGCCCGGCGACAGCCAGGTGTTCCCGATCTCGGCGGCATCGGGGATCGCGGTCGCCGGATCACCGAAGGGGACCCCGGGGACCGCCGGCCAGACCAGCGGACCCTGCCAGTAGTCGAGATCCAGGAACCGGGTCGAACCGACGACCCGCCCGTCAGTGGCTCTGACCACGGCGAACGCGAGCGATCGACCTGCTGCCTGATCGGACAGGGCGCGGTCGATGTACTCGTGGGACGCCTGCAGCCCGTGCGGCACGGGAGTGAAGGCGTAAGTCGTACGATCCTCGGCACCGGCCACGGCCAGGGCCTCGGTGTGGTGGGGGGCGAGGGGCTCCAGCCGCACGGAGCGGCCGGCGAGGAGTACGGGTACGGGCACGGAGCCTTCGGTCCTTCTGGGCGGTGGGGTGGTTGCACAGTCTGCGCTCCTGACGTCACCCCCCGCGCAAAACACGGGTGAAAGGCAACGGGCTGTCAGGTGAACGCGAGTGGCTCAATGTAGCCCCTCTAAGTCCTCTCATGAACCCCCAATTCGGCAATGGCGCGGCATCGTTTTCCGAGGACTTGGATCCCCGGGACAAAACGCCCGTAATCCCGATCCGCAGACATCCGTTCAACCGTGCGAAGCGGTCCCGCCAGACGGCTGCCCCGGCTTGCGTGAGACACTGGCTCACCCCTCTGACCTGCGAGGATGCCATGAGGGCCGGATCCGGGCAGCGAAAGGTCCGCCCCCGGACCGGCCGGTGGCCCGCCCGCGCCGACACCCGGCCCGGAGCTCGCGCGGGCGGTCGTCGGCGGAGCGTCCCCGGGGCGGTCGGACCACGTCCCGGGGCGGGTTGCGCCACCCGGGTCCGGTACGGGGACCCGCGCGCGGCGCCGCCACCCCGGCGGCGGCCCCGCCGACCGGCGAAATGGCCCGTCCCGCGCACCCCCGATTGGACCGCCGGGACGGGCCGCCCGGCTGATCCAATGGGGCGGTGACGATACGGTTCCTGCCCGCGCCCGGCGCGCCGCGCCGCCTGGCCGCCGCCCAGTTGAGCAACTCCGTCGGCGACGGCGCCTACTACGTGTGCTCCGCCCTCTACTTCACCGGCGTCGTGGGCCTCTCGCCCGCCCGGATCGGCCTCGGCCTGACCCTCGCCTGGGCCGTCGGCTCGGTCGCCGGGGTCCCGCTGGGGGCCCTGGCCGACCGGCGCGGGCCGCGCGGCATCTCGGTGCTGCTGGCGCTGGCCACCGCCGGATCGGTGGCCTCGTTCCTGTTCGTCCGGTCCTTCGGGGGCTTCCTGTGCGCCGTCGTGGTCTACGCGGTCTCCCAGTGCGGCCTCGCGGCCGCCCGGCAGGCGCTGCTCGCCGGGCTCGTCGCCCCGGCGGAGCGGACCGGGCTGCTGGCCCGCCTCCAGTCCGTCCTCAACGCCGGACTGGCCCTCGGCGCGGCCCTCGGCGGACTGGCCCTCGCCGCCGGCACCGAGACGGCGTACCTCGTCGTCTTCGCCCTGGACGCGGCCGGCTTCCTGGTCTGCGCGGCCCTGTTGCTGGGCCTGCCCGCCGTGGCCCCCGGACCCGGGCGGGCGGCGGGGGAGCCCCGGCTGGCGGTGCTGCGCGACCGCCCGTACGCACTGGTGACCCTGCTCAACGCCGTCCTGCTGCTGCGGATGCCGCTGCTGAGCCTGGCGATCCCGCTGTGGACCGTGGAGCGCACCCGGGCTCCGGGCTGGCTGGTGTCGGCGCTGTTCGTGCTCAACACCCTCGCCGTGATGCTGTTCCAGGTGCGCACGGCCCGGTCCGTGACCGGCCTCGACAGCGCCGGGCGGGCCCTGCGGACCTCCGGGCTGGTGATGGCGCTGTCCTGCGCCGTGTTCGCCGCCGCCGCGCTGCCGGAGGCCGGGTGGGCCGCGGCGGCGCTGCTCGTGGCCGGGGCGGCGCTCCAGGCCGACGCCGAGATGCGGCAGTCGGCCGGGTCCTGGCAGATCGGGTTCTCGCTGGCCCCGGCCGAGCGGATGGGCCAGTACCAGGGCTTCTTCGGCACCGGGGTGCCCGTGGCCCGCACCCTGGGCCCGATGCTGCTGACCGCGCTGCTCCTGCTGTGGGGGATCCCCGGCTGGCTGCTGCTCGGCGCCGTCCTGCTGGCCGCCTCGTACGCGATGGGCCCGGCGGCCCGCCGGGCGAGCGGGGCGCGGGGCCTGGCGGCGGGCCGGCCGGCCGACGGGGTGCGCGCGTAGCCGGGCCGCCGGGCCCCCGGCCGGCGCCCGGCAGGTCCGGCTTCGGGACCGCCCCCCCGCTCCCCGGCGCCCCGGCCCCGGCCCTCGGCTGAGATCATCCGTGCATGGACGACGTACTGCGGCGACTGGCCGCCGTGGGCCCCTTCTTCACCGTCGCGTACGGCGAGGCACCGCCCGGCCCCGGATTCCGCACGCTCGACGCGCTGTACGCGGAGCGCCTCGGGCCCTACGTCGCCGAGGTCGGGCGGCGGATCGGCACGGGCCCGGGGCGCGTGGCGGCCTCGACCGCCCAGTTCGGGATCGCCTCCCGGCTGTGGTCCCTCGGACTCGGCTGCGCCGCCCTCGCCGGGCAGGTGCCCGACCTCGACCCGGCGCGGGTGGGGTGGCGGCTGCCCGCGGCCGGCTCGCTGGAACTGTGGCTGCCGGCGCCGGTGGCCCGGCCGGCCGGGGACCTCAGCGCGAGCGTGCTCGGAAACCTGGCCGTACTGGACTCCGCGCTGCGCGAGCGGTACGGCGTCTCCGCGAAGGTGCTGCGCGGCAACGCCGCTTCCGGGCTCGTCGGGGCGCTGCGGGTGCTGCTCGACCGGGTCCCCGGCGAGAAGGCCGTGGAGCTCGCGGGAGCGCTGCTCGCCGACGGCGGGGCCCTGGCCGGCACCGGCGCCTTCGTCCACGAGGAGGGGCTCGGGGTGGCCTTCGTACGCCGTAGTTGCTGCCTCTACTACCGGGCCCCGGGCGGCGGCCTGTGCGGGGACTGCGTCCTGCGCACCCGCTAGCGGCGCCAGCCAAGCGGAAGGGGCCACCGGGGAGCGGTCCTGCGCTCCCCGATGGCCCCGCCGTGCCGGCCGTGCCGGTCGTGCCTAGAAGGTGAGGTTCCAGGAGTCGATCTTGCCGGTGTCGCCGCCCGCGTTGTCGTTCACGCGCAGCTTCCAGGTGCCGTTCGCGACCTCGGAGGAGGCGTTGACGGTGTACGTCTGGTTGATGTTGTCGGTGCTGCCGCCGGCCCGGTTGTGGACCGTGTACACGGTGCCGTCGGGGGCGACCAGGTCGACCTTGAGGTCACCGATGTAGGTGTGGGCGATGTTCACGCCCACCTTGAGGGTGGCGGGGGCGTTGCCGGTCACACCGCTGACGGTGATCGGGCTCTCCACGGTGGTGTTGTCACCGATGGCGACGTCCGTGGTGTTCTCGAAGTACTTGCCCGCCGGCGGGGTGGCGCCGACCGCCTTCAGGGCGTCGGCCTGGCCCTCTCCGAAGAAGGAGTTGTTGGCGCTCGTACCGGTGCAGCGGCCGTCGGCCGGGCAGGCGATGTCGTTGGCCTGGGCGGCCAGCTGGGCGCGGATCTGCGCCGGGGTGAAGCCCGGGTTGGCGCTGGCGATCAGCGCCGCGACGCCCACCACGTGCGGGGTGGCCATCGAGGTGCCGCTCTTGGTGCCGTACTTGCCGCCCGGCAGCGTCGAGTAGACGTCGCTGCCCGGCGCGGCGATGTCGATGACGCCCTGGCCGAAGTTGGAGAACGAGGTCTTGGTGACGCCGGTGCCGTTCGCCGCGACCGTGACCACGCCCGGGAGTTCGGTCGGGATGTCCAGGCAGGCGTTGGTGATGGTGCGGGTGACCGGGGTCGAGTCGTTGGGGCTCGCGGAGTCGGTCGTCTTGTGGGCGAGGTCGTAGTTCTCGTTGCCCGCCGCGGCGACCTGGAGCGAGCCCTTGCCCTCCGCGTACTCCTGGGCGCGCTTGACGCCCTCGATGATGGCGGCCTGGTCGATGTTGTCCGGGCAGTTGAACTGCCACGGGTCGGTGTAGTAGCTGTTGTTGGTGACCTTGAAGCCGTGGTCACCGGCCCACACGAACCCGCAGATGGTGTTCTCGGCGAAGAAGAACGAGTTGCCCGGCTCGGCGACGCGGACCGCGGAGATCTTCACCCCGGGGGCCACGCCGACGACGCCCTTGCCGTTCTTGGCCGCCGCGATGGTGCCCGCGACGTGGGTGCCGTGGGTGTCCACGTCACGCCAGGCGCCGGCCCGGGTGTCGGGCTTGCCGTAGGCGCAGGAGACCGAGTCGGCCGCGTTGAAGTTCGGGGCCAGGTCCTGGTGCTGGTCGTCCACACCGGTGTCCAGGATGCCGACCTTCACCGAGGCGGAGCCGGGGTTGACGGCCCATGCCTGGTCGGCCTTGATCTGGCTCATGTCCGCGCGGACCGGCTCTCCGGCGGCCGTCGAGGACTGCGCCGGGTTGGCCGGCAGCGCCGGGTTGTAGGCGTCGGCCGGGACGTCCGAGGTACGGGTGGCGCCGACCTGCTGCACACCGCTGACTCCGCGCATCGCCGTGGCGAAGGTGGCGGAGGCCGAGTGGGCGACGGTCACGCCGATCGCGTCGAAGGAGGAGAAGACCGTGCCGCCGTTGGCGGTGATCGCCGAGCGGATCGCCGAGCTGTCGCCCGGGGCGCTGATCACGAGGTAGGCGCGGGTGCCGGCGGCCCAGGTCGCACTCTGGGATGCCGGGGCCGAGGCCTTGGGGGCGGCCGCCGGAGCGGAAGCCGGGGCGGAGCCGTTCGGGGAGACGGGAGCGGTGCCGGCGAGCGCGGCGGGGGCTCCGAAAGTGAGGGCGGCGCCGAGGGCGGCCGCCAGCACCAGGCTGCGTCGGGGGCGGCTGGATATGTGGGGTATCAATGCGTCCTCCGATGGGCGCGGGGGTGCGGTGGGCACCTACCGGGCCGTACGAAACGAGTGGTGGACGCAAGATGTCAGAAGGGTCGCCCCCGTGGGAAGTACCTTTTGGCGCAGCCGGATGATCGGCCACATGGCCGAAAACGCGCGGCCAGTAAGGGGAGTTGCGGGTTCCGCGCACTTCGCCGGACTTGCCCCCTCCCTGCTTCCCCCTTCCCGCCGTCTGCCCGGTTGCCGGGGCGGGGCGAGGAGGTGGGGCCCCCGGCCGGGCGGGGCACCGTGGGGGCGAGCCCTGCCCGGCCGGTGTTCCGCCGGGGCGCCGGCTAAGCCGGGACCCCGTCCTTGGTGCCGGCCGCCGGAGCGATGCCGGCCTCGGTGCCGGCCGCCGGGGCGGGCGGCGTCGGGGGCGTGCCGGACGGCTCGGCCCCGTGGCCGTCGTCGATCAGCGTCGTCTCGTCGAACGGCAGCCGGCCCGCGAGGACCTCCGCCGCCCGCTCCCGGTCGAACTCCTTGGTCCACGTACCGATCAGGACCGTGGCGACCGCGTTGCCCGCGAAGTTCGTCATCGCCCGCGCCTCGCTCATGAACCGGTCGACGCCCACGATCAGGCCCACCCCGTCCACGAGTTCGGGCCGGTGCGACTGGAGCCCGCCGGCCAGCGTGGCGAGGCCCGCGCCGGTGACCCCGGCCGCGCCCTTCGAGGCCACCACCATGAACAGCAGCAGCGAGATCTGCTCGCCGAGCGCGAGCGGCTTGCCCATGGCCTCCGCGATGAACAGCGAGGACATGGTCAGGTAGATCGCGGTCCCGTCCAGGTTGAAGGAGTACCCGGTCGGCACGGTGATGCCGGTCACCGGGCGGGACACCCCGAGGTGCTCCATCTTGGCGATCAGCCGCGGCAGCGCCGACTCCGAGGAGGAGGTCGACAGGATCAGCAGGAACTCCCGCCCCAGGTAGCGCAGCAGCGCGAACACGCTGACCCCCGTACAGACCCGCAGCAGCGTGCCCAGCACCACGAAGACGAAGAGCAGACAAGTGGTGTAGAAGCCGATCATGATGACCGCCAGGGACTTCAGCGCGTCCATGCCGGTTGCCCCGACCACCGCCGCCATCGCCCCGAAGGCGCCCACCGGCGCCGCCCACATGATCATCGCGAGCATCCGGAACACCAGCTTCTGTACGTGCCCGATGCCGCGCAGCACCGGTTCTCCCGCACCGCCCATCGCCTGGAGCGCGAACCCGACCAGCAGCGCCACCAGCAGCGTCTGGAGCACTTCGCCCCCGGTGAAGGCCGACACCAGCGTCGTCGGGATGATCCCGAGCAGGAACTCCGGCGTGCTCTCGGCCCCGCCCGCCTTGGCCTGCGCCTCACCGGCGTGCCGGACCGCCTCCGTCAGGTGCAGCCCGCTGCCGGGCTCCAGCAGGTTCCCCACCACCAGCCCGATCGCCAGCGCGACCGTGGACATGACCATGAAATAGCCCAGCGCCAGCCCGCCCACCGCGCCCACCTTCGCGGCCTTGCGGACGGATCCGATCCCCAGCACGATCGTGCAGAAGATCACGGGGGAGATCATCATCTTGATGAGGTTCACGAAGCCGGTGCCCAACGGCTTGAGCTCCACGGCCACGCCGGGTGCGGCGAAGCCGACGGCGATGCCGAGCAGCACCGCGGCGATGACCGCGATGTAGAGATAGTGGGTCTTGTCGCGCCTGGCGGCCACGTCGCCTCCTGGTGGGGAATGTGTTCCCGCAGACCATCACCCGCTCTGTGACCCCGGTCACGCTTCCGTTCATTGAGTTCACCGCCCGGTGCACACTGAGCGCCATGTTCCGCTTCCCCCGACCGCCCCGGAGCCTGGCCGGCCAGCTCTTCGCCATGCAGGTGCTCGTCGTCGCCGTAGTCGTCGCCGGATGCGCGGTCTTCGCGTACGTGGCCGCCCGGGGCCAGGCCGAGGACGCCGCCCGGCGCCAGGCCGGGGCCGTGGCGCGGTCCGTCGCCGACTCCCCGTCCGTGCGCGCGGCCGTACGCGCGGCGGGAACGGGCGGTGACGGCCCGTCGGCGGCGCTCCAGCCGTTCGCCGAGCGGGTCAGGGTCGACTCCGGCGTGGACTTCGTGACGATCATGGCCCCCGACGGGCGGCGCTGGACCCACCCCGACCCGCGCCGCATCGGCGAGCGCTTCCTCGGCAACACCGCCCGCGCGCTGCGCGGCGAGACCTTCAGCGAGACCTACACCGGCACCCTCGGCCCCTCCATCCGCGTGGTCACCCCGCTCGCGGACGAGCAGGGCCGGATCGTCGGCCTGGTCAGCGCGGGGATCACCGTCCGCGTCGTCAGCGACCGCCTCGCGGCCCAGCTGAGCGCCCTCGCCTGGGTGGCGGCCGGGGCCCTGGCGCTGGGCGGCGCGGGCACGTACGTGGTCAATGCCCGGCTGCGCCGCCATACGCACGGCATGAACGCCGCCGAGCTGAGCCGGATGTACGACTACCATCAAGCAGCCCTGCACGGGGTACGGGAGGGACTGCTGATGCTCGACGGCCACCGCAGGATCACCCTCATCAACGACGCGGGCCGCGAACTCCTCGGCCTGCGCGGCGAGGTCACCGGCACCGGCGTCACCGGCCTCGGCCTCCCCGCGCCGCTCACCGGGGCGCTGCTCGCCGACCGGCCCCGGGTCGACGAGGTGCACCTGACCGCCGAGCGGGTGCTCGTCGTCAACAGCTCTCCGGTGGCGGGCGGTGGCCGCCGGGGCACCGTGGTCACCCTGCGCGATCACACGGATCTCCAGGCGCTGACCGGCGAACTGGACCACGAGCGGGGCTTCACGCAGGCACTGCGCTCCCAGGCCCACGAGGCCGCCAACCGGCTGCACACGGTGGTCTCCCTCATCGAACTGGGCCGCAGCGAGGAGGCGGTGGAGTTCGCCACCGCCGAACTGGAGCTGGCCCAGGCCCTGACGGACGAGGTCGTCACCTCCGTCGGCGAACCGGTGCTGGTCGCCCTGCTCCTCGGCAAGGCCGCGCAGGCGCACGAGCGGGGCGTCGAGCTCGCCGTCACCCCCGAGAGCGGACCGGTCGACACCGGGCCGGGGGCCCCGTCGGCCCGGGACCTGGTCACGGTGCTCGGCAACCTCATCGACAACGCCGTGGACGCCCTGACCGGCGTGCCGGGCGGGCGGATCGCCGTCACCGTACGGGGCGACGCCGGCGCGTTGCTGCTGCGGGTCGCGGACAACGGCCCCGGGCTGCCCCAGGGGGTGGACGTGTTCCGGCGGGGCTGGTCCGGGAAGGGCGAGGGGCGGGGCCTGGGCCTGGCACTTGTCCGTCAGGTGGCCCACCGCCACGGCGGCCGCGTCGAGGCGGCCGTCGGGCCGGAGGGCGGCGCGGAGTTCACCGTCACTTTGCCCCTGGCGCAGTCGCCGGAAGGACCTCGCGCCATCCGGCGGGACGCGGACGCGGCCGGAGCGGATCCGGCCGCCGGCCCCCCGGGCGGGTCGCCCCGCATCCCCGCTCAGCGCCGCGCGGACGGCACCTCGTGAGCGCGCCCGAGGTGCGGGTGCTGGTGATCGAGGACGACCCGGTGGCCGCCGCCGCCCACGCCCTGTACGTGGGCCGGGTGCCCGGCTTCACCGCCGTGGCCGTCGTCCACTCCCTGGCCGAGGCCGCCCGGGTGCTGGAACGGACCCCCGTCGACCTGCTGCTGCTCGACCTCACCCTCCCCGACGGCCACGGGCTGCGCTTCGCGCGCGGCCTGCGGGCGGCCGGGCACCCGGTGGACGTGATCGCGGTGACCTCGGCCCGGGACCTTGCGGTGGTCCGCGAGAGCGTGTCGCTGGGCGTCGTGCAGTACGTACTGAAGCCGTTCGCGTTCCCGACCCTGCGCGAACGGCTGCTGCGCTACGCCGAGTTCCGGGCGACGGAGGGCGAGGCGGCCGGTCAGGACGACGTGGACCGGGCCCTCGCCTCCCTGCGCGCGCCCGCTCCGGCCGAGCTGCCCAAGGGGCTCAGCGCCGCGACCCTGGACCGGGTCGCGGCGCTGCTGCGGGCGGCGCCCGACGGGCTGACCGCCGCGGGGACGGCCGGGGCGGCCGGGATCTCGCGGATCACCGCCCGCCGGTACCTGGAGCACCTGGTGGACACCGGCCGGGCGGACCGCACCCCCCGGTACGGCCAGGTCGGACGCCCCGAACTGCACTACCGCTGGCTGGCGGCGGCGACCGGCTCGGTGTCGAACGTGTAGAACGCGCGGTGGTCCAGCATGTCGGCCGGGGTCACGTCGTTCCACGGCCGCATGGTGTCGCGCAGGTCGACCACGTTCGGGGTGCCGGCGGCCGGCAGGTACGTCGACTGCGGGTGCTTCGCCTGCCAGTCGGACCACAGCTTGTCGATGAACGCGTGGTGCATCCAGAACACCGGGTCGTTGGGCGAGACGCCGGTGCCCATCTGGCCGCCGACCCACACGTGGACCCGGTTGTGCAGATTGGCGCCGCGCCAGCCCTCCAGGTGGTTGCGGAAGCCGTTCGAGGCGCTGTTCCAGGGGGCCGTGTCGTAGACCGGCATCGCCAGGACGGCGTCCACCTCGGCCCTGGTCGGCAGCTGGGCGACGCCCTCGCCGAGCGCGCGCCGCAGGTAGGTGCGGCCGTCGACGCGTACGGTTATCTCCCACTTGCCCGTCGCGTACGCGAACGCGCCGTCCATGACCTGCCCGTCGCGGGCCCGGCCGGTGCCGCCGAGGAAGTCGGCGGCCCACAGGGAGGAGCGGGTGGTGCGGTCGGCGGTCCAGTCCCAGTACGGGATCGAAACGCTCGCGTCCACCGCCTGCAGAGCCGCCTCGAACTCCAGCAGAAACCGCCGGTGCCAGGGGAGGAAGGAGGGGGAGCGGTGGCCGACGCGGTCGCCGGAGTCGGTGTCGCTCATGATGAACCCGTTGTGGGTGGTCACGAACCGGTCGTAGCGGCCGGTGCGCTTCAGTTCGAGCAGTGCGTTCGTGAACGCCCGCTTCTCCTCGGGCGTGAGCGCGGCCTGGTTCTTGCGGACGGTCATGCCGTGCCTCCCATCTGCATCGGGGCGAGCTGCGCGCCCTGGAGCTCGCGCACGGCGGCCCGGGCCAGGGAGGCGGGATCGGCGAAGGTCTCGTAGTGGTTGACCACGCTGATCCAGGTGCCGTCCGCGTTCTGCATCACGTGCAGCTCGCGGCCGTCTATGCGTACGGTGGGCAGGCCGGGGGAGTGGTGACCGCCGTGGTGGCCGCCGCCCGAGGCGGGGGTGATCTGTATGCGGCGGCCCTGGTACACCTCGTCGAGCGTGCCGGCCGGGGTGGTGGCCGCGACGCGCGAGTCGGTGGCGGCGGCGTGCGCGGTGGCGCCCGCGATGCCGAGGACGGTGAGAGCGCCGGCGGCGGTGCCCAAGGCCTGCCGGCGGGTGATCTTGTTCATGGCCGAAGAACTACCAGGGTCCCGGGGGCAGTTGACCGCTATCCGGACAACGCTGGATAAGTTGTATGTACAACCAATGAAATGATCTTCCCGTCGCGAGCGGCTCCGGTGCTCAGGGCGGGAAGATCTACGGGTGAAATCCTACTGGACAGTAATTTTTGCGGCCGAGCGGCGCCGCTATGGACGGGATCACATCGCGGAGTCGGCCGGAAGGTGTGGCCCCCGCTAGAGGAGCGCCGGAGCCGAGTCCGTGGCGATATCCGCCCTATAGTCCGGATATGGCTCTCCATGAGACGAAGGACGCCGGCACCCGGGACGCCGCGACGGACGTGTTCGCGTCCGCCCTCAGCGGCCAGATCCTCCCCAAGTACCGGATGCCCGACGACCCCGCGCCCTCCGACGTCGTCTACTCGCTCCTCCACAACGAGCTGCTCCTCGACGGCAACGCCGCCCAGAACCTGGCCACCTTCTGCACCACCTGGTCGGACGACGGCGTACACCGCCTGATGAACGAGTGCCTCGACAAGAACATGATCGACAAGGACGAGTACCCGCAGACCGCCGAGATCGAGGCCCGCTGCGTCAACATCCTGGCCGACCTGTGGAACGCCCCGCCCGGCACCTCCGGCACCGGCTGCTCCACCACCGGCTCCAGCGAGGCCGCCATGCTCGGCGGCCTCGCCCTCAAATGGCGGTGGCGGGCCCGCCGCCGGGCCGAGGGCAAACCGGCCGACCGCCCCAACCTGGTGTGCGGGCCGGTCCAGATCTGCTGGGAGAAGTTCGCCCGGTACTTCGACGTCGAACTGCGCCAGGTCCCCCTGGAGCCCGGCGCCACCGGGCTGCGCCCCCACCAGCTCGCCGCCCACGTCGACGAGAACACCATCGGCGTCGTCGCCATCCTCGGCGTCACCTACACCTGCGACTATGAACCCGTCGCCGCGATCGCCGAGGAGCTCGACCGGATCCAGGCCGCACACGGCTGGGACGTCCCCGTCCACGTGGACGCCGCCAGCGGCGGGTTCGTCGCCCCGTTCCTCCACCCCGACGTGGTCTGGGACTTCCGGCTGCCGCGCGTGGCCTCCGTCAACACCTCCGGCCACAAGTACGGGCTCGCCCCGCTCGGCGTCGGCTGGATCGTCTGGCGCACCGCCGACCTGCTCCCCGCCGACCTCGTCTTCGACGTGGACTACCTCGGCGGCGACATGCCGACCTTCGCCCTCAACTTCTCCCGCCCCGGCGGCGAGGTCATCGCCCAGTACTACCTCTTCCTGCGCCTGGGCCGCACCGGTTACCGGCACGTCCAGCAGGCCTGCGCCGAGACCGCCCAGTACCTGGCCCGGCAGATCGCCGACATGGGCGCCTTCACCCTGCTCTACGACGGCCAGGGCGCGCTGCCCGCCGTCTCCTACACCCTCGCCGACCCGGACGGAGCCGGCTTCAGCCTCTACGACCTCTCCGACCGGCTGCGGATGCGCGGCTGGCAGGTGCCCTCGTACCCGCTGCCGGCCGACCGTCAGGACACCGTCGTCCAGCGCGTCCTGATCCGCCACGGGGTGACCCGCGACCAGATCGCCCTGCTCGTCACCGACCTGCGCCGGGCCGTCGAGCACCTGCGCGCCCACCCGCAGACGGCCCCCGCCACCCCGGCCCGGTCCGGCTTCCACCACTGACCGGCGCGCGACCTCAGCCGGACGCCGGCCAGCGCATCCCGAGGTCCGTCAGCGCGGCCACCCGCTCCGGGGGCAACCGCGCCGCCCGGGACCGCTGGTTGGCGATCCACGCCCCGAGCCGCAGCTCCCGGTCCCCCACCCGCTCCACATGCGGGCGGGGGACCCGCAGGTGCCCCTCCCGGGCGTGGAACAGCCGGGCCGCCTCCAGGTGCCCCGCCCAGGCGTCGGCATGGCTCCGGCGCGGCGGCGGCCGCTCCTCCTCCCGCGCCGGCTCCAGCCCCAGCACGTGCTCCAGCAGCCAGCGCTGGGCCCACGCCAGCCGGTCCCACCCCAGCCGCTGGGCCCGCGCCCAGCCGCCCAGGTCCTCGCCCTGCACCACGAGCCGGCCCGGCCCGGCCGGCAGCCGCCCGCCCGCGTCCAGGTGCACCCGGGCCAGGTGGAAGGCCCGCTGCCAGCCGATGTCCCAGGCCGGACACCAGGACGGGTCGATCGCGTCCAGGGCGTCCCGGCGCTCCTCGGGCAGCGTCCCCGGCCCCTCCCGGCGGGCGGCGGCCCGGTTGTTCTTCATCCACACCCCGACGGGCGCCCCGTGCCAGGTGGCCTCCACCGGCGGCAGCAGGTGCCCGTGGGCGGCCGCCCAGGCCCGGGCCGCCGCCAGGCCCTCCTCGAAGGCCACGTCGAAGTGGCTCCACACCATGCCCAGTTCGTCCAGCTCCCGCATCCGCTCGCGGCCCAGCGCGCCCCGGCGGTACGTCCGCCGCGCGTCCGCGATCCACTGGCCGAGCGGGAACCCCGCCAGCGCCGCCGGCCAGTCTCCGCCGGACGCCGGAACCCGGTAGGCGAACGGCACCCGCAGGTCCCCGGCCGTCGCGGCGTAGATCCGGGCCGCCTCGGCCCCGCGCCGCCACTGCCTGTGCTCAGGGTTGAGCACCCGCAGCCGGATGAAGGCCGCCAGCAGCGCCGGATCCCGGGGCGTGGAGAAGCTCAGCAGGGCCCGCGCCCCCGGCCCGGGGCCCGCGCCCGGGGCGCCCGTACCGGCCGCCGACGCCGGGCGGCCCGGCGCCTGCGGCTGGGCCAGGGCCTCCACCAGCCGTGAGTCGTGCGCCCTCAGCGCCTCCAGGAGCCGCGCGAGGTCCCCGTACGCCCGTGAGGTCAGCATCGACTCGGGGGTCTCGCCCGGCCCCAGCAGCACCGGCACCACCAGCGAGGCGACCTTGCCCTCGCCGGGCCGGATCCGCAGCGCCCGGCCCACCGCCTGCACCAGGTCCGGCATGGAACCGCGTACGTCCGCCCAGAAGACGGAGTCGCACTCCTTGGTGTCCACCCCCTCGCCGAGCACCCGGACACTGCCGAGGAAGGCCTTCTCCGCGATCCGGTCGGCGGCGAACGCCTCCAGGACGCGCCGCCGGTGGGCCGCCGTGTGCTGCCCGCACAGCCAGTCCGCCCACACCGTACGGGGGTAGGCCGGCTGCGGGGAGCGGTTCGCGGTCCGCAGCCGGGCCGCGACCGCGGGCAGTCCCGCCGCGAACGCCTCGGCCTCCCTGGTGAGGTGGTGGAAGACCAGCGTCCGCCGGAAACCCTGGTCGGCCGCCGCCTTCACCAGCGCCGCCTGGAGCGCGGCCAGCCGCATCCCGCGCACCCGGTCCGAACGCCCGTCGGCGCCGAGCAGCACCTCCGCCTGGAAACCCGGATCGCTGACGTCCACGCACACCACCCGGTACGGGGCGCAGATGCCCCGGTCGATGGCCTCCGACAGCGGCAGCGTGTAGCAGCGGGCGCCGAACGGCCCCTCCGGGTCGTCCTCCATGGACGCCACCAGCTCCCCGCGGGCGCGGGGCGCGTCGGCGGCCTCCGCGTACCCGGCCTCCGCCTCCGCCTCTGCCCCGGCCTCCGGCTCCCCCTCCGTGTCCTCGCCGTCCCGCCACACCCGGGGCGTGGCCGTCATGTACAGCCGGCGGGCGGAGGGGATCCGGGCGTTGTCGTGCACCACCGCCCAGGGCTTGCCGATCCGCCCCGAGGTGCGGTGGGCCTCGTCGACCACCACCAGGTCCCAGGGCGGCAGCCCCGCCAGGTGCGCCCGCTCGATCGTGCCCAGACCGAGGGAGGCGTACGTGGCGAACACCGTCACCCGCTCCACCGGCCGGGCGCCCCAGCGGGCCAGTTCGCCCGGATCGGTGGTGGTCGGCACTCCCGCGTCCTCGCCGCGCAGCGAGCACACCGCGACGGCCCGGCCGCTGCGGCCCCCGCCGCGCCAGGCGGCCACGGTCTGCACGAGCAGGTCGAGGGAGGGCACCAGGACGAGCACCCGGCCCGCCCGCAGCTCGTCGGCGGAGCGTACGGCGACCAGGGACTTGCCCGACCCGGTCGCCATGATCACCTGCGTCCGCAGGCCCCGGGCCGGCAGCCGGCCGTCGACTGGCAGCTCCAGCGCCCGCACGACGGCGTCGACGGCCTCCCGCTGATGCGGGCGCAGCTCCGTCCTGGTCCTTCGTCCCACCACCCGGGCCCCCTTTGATCTGCCGATTCGGCTCCAGGACCTATCTTGCCCGGATTCTGAGTCAAAGGGGGGGCGGGGCGGACCGTGCCGTGGACGGCTTGGTCAGCGGGCGCCGAAGTTCTGCGTCCACCAGGGGCCGCCCGAGCCCGGGTGGACGCCCACGCCGATGTCCTTGAAGGAGCAGTTCAGTATGTTCGCCCGGTGGCCCGGGCTCTTCATCCACGAGTCCATCACGTCCGCCGCCGTCTGCTGGCCCCGCGCGATGTTCTCCCCGTACGTCGACCAGCGGTACCCGGCGGCCGTCGTCCGCTGCCCGGGGTCGGCGCCGTCGGGGTCGGTGTGCGAGAAGTAGTCCCGCTGCGCCATGTCGTCGGAATGCCCCTGGGCCGCCGACCGCAGTTGCGCGTCCTCCTTCAGCGGGCCGCAGCCGGCCGCCGCCCGCTCCGAGTTGACCAGTGCGATGACCTGACCGGCCACGCCCGCCGGGGCGGGCGCGGGAGCCGGCGGGGCGGGACGCGGCGGAGCGCTCTTCGACGGGGCGGGCGCCGGCGCCTTCGCCGAACTGGTGGCGGGCGACGGGGACGCCGAAGCCGAGGCCGACGGGGACGGTGAGGCGGAAGCGGACGGCGAGGCCGACGCCGAGGGCGAGCCGGAGGGCAGGGCCGAAGCGGTGTCGGGGGCGGAGAGCGCCGCCACCGGGGCGGCCGGTGCGCCGCCGCCCGCCTCGGCGCCGTGTTTGCCGGGGAGCGAGCCCAGGTAGACGAGGCCGCCGCCGGCGACGCACGCCGCGACCACGGCGCCGCCGATCGCCCGGCGCCGGTTCTGCCGCCGCTTGCGCTGCGCCCCGCGCCCGGGGGCCGCCGGATCGCCCGCGCCGCCGGTGTCCCCCGCCTTGCGGCGCGCGGCCCGGCCGGGCCCGGACACCACCGGCGCCGCCTGGGTCGCGGCGCCAGCGGACTCCGCCCCCGAGTAGCTGAGCGCGCTCTGCGCCCCGGCATACGCCGCCCCGGCGGGGGCGAACCCGGCCGCCGTGGCCGCCCGTACGCCCGCCAGCAGCGCCGCCGTCACCGGGACCAGCGCCAGACCGGCCAGCAGCCCCTCCGCCGGGACCAGTCCGTCCCACAGCCCGGAGCAGCGCAGGCACTCACGGGCGTGCCGGGCTATCCGCTTGCGCCACAGCGCGGAGGGCCGCCCGTCCCAGGTGCCCGTCATCGCCCGCAGCCCCTCGCACGGCGGCCGCGCCTCCAGCGCCCGCTCCACGACCCGGGCCGACTCCAGCTGGGCCTTCATCCGCTGCACCCGTACCGCCGTGTGCGGCGGGGTCAGCTCCAGCGCCCCGGCCATCTCGGCCCGGGTCACCTCGCCCGCGCACTCCAGCCACCACAGCGACAGCAGCGCCCGGTCGTCGGGCTCCAGCCAGCGCGTGGCACGGGCGGTCTCGCGGCGCTGCCCGGACAGCTGGAGGCGCGCGACGGTCAGGTCGGCGAAGTCGGCGCCGGGGTCGGCGACGTCCCCGGCCTCCTCCAGCGCGCTCTCGCCCGGACCGCTGCTGCGGGCCTGCCAGTGCGCCCGTATCCGGTTCATCGTGATCGCGACCAGCCAAGACCGGAAGCTCTCGTCCGCCCGCAGGCCGCCCAGTCCGTCCAGCGCCCGCAGCATCGTGTCCTGGACCACGTCGTCCACGTCGCAGGACCCGTTCAGGGCCCGGCCGACGATGTTGTAGACGAGCGGCAGATGAGTGCTGACGAGCTCGTCCTGCGCGCGGGGGTCGCCCGCACGGGCCGCTGCCACCAGCGCTGCCGTGTGCTGTGTACTCATGTGAAAGTCCCTGTCCGTACCGGCGGTCGATGATGCCCAATGACTGGGAGACCGTCGAGTGGGGGCCTGATAACGGTTATCCACAGAAATATTTTCCGACCGGTCCGGCCGGGGCGCTGGGGCGGCTGGTCCGTACGGGTCACGGGCCGTGCTCAGAGCAGCGGCGCGAGCGCCCGCGCGGCCGCCCGCAGGGCGGGCGCGTAGGCCTCCACCTCCGCGCGGGAGACCAGGAAGGTGACGGTGGTGACGGAAACCCCGCCGACGGGGCGGCCGTCGGGGCCGGGGACCGCCACCCCGGCGCACCGGATGGCGGCCTCGTTCTCCTCGTCGTCCACGGCGAACCCCCGCGCCCGGACCGCCTCCAGTTCCGCCGCCAGCTCCACCGGGGTGGTCAGCGTGTTCGGGGTGCGGCGCGGCAGGCCGGAGGCGGCGGTCAGCGCGCGGACCTCCTCGGGCGGCAGGAGCGCGAGGACGCTCTTGCCGATCGCCGTCGTGTGCAGCGGCATCCGCGTGCCGACGCGCGAAGCCGTCCGGAAGGGCCGGTCGGCTTCCAGCTTGCGGACGTAGGTGATGCTCTCCCCGGTGAGCAGGGCCAGGTGGACCGTCTGCCCCGTCTCACGCCGCAGCCCGTCCAGGATCTCGTCGACGCCGGCCGGCTCCGCCGCGCCGACCAGCGCCGACAGCCCGCGCAGCCGGGGCCCGACCCCGTAGCGGCCCTCGCCCTGCGCCCGTACGAAGCCCTGCTCGGCCAGCGCCGCCAGGATCCGGAAGGTGCTCGACTTCGGTACCGCCGCCGCCGTCGTGATGTCCGTCAGCCGGTGCGGGCCGCCGGGCGCCGCGACCGCCTCCAGGACGCGCAGGGACTTCTCCAGCGCCGACCCGGCCGCCGAGGTGCGCCCGCCCCGGCCCGTGGGCCGCGCCGTCCCGCCTCCGTCGACCCGCTCCGTTGACACGCCGTCTCCCCGCATGGGTAAGGTCTGGACCACCGAGTTCCGGCACACGATACCCCGTTCCACTACGCGGAACGCATCGGAGGGTCCCTTGTCCTGGTCCTGCCATCCGTACGCGGTCATCACCGCCCAGCGCCTGCTGCCGGTCCTGCGCACCACCGGAGCCGACGAGGCCGTCCGCGCCACCGCCGACCTGCTCGCCGCCGGCTGCCGCGCCGTCGAGCTCACCACCACGACCCCCGGCTGGACCGGCGCCGTCGCCCGCTCCGCCGCATTCGCCGACGCGCACGGCCGCCCCGCCCTGATCGGCGTGGGCACCGTCACCACCACCGCCCACGCCGAAGCGGCCCTCGACGCCGGCGCCGCCTTCCTGGTGTCCCCGTACCCCGCCCCCGAGGTCCGCGCGGTCGCCCTGCGGCGCGGGGCGGTGTTCCTGGAGGGCGGGTTCACCCCGGCCGAGATCGCCGCCGCCGTCCGCGCCGGCGGCGCCGCGAAGGTCTTCCCCGCCCACGTGGGCGGCCCGGACTTCATCCGCTCCCTCAAGGCGGTGCTCCCCGACGCCCTGCTCGTGCCGACCGGCGGCATCCGGCCCGGCGAGGTGCGTGCCTGGCTGGACGCGGGGGCGGGCGCCGTCGGCATCGGCAGCGGGCTGCCCGCCGACCCGGCCGCGCTGGCCGCCGTCTTCGCGGAGCCGGCCGTAGCCTGCTGCGCGGCCTGCCGGGCCCCCGGCAGCGGGGTGCGCTGACCGTGGCGGGCACCACCGCCTCCGCCGGCCCCCGCGGTTACGACGTCCTGGTACTCGGCGAGGTCCTGGTCGAGATCCATGCCGACACCGCCCTGCGCGCGGCCACCGACGGCACCGGCGCGCGGATCTCCTACTCCGGCGACGCCCTCAACGCCGCGGCCGCCGCCGCGGCGGCCGGGGCCCGCACCGCGCTCCTCGCGGTCGTCGGCGACGACGAGCTGAGCGTGCCCCTGCTGCGCCGGGCCGTCGAACTGGGCGTGGACGTCTCCCACGTCCACCGCGCCCCCCGGCCCAACGGCGCCTACCTGCTCAGCGCCGACACCGACGGCGGGCGGGAGTTCGTCTACTGGCGCGCCCACAGCGCCGGCTCCACCCTCTCGACCACCCACACCGAGGCCTGGCGGGAGCTGCTGACCGGCGCGAAGTCCCTCATCACCAGCGGGATCACCGGCGCGCTCTCGCCGACCGCGCGGGAGGCCGTACTGGACGCCGCGCACACGGTCCACGCGGCCGGCGGGCACGTCACGTACGACCCCAACCACCGGCCCCGGCTGACCGGCCGGAGCGCGGCACGCGATCTGCTGGCCCGGATCTCCCCGTTGACCGGCCTGCTGAAGACCTCCTGCCCCGACGACGCGCTCGCCCTGGTGGACACCGACGACCCGAGGACGGCCGTGGCCCGCTACCGGGCGCTCGGGGCCCGTACGGTCGCCGTCACCAGCGGGGCGGGCCGGCTGCTCCTGGACGACGGCGCCGGCGCCGGCTCCTGGCCCGTCCCGCCCAACCCGGCGCCCGTCGACGCGACCGGAGCCGGGGACTGCTTCACCGGCACCACCACCGCCCGGCTCGCACTGGGCGACACGCTCGCGGAGGCCGTCGCGCACGGGGTGGCGGCGGCCTCGCTCTCGGTCTCCGGCCGCGGGGGCACCGGTCACATCCCGCCCTTCGCCGCCACCGCCGCCCTGGCGGCCACGGTCCGGCCGGATCCGTGACCCCCCGAGCCGCCGGAACGGGGTACGTGGAGGCGCCGCCGGGCCGGAGCGGTCTTCCGCGGCCCGGCGGCGCCGGTCGAAGGGGCGGCCCCGCCGCCTGGTGCTCGGCGCCGGTCAGCGGCCGTGCAGGCCCCGGCCGACGGCGGCCGTCGGCCCGCCCTCGGGGGTGTCGCCGTCCAGCGACCAGGACATCGCCCCGCCCAGGGCCGCCCCGGGGTGCCTGGCCTTGAGCTTCCGCAGCTGGTTGAGATTGCCCGTCGGCGGCTGCTCCGCCGTGTCGGCCACCCCCTCGACGGAGTCCGCCGCGTCGAGTGGGCGTACGTATTCGGCCCAGGCGTCGGTCTCGCCCGGCACGTTCCCCGTGCAGCACCCGCCGTCGGCGCCGAAGGCGTAGTCGACGTGGGTGAGCCGGGCGGCGAGCCCGCCGAGCATGCTGCGGCGCATGGGCTTCCTTTGCGGACGCGGGGGAGTGGTGCTCGTGAAGCGGAAACTATTGGTCTGGACCAGCCGGGTCAAGGGGGCGTTCACCTCGGGTTCCGCGCGGCCGCCCGGGCGTCCGAAATTCCTCCTCCACGGCCCTGGGCACCTTCGCGCCCCCTCGCTACCCTCCGCGCATGATTCCCACGGTGGTCTGGGGCACGGGCAACGTCGGCCGCGCGGCGATCCGCGCCGTCGACGCCCACCCGGCGCTCGAACTCGCGGCAGTGATCGTCCACAACCCCGGAAAGGTCGGCCGCGACGCGGGCGAACTCGCCGGACTCGACCACCCGTTGGGGGTGGCGGCCACCGACGACAGCGAAGCGGTACTGGCCACCCGCCCCGCCGCCGTCGTCTACGCGGCGTCCGGCGACGTCCGCCCCGACGACGCCCTCGCCGACATCACCCGGGCGATGGCCGCCGGGGCGGCCGTCGTCAGCCCCGCCCTCTACCCCCTCTACGACCACCGCAACGCCCCGCCGGAGTTCCGGGACCCGGTGCTCGCGGCCGTCGAGCGGGGCGGCGGCTCCCTCTTCGCCTCCGGCGTCGACCCCGGCTGGGGCAACGACGTGCTCCCGCTGCTGCTCAGCGGCCTCGGCACCCGGGTGGACGTGATCCGCTGCCAGGAGATCTTCGACTACTCCACGTACGACCAGCCGGACTCCGTCCGCTACCTGGTCGGCATGGGACAGCCCATGGACGACGAGCCGATGATGCTCATGCCGTCCATCCCCACCATGGTCTGGGGCGGGCAGGTCCGCATGATGGCCCGCGCCCTCGGCGTGGAACTCGACGAGATACGCGAGACCTCGGAGCGCCGCGCCCTCGACACCACCGTCACCACCCGCACCATGGGCACCTTCGAAGCCGGCACGCAGGGCGCCATCCGCTTCGAAGTGCAGGGCATCGTCCAGGGCGAACCCCGCATCGTCATCGAACACGTCACCCGCATCCACCCCTCCTGCGCCCCCGACTGGCCCACGCCGCCCGACGGGACCGGCGCCCACCGCGTCGTCATCGAGGGCCGCCCGCGCATCGAGGTCACCGTCGAGTGCACCGACGAGGACGACAACCGCTCGGCCGGGGGCAACGCCACCGCCGTCGGCCGGCTGGTCGGCGCCATCGACTGGCTGGTCGAGGCGGAGCCAGGGCTCTACGACGCGCTCGACGTCCCGCTGCGACCCGCAGTCGGCAAACTCGGAAGGAAGCAGTCATGAGGATCGACGTCCCCGAAGGGCAGCACCCGATCGAATACGTCTGGGGCGACATGGTCCCCGGCATCGGCATGGCCGCCGCCAACTTCTCCCTGTCGGTCTACGCCCACACCACCCTGGGCCTGCGCGAGTTCGAGGCCGCCCGGCTGCGCATCGCGCAGATCAACGGCTGCGTCTTCTGCCTCGACTGGCGCACCGACCGGGACGGCGAGAAGGTCGAGGAGGACTTCGCCGACGCCGTGACGCAGTGGCGCACCACCGACGCCTTCGACGACCGCACCCGGCTGGCGGCGGAGTACGCCGAGCGCTACGCCCTCGACCACCACCACCTGGACGAGGAGTTCTGGGAGCGGATGACCGCGCACTACAGCCAGCTGGAGATCGTGGAGCTGAGCATGAGCATCGGCTCCTGGCTCGCCTTCGGCCGGCTCAACCACGTCCTGGGCCTCGACAGCGTCTGTGTGCTGCCGGGCGGCTGACACGGCCCGGGGCCGGACGGGGGATCGTCGCCCTCCGTCCGGCCCCGGGGCCCCGTCCCGCTCAGAGGTCCGTGGCGATGATCTTCTCGATGTTGCGCTCGGCGAGGGCCGTGATCGTCACGAACGGATTGACGCTGGTGTTGCCGGGGATCAGCGCTCCGTCGATCACGTACAGGCCGGTGTAGCCGCGCAGGCGGCCGTAGTTGTCGGTGGCCTTGTTCAGTACCGCGCCGCCGAGCGGGTGGTACGTGAGGTGGTCGCCCCAGACCTTGTTGACTCCGAACAGGTCGGACCGGTAGATCGTCCCCTCCTTCGCGTTGATCTTGTCGAAGATGGTCTTCGCCATGTCGATGGACGGCTGCTTCCAGGCCGTCTGCCAGTCCAGCTCGACCTTCCCGGTGGCGGCGTTCCAGCTGAACCGGGCCCGGTTGGGGTTCTTCGTGATCGAGAGGTAGAAGGAGGCGTACGTCTCGATCCCGGTCGGCAGCGGTGCCACCTCGGCGAAGGCCCCGCCCGCGTCCCAGTTGTCGATGCCGCCGCAGGGGATGGAGGCCTGCACCTTGCCGGTGGGGTCCCAGAGGTGGTTCGCGCGGCCGCACATGACGTTGCCGTTGTCGCCCCAGCCCTTGCCGACCTCGTCGTTCAGGTTGGGCAGCGCGCCGGTGGCCTTCAGCGCGACCAGGAGCTTGCTGGTGCCCACGCTGCCCGCCGCGAAGAACACCTTGTCGGCGGTGACCGTCTTGGTGGCGACGACCGCCCCCGTGGTGTCGAGCTGCTCCATGACGACCGCGTAGCCGCCACCGCCCGAGGGGGAGACGGTGGTGACCCGGTGCAGGGGCGAGATGGCGACCTTGCCGGTCGCCTTCGCGGCGGCGAGGTAGGTCTTCTGGAGCGATTTCTTGCCGGCGTTGTTGCCGTAGAGGATCTCGCCGTCGATCGCGGACTTGGGGACGGTCCCGGCGACCTCCTGCTTCATGTAGTCCCAGTCGTAGACGTCCGGGACGAAGACGAAGGGGAAGCCGGAGCGCTGGGCGTGCTTGCGGCCGACCCGGGCGAACTGGTAGCAGTCCACCGTCTCGAACCAGTTGGGGTCGACGAGACCCACGCCGAGCCCGGCGTTGGCGCGCGGGTAGTAGGTCGAGTACATCTCGTCGGCGTCCACCGAGGGCAGGATGGCCGGGAAGTTCTGCCGCCTGGGCGTCACCGCCATGCCGCCGTTGACGAGCGAGCCGCCGCCGACCCCGCGGCCCTGGTAGACGATGATCCCGCCCATCTCCTCGGCATCGAGGATGCCCGTGTACCGGGGCACGTCCTTGTCGATGGGGAAGCCGAGGAAGTTGCTGAGCGGGGCCTTCGTCCGGGTGCGCAGCCAGTACGAACGGTAGTCGGGCTTGGTGGTGTTGGCGAAGATCTTGCCGTCGCTGCCGGGGGTGTCCCAGGCCATGCCCATCTCGATCATGTGGACGTCGACCCCGGCCTGGGCGAGCCGCAGCGCGGCGACCGAGCCGCCGTAGCCGGTGCCGATCACGAGCGCCGGGACGTGGGCCCCGGAGTCGATCGGAGCGTTCGCGGCGGCGGTACCGACGACGGTTTTCGCCTGGGCCGGTGTCGTGTTGACCGCGAGGGCCATGGCTCCAAGAATGGAACCGGTTCCAGCGATGAATCCACGACGCGAAACGCCCTTGGAAACCTTGCTGTGCAGGCTTTTGTCACGCATGTGACCTTCCTCACTCTCGATGGAGTGAGAACAAGTTCTAACGGCGACCGCGAAACAAGTCACTACATACGGCGAGGTAACTTGCGGCCGCGAAAACGGTGGATCGTCGCGCCTTCGAGCCCTGCCGCCCTTGCCCTGCGGAACCCGGTCCGGGCCTCCGGCGTATTCGGGCCCGGTGCGATCGGGGGAGCGACCGGCGTTACGGGTGAAAGGCGGCCTCTGGCAGACTTGGCCGGGTTGTCCGGGCGGCGCAGGACAGGAAACCGGTGCGAATCCGGTGCGGTCCCGCCACTGTGACCGGAATCCCGTCCGCGGGATCCCGGGAGTCAGACACTGACGCGCCGCCTCTTCACTTCGACCGGGGACGAGGATCCCCCGGAGAGGCCTTCCCATGTCGCGTTCTTCCCGCGCCGCCCTGCGCTCCTCTGCCGCCTTCGCCTGCCTGCTACCGCTCGCCGCCTGCGGCGGACCCGCCGGGGCGGACCGGCCCGACTCCGGCGCGAAGGCCGCGCTCGGGTTCCCGTACACCGTCACCAACTGCGGTGTCACCAGCACCTATCAGGCCCCGCCGGGGCGGGCCGTCACCATGAACCAGCACGCCACCGAGATCATGCTCGCCCTCGGGCTCCAGGACCGGATCGCGGGCACGGCCTACCTCGACGACTCCGTGCTCCCCGCCTACCGGGCCGCCTACGACAAGACCAAGGTGCTGGCCAAGGAGTACCCCTCCAGGGAGGTCCTCCTCTCCGCCGGCCCCGACTTCGTGTACGGCGGCTACGCCAGCGCCTTCGACAAGGCGCAGGGCCGCGACCGCGAAGGACTGGCGAAGTCCGGCATCGACTCCCGCCTGAGCGTGGAGTACTGCACCGAGGGGCCCGTCGGCCTCGCCCAGCTGAAGACCGAGATCACCGAAGTCGCCCGCACCTTCGGCGTGCCCGAACGCGGCGCGGCGCTCATCGCCGACGAGCAGCGCCGCGTCGACGCCGTGACCGCACGGGTGAAGGACGGACCGAAGCCGTCCGTCTTCGTCTACGACTCCGGCGAGGGCTCCGCCTTCACCTCGGGAGGTGGCGGCATAGGCAACGAGATCGTCTCCCTGGCCGGGGGGACGAACGTCTTCGCCGACCTCAAGGACACCTTCGGCGACGTGTCGTGGGAGAAGGTCATCGAGCGCAAGCCCGAGGTGGTCCTCATCTACGACTACGGCGGCACCACCGTCGAGTCCAAGAAGCAACGCCTGGTGAACGACCCGGCGCTGGCGGGGGTTCCCGCCATCCGGGACCGCCGGTTCGTCGTGCTGCCGCTGTCCTCCGCCGTCCTCGGCGTACGCGTCGCCGACGCCGTCGAGTCCCTGGGCCGCCAGCTGCACCCCGACGCCCCGTGAAGCGGCGCCGGACCGCCGCCGTCCTCGTCCTGCTCGCCGTTCTGCTCGGCGCGTCCGCGGTGGCGGGGCTCGCGCTGGGCCCCGTACGCATCGGTCCCGGCAGGGTCCTCGACCTCGTGCTCGCCGGACCCGGAGCGCGCGGCGGGGCCTTCGCCTCCATCGTGTGGGACGTCCGCATGCCGAGGGTGGTCCTCGGGACGGTCGTCGGCGCCGGACTCGCCGTCGCGGGCGCCGTGCTCCAGGCCCTCGTCCGCAACCGGCTGGCCGATCCCTTCCTGCTCGGCGCCTCCTCGGGCGCCTCGGCGGGCGCCGTACTCGTCATCGTCTTCGGCAGCGCCGCGGGCGCCGGCGCCGCCGGGTTCGCGGGCGGGCCCGGGGTGCCGCTCGCCGCGTTCGCCGGGTCCATGGCCGCGCTCGTCGCCGTCTACGCGACGGCCCGGCGCGGCGGCACGATGACCACCGGCCGGCTGATCCTGGCCGGAGTCGCCGTGCAGTACGTCCTGTCCGCCCTGACCAGCCTGGTGCTCGTGCTGTCCGCGCGCCCCGACCAGATCCGCTCCGTGCTCTTCTGGACGCTGGGCGGCCTCGGCGGGGCCCGCAGGGACGAACTCGCGCTGCCCGTCGCCGCGCTGCTCGTCGGCACCGCGGTCCTCGTCGCCCTGGCCCGGCCGCTCGACCTGCTGCTCGCGGGGGAGGAGGGCGCGCGGACCCTCGGGCTCGACACCGGCCGGTTCCGGGCGGCCGTCTTCGTCCTCACCTCCCTCGTCATCGGGGTGCTGGTGGCCTACAGCGGAGCGATCGGCTTCGTCGGGCTGATGGTCCCGCACGCCGCCCGGATGGTGGTCGGCGCCGGGCACCGGGCGTTGCTGCCCGTCGCCGCGCTCGGCGGGGCGGTGTTCCTGACCCTGGCCGACCTGGTCGCCCGTACGGCCGCGGCGCCCGAGGAGATACCCGTCGGCGTGGTCACCGCGCTGGTGGGCGGACCGTTCTTCCTGTGGATGCTGCGCAGGTCCGGCCGGAGCGAAGGAGTGGCCGGATGACGGGGCCCATGGAGACCGTCGGGCGGCCGGTGGAACTCGCCGTGGAGGCCGTGCGTTACGAGACCGACGGGCAGACCCTGCTGCACGGCGTCGACCTCACCGCCCGCCCCGGTGAGACCGTCGGACTGGTCGGGCCGAACGGCAGCGGCAAGACCACACTGCTGCGGTGCGTCTACGGCACCCTCCGGCCCTCCGGCGGACGGGTGCTGCTCGACGGCACCGACGCGGGCACGCTCGGTGTCAAGGCGCGCGCCCGGAGGGTGGCGGCGGTCCCGCAGGACGCGGCCGACACCCTCGGGCTGACGGTCCGTGAGGTCGTCGCCATGGGCCGCAGCCCGCACAAGCGGTTCTGGGAGCAGGACGGGCCGCAGGACGCGCTGCGCGTCGACGCGGCGCTGGAGACCGTCGGCGCGTCCGCCTTCGCCGGGCGCCGTTTCGAGGAGCTCTCCGGCGGCGAACGCCAGCGCGCGCTCGTAGCCCGGGCGCTCGCCCAGGAACCGGGCCTGCTCGCACTGGACGAGCCGACGAACCACCTCGACATCCGCTTCCAGCTGGAGGTGCTCGGCCTGGTGCGCCGGCTCCCCGCGACGAGCCTGCTGGTCCTGCACGACCTCAACCTCGCGGCGTCCTTCTGCGACCGGCTGTACGTGCTGGAGGCCGGCCGGATCGTCGCGGCGGGAGCGCCGGGCGAGGTGCTGACGGAGGAACTGCTGGCCCGCGTCTACGGCGTCCGTACGCACGTCGGCGTCCACCCCACCACGGGCGCTCCCAGCATCGTCTACTTGCCCTGACGTCCCCCGCGCCGGTGGGGTCGGGCTTAGGCTCCGCGTTCAGCCCGCGAGGCCGCCGACGGGCCGCCGACGGGCTGCCGACCGGGGTGCAGATCGTCGGGCGGGCGTTCCGCGAGGACCTGCGCCTGGCCGCGGCGCAGGCCGTCGAGGACCGGCTCGGAATCCTCACCCCGATCGACCCGCGACCGGGAGCCGGGGCAGCCGTTCCGGGCGGCCCCGGCTCCCCGGGAGTGCCCCGTTAGCCGCCGTACGGGCGGGTGAGGAGCTCCATCCCGTGCCCGTTCGGGTCCGGGAAGTACACCCCGCGGCCGCCGTCGTTGTGGTTGATCTCGCCCGGCAGCTTGCCGTGCGGGTCGGCGAAGTACGGGATGCCCGCCGACCGGATCTTCTCGAAGGCGGCGTCGAACTCGGCCTCCGAGACGAGGAACGCGTAGTGCTGCGCCGCGATGGTTCCGTCCGGGCTGGTGGCGAAGTCCAGGGTGACCCCATTGGCGGTGGTCACCGGGACGAAGGGACCCCACGCGGGGCCGGCTTCGAGGCCGAGGATCTCCGCGAGGAAGGCGGCGGACTCCCGGTTGTCACGGCAGTGGATGATCGTGTGATTCAGCTGGATCGACATGAGTGGATGCCTCCGCAAGGCACGTCACGGCACCTCCATGCCTCACCCGGCCGGTGACCGGCACGCGATGCCGTGCAGGTGATCCTAAACAGCCCGTCAGGGGAAGGCCACCGATATGTCGCCATCTTCGTCACCGTGTCCCGTAGACCTCCCCGACGTTGTCGCGTGCCGGGTGCGTCCGGCCGGCCGGGCCCGCCGAGAAGACCCGCAGCAGGTTCTCCGTCACCCGCCTCGTCAGCGCCCCGGCCCGCGCGTCCAGGCCGTGGCCGGCGCCGCCGTGCCCGTCGCCGGCCGCGTCGAGGGCCTCGACCCAGCGCATCGTGCCGGTCGCGAAGACCCCCGCCCCGCTCGGCACGGTGTAGTACGCCGAGTCCTGATGACTGGGCCGGCCCTCGCAGACCACCGGTGAATGGGCCAGGATCTCGATCGGGCGGGGCGTCGGGAAACCGGTGTCGACCTTGTCGTACTCCACGCCGACCAGGTGCGCGAAGCTGTCGCCGGCCCGCGCGCCCGTCCCCGCGAACAGCCAGTGTCCCGGGTTCGTCACCACGTACGGGGCGTCCACCGGGTAGCCGTCGTAGATCACGCCGAGCAGCGCACTCTCCGGGTCGGCGCCGGGCGCCGAGCGGAAGTCGACCGTGGCCGGGTGGCCCCGTGCGAAGCCGGGGTCCTGGGCGTAGGAGGACTTGTAGCAGACCACCGTGCGGTCCGGCCCGAGGTCGGAGGCCTCCAGCCGGATGCGGCGGAAGCAGCAGTTCGCGCCCAGCACCGCGAGGTTGGTGCCCGCGTCCCTGGCTGCCGTGATGTGCTCGCGCTGCTCCGGCGACCAGTACTCGTCGTGGCCGAGGGAGAGCACTGCCGCCGCTCCCTCCAGCAGCCGCTTCTCCCGCGCCACATCGGTGGTCGTCGCGTAGGCCAGGGGTATCCCGAGCCGCTCGGCCAGCGCGATCAGCGGTGCCTCGTACACGAGGAACAGGCCGGCCCCGTCGTCGTACTCGTAGGGCCGGTCGAAGGTCACCGCGAGCGAGCGCGACGCGTAACCGCCGCTCGGCCCGTCGTAACTGCCGTAACCGCCCCAGCGGTTGTACGCCTGCCAGGTCGCCACCGCGTTGACGGCCACCGTGCGTCCGGCCGTCGCCGCCGAGCGGACGGTGACCGGGACGAACCGCTGGCCCTCGCCCCCCTGCGCGTCGAGCCGCAGCAGGTAGCAGCCCTCCGGCCAGCCCTTGGTGTCGACGGAGGCGGTACGCGGCCACCTCGTACGGACCATCCTGGTCCCGGAGTCCACCGTGTGCCCGGGCTGGCTGACCCCCGGCAACGACTCCGAACGCCACACCAGCCGGGCCCGCGCCCCGCCGTACCAGCCCATCCGGTAGGCGGAGACGGTGAAACGCGGAGCGGTGGTCGACACGTGCAGGCCGAAGGCCTCGCCCGGCAGGACGCTCACCCGGTCCGCGAACCCCTCGATGGCGCGGGCCGGACCGGCCTTGGTCACACGCCAGTCGGCGTTCCCGGGCCGGGCGTTCTCCGCCCGGACGTCGAAGCCGGCCGGCGGCCCGGACGCCGACGGCGTGCCGCCCGGCTCGGAGCGCTCACCGGCCCCGGACCGCTGCGGCGTGCCGTCACCGTCGCCCTCGCCCGCCCCGCAGCCCGCGACCGCGCCCAGCCCGGCGGCCGTGGCCGCGCCCGTCGCGAGGGCGAGGAAACGCCGCCTGCCCGCACCCTCGGCTCCGCCGGATATGTGCTCCTGATCCATACGGGCACGCTATGTCATGCTCACCCCTTACTTCGGAACCACCTCGACGCCCGCCCCGAGGCGCCCCCCGCCGCCGGCTCACCCCTCGGCTCACCCCAGCCGGACCACCACCTCCTGGCCCGCCCCGGCGGTCGCGGTGAGGTCACCGAAGTCCAGCCGCAGCCGCGCCCCCGTCGCCGCGGAGACCAGGCTCGCCGGCCGGGACAGGACCGCCGCGACGGGCCGGTTCCAGGTCACGGTCAGCGCCGTCGCCGTCCGCGCCGGGTCCGCCACGCACAGCACCGCCGTGCCGTCGGCTCTCGCCCGCACCGTGACCGAGCACCCGGCGCTCGCCTCCAGAGGGCCGGCCGCTCCCGGCTGCCAGAAGTTGACGCCGGTGAACCCGAGGGAGGCCACCGACACCCCCTGGGCCGCTTCCCCGTTGGCGAGGACGGACAACCACCCCGGCGTGGCCGCCCGCGCCTCCGTCTGCGCCGCGCCGGCCCCGGGGAGCATCTGGTACGCGTACGTGGCCCCCGCCGGATCCGTGCCGTGGTCATACCAGAGGGTGAGGTAACGCCGGGTCAGCGCGGTCGTGGAGCTGGACCGGTTCACCTCGCTCCAGCGGCCGGTGCGCGCCTCGCGCAGGACCCCGACCGTGCCCGGCCCGTGCAGCACGTAGCCGCCGAACCCCGCCAGATGCGCCCAGCCGGGCGCGGGGATGCTCCGGGACCAGCCCAGCGCTGTCGGCTGCACGGCACCGTTGACGGTCAGGGCGTGGGTGCCGGACGGGCCCAGATTGCGGTTGTCGACGACCGACTCGACCACGGCGCCATCCGAGGCAAGGATCCCGGCGCCCAGACAGACCACCGTGTCGGCCAGGAAGAACCAGGACTTCCGCGCCTGGAGGGTGCTGCCCATGCCCCGCAGATGCTGGCCCACCGACGCGAACTCCCCGTCCGTGCTCCCCCCGACCCAGGCGGCGTCGGGCCGGGCGGCCCCCCAGTCACCGCCCGCGCCGTCGGCCAGCACCTTGCGGACCACGGTGGTGCCCGGCAGCCGGTACGGGTCGACCGTGGGCCAGAAGGCGTCCGCGTACTGGCCGTTGCCGTACGAGGCACCCCACCAGGAGAGCATTCCGCTGCCGGTGTGCCAGCCGCGCAGGTTCTCGCCGTTGCCCGTCTCGTAATGGGCGATGCGCCGGGACGCCAGGGAGAGGGACGCCGCCCACCCCGGTCTGCGGTGCGCGGCCCGGTCCATCGCGGGAAACAGCCGGTGGCCGACCGGCTCGGGCAGCGCGGCGACCGAGGCGTCGGCGTCCAGCTCGGCCAGCCGAGCGAGCGCGGCCAGGCCGAGACTGCGGTCCGCCAGGGGACGGCTGTAGTAGTCCCGCGCCGCCCACCCCTTCACCAGCCCTCGCCAGCGGGCCCGTTCGGCCGCGCTCGCCCCCTCGGCGAGCAGCAGGATCCCGGCCAGGACGGCGTGTCCCCGGGTGTGGTCGTCCTGCTGCACCTGGAGGGCGTCCGAGACGGCGATGCCCCGGCTGACCGCCCGCCCGGACACGCAGTCCATCACCAGCCCGTTGAACAGGAAGGGCGCCCACGCCCGCTCCACCGCGTCGAAGACGATCTGCGCCCCGGGATCGGTGACCTCCCACGCCGTCCCCTTCAGCAGTGCGAACAGCAGGCCCAGACCGGCCAGCAGCACCGCGCCGTAGGTCCCGGTGTAGGGCACCCAGGTGTGCTGGACGAACGACCCGTCGCGGTAGAGCCCGTCCCCGGCGGTCACGTACGGGAAGACCGGCGCGAGCGCGTCCCGGGCCAGGGCGAGCTTCGCGGGGTCCGCGCCGACCACCCCGCGCAGCGCCAGCACCCGGCACAGGTCGACCCGGTTCGCCCCCGTGCTGGTCCCGCCGTACGTCGCCACCGCGGAGTCCGGTACGAAGTGGTCCACGGCGGCGCAGTAGTCGGCGAGACGGGCCGCCGGCACCTCCTGGTACAGCAGGACGCACACGTCCAGCAGGGCCTGCGGGACGCCGATCTGCCAGCAGAACCAGTTGCCGTACCGGACCTGGCCCGCGTGGTAGGCCTGCGCGTGCAGGTGGTCGAGGCCGGTCAGCAAAGCCGACAGCAGGGCGCCGTCACCGGTGAGTCCGGTACCCGGCCGGACGTAGGCCTCCGTCATCGTCCGCAGCCGGTAGTAGCTCTGCATCAGCTGCTCCGGATCCGTGGCGAAGCCGAGGCCGGGCCAGAGCGAACCGGGTGCCGGGGCCATCGCCGCGACCCAGGCCCGGGTCTGCTCGCCGAGCTCGGCCAGCCGCGAACGGAACGGCTCGGCGGTGGCGGAGAACCCACCCCCCAGGACCAGGCCCCGCCAGACGGCACGCAGGGCCGCGTACTCCCCTTCGACGGGCCGGGCCGCCGCCCGGGCCGCGGGCGTGCCCAGCAGAAAGGCGCCTCCGCCGGCAGCGGAGAGGAAGGCGCGCCGACTCCACGCTTCTGTCATCGCATGCTCCTTATCTGGTCTGGTCCCTGTCGGCCCAGCCGACCCCGTCGGCCCGGTCGCCGGCTTCCTCACTCGACGTGCTCGCGGTAGCGGTCGATCACCTCCCGCAGGACCTCCCCGCCGTTCCGGGCCCAGAGCGCCGGAGCGAAGATCTCCACCTCCACCGGCCCCCGGTAACCCGCCGCGTCGGCCGTCTCGCGGAAGGCCCGCAGGTCGACGCAGCCGTCCCCCAGCTGCCCGCGGCCCAGCAGCACGCCCTCGGGCAGCGGAGTCACCCAGTCGGCGACCTGCACGGACACGATCCGCCCGCCCTCGCCCGCCCGCCGCAGGTCCGCCTCCAGCCGCTCGTCCCACCACAGGTGGTAGGAGTCGGCCACCACACCCACCTGGTGCGCGGGGAACTGCTCGGCGATGTCCAGGGCCTGGCCCAGGGTGGAGACCACGCAGCGGTCCGCGGCGAACATCGGATGCAGCGGCTCGATCCCCAGCCGTACGCCGTGCGCCGCCGCCCAGGGCGCCAGCTCGCCCAGCACACCGGTGATTCTGCGCCGCGCCTCGGCGAGGTCGCGTTCACCCGGCGCCAGACCGCCGGAGACCAGGACCAGCACGTCCGCCCCCAGTACGGCCGCTTCCTCGACGGCTCGCCGGTTGTCCTCGACGGCCGCCGCCCGCCCGGTGGGGTCGGCGGCCGTGAAGAACCCGCCACGGCACAGGGAGCTGACACGCAGCCCGGCGTCCGCGACCAGCTTGGCCGTCTTCCGGACTCCGAACCGGTGCACCGGATCCCGCCACAAGCCCACCGTGCCCACCCCGGCGGCGGTGCACCCGGCCACGAGCTCGGGCAGCGACCACTGCCGGACCGTCTCCTGGTTGAGGCTCAGCCGCGCCGGCGCCGCCGGCCCGTTCACGAGGCCGCTCCGTACGCCGTGAGGAGCCGGCGCATCCGGTCGGCGGCGAGCTCCGGATCGGGGAACAGGCCCAGCAGGTCGGCCCGTTCGTACGCGGTCGCCAGGTGGGGCAGCGACCGGGCCGACTCCAGGCCGCCCAGCAGGGTGAAGTGCTCCTGGTACCCCGCCAGCCAGGCCAGCAGCACGATGCCGGTCTTGTAGTGCCGCGTCGGCGGGGCGAACAGGTGCCGGGCCAACGCCACCGTCGGATCGAGCAGTTCCCGGAACCCGGCGGGATCGCCCGCGTCCAGAGCCCGCGCCGCGCGTGCGGCGAGCGGTGCGATCGGGTCGAAGACGCCCAGCAGGGCGTCGCTGGCCAGCTCCCCGTCTCCGGCGATCAGCTGCGGATAGTGGTGGTCGTCCCCCGTGTAGCAGCGGACACCCGCCGGGAGCCTTCGTCTGAGCGCGGTCTCCTGGTTCGCGTCCAACAGGGAGATCTTGATGCCGTCCACCTTTCCCGGGTGGTCGCCGATGAGCTTCAGGACGAGGTCGGCGGCGTCGTCGAGGTCGTCGTGCCCCCAGTAGCCGGCCAGCGCCGGATCGAACATCGGCCCCAGCCAGTGCAGTACGACCGGCCGCGCGCTCTGCCGCAGGAGCCCGCCGTACACCTCCAGGTAGTCCTCGGGTGCGCGGGCCGTCGCCGCCAGGGCCCGGGACGCCATCAGGACGGCCCCCGCGCCGCAGGACTCGACGAAGGCCAGCTGCTCCTCGTAGGCGGCGGTGACCTCCGCCAGGGAAGGCGCGCGGTCCGGTGGAAGCTGGTCGGTGCCGGCGCCGCAGACGATCCGGCCGCCCACCGCCCGGGCCTCGGCGGACGAGCGGCGGATCAGCTCCGCCGCCACGGGCCAGTCCAGCCCCATGCCCCGCTGGGCGGTGTCCATCGCCTCCGCGACCCCGAGCCCCAGCGCCCAGAGGTGGTGACGGAAGGAAAGGGTGGCCTCCCAGTCGACCACCGGACCACCCGCGCCGGCAGCGGAGGAGGGTGCGGCGGCCACATGGGCGGCCGAGTAGAAGGTGCGGCTGCGGGCCGGCCCGCAGCTGAGGGGGCCGAGTGGGTCGGCCGAGGGGCGGTGCAGGCGGAAACCGCCGTCCTCCGAGGGGAGCCGGATCCCGTTCACAGTGTCACTTCCGGCACCGGCAGCCTGCGGCCCTCGGCCGAGGAGCGCAGTCCGAGCTGTGCCAGCTGTACTCCCCGCGCACCCGCGAGCAGGTCCCACCGCCAGGGTTCGTCCCGTACGACATGGCGCAGGAACAGCTCCCACTGGACCTTGAAGCCGTTGTCGGCGGGGCTGTTGTCAGGCACCTTCTGCCACTGCGCCCGGAACGGCTCGGTCTGCGCCAGGTCCGGATTCCACACCGGTTTCGGGGTCGCCGCACGGTGCTGGATCCGGCAGCCGCGCAGCCCCGCCACCGCCGAACCGTGCGTCCCGTCCACCTGGAACTCCACCAGCTCGTCACGGTGCACCCGCACGGCCCACGAGGAGTTGATCTGGGCGACCGCTCCGCCCTCCAGCTCGAAGATGCCGTAGGCGGCGTCATCCGCCGTGGCTTCGTAGGGCTTGCCCTCCTCGTCCCAGCGGCGGCCGATGTGCGTCCGGGTGAGCGCCTGCACCGTGCGCACCCGGCCGAACAGTTCGTGCAGCAGGTACTCCCAGTGCGGGAACATGTCGGCGACGATGCCCCCGCCGTCCTGCTCCCGGTAGTTCCATGACGGGCGCTGGGCCGGCTGCCAGTCGCCCTCGAAGACCCAGTAGCCGAACTCACCGCGCACGGACAGGATCTCGCCGAAGAACCCGCCCTCGATCAGCCGCCGCAGCTTGAGCAGGCCCGGCAGGAACAGTTTGTCCTGCACCACGCCGTGCTTGACCCCGGAGGCCGCCGCCAGCCGGGCCAGCTCCCGCGCCGACTCGAAGGTCAGAGCCGTCGGTTTCTCGCAGTAGACGTGTTTCCCGGCCGCAAGGGCCTGGCGGACGGCCGTCTCCCGGGCGGAGGTCACCTGGGCGTCGAAGTAGATCTCCACATCCGGGTCGGCCAGTACGGCCGCCAGGTCGGTGCTGACATGCTCCAGGCCGTGGCGCTCGGCGATGGCCCGCAGGGCATCCTCCCGCCGTCCGACCAGTACCGGTTCGGGCCACAGCACCGTCCCGTCGCCGAGGTCCAGGCCGCCCTGCTCGCGCAGGGCCAGCAGCGAGCGGACCAGATGCTGGCGGTACCCCATGCGCCCGGTCACGCCGTTCATCGCGATCTTGATCGTCCTGCGCTCCACGGTGTCCACGTCCTTCCGTCCGGTCGCCTGTCCTCTTCGATAGAAAGCGCTTACTGTCCATCAGATTAGGTCGGCGACTCCCGCCCGCACAACACCCGTTCGAGGGATAGAAAGCGCTTTCCTGAGCGAGGAGAATGGAGATCCACGCACGGATGAGACGATGACCGGGACCGGCAACAGGGCCCGGGAAGAGGGGGTTCGAGATGGCAGTCACCCTGGCCGAGGTCGCGGCACACGCGGGAGTGTCGCCCGCCACGGTCTCGCGCGTACTCAACGGCGGATACCCGGTCGCGGGCGGCACCCGCACCCGAGTGGAACGCGCGGTCGAGGAGCTCGGATACATCGCCAACGGCCCCGCCCGCGCACTGGCCGCCGCCACCTCCGATCTCGTCGGCGTCCTCGTCCACGACGTCGCCGACAGTTACTTCGGCATCCTCGCCGGCTCCCTGCAGAGCGCGCTCGACCCCACCGGCCCCACCGAGGCGCGCAGGCTGGCCGTGGTCTGCAACACCGGCGGAGCCCCCGCCGCCGAACTCGCCTACCTCGGGCTGCTGGAAGGACAGCGGGCCGGCGGCGTGGTGCTGACCGGCGGCGCCGTCGAGGAACCGGACCACACCACCGCGCTCACCGCCCGGATCTCCCGCATAGCGGCCACCGGAGCACCCGTGGTCCTGTGCGGACGGCCCCCGCTGCCCGTGCGCGACGGACCCCCCGTCGCCACGGTCGTGTTCGACGACCACGGAGGGGCCTTCCGCCTCGCCGAGCACCTCCTGACACTCGGCCACCGCCACATCGCCTACCTGGCCGGCCCGCCGGGACTGAGCACCACCCGGGAGCGGCTCGCGGGTCACCGGGCCGCCCTGCGCCGCCACGGACCCGAGGCGTCCGACACCTGCGCCGCGCTCACCGTCCACGCCGGGTTCGAGCGCACCGCCGGATATGACGCCACCCGCGAACTGCTGCGCCGGGGAAGACCCTTCACCGCCGTCGCCGCGGCCAACGACACCGTGGCCACCGGTGCGGCGGCCGCGCTGCGGGAAGCGGGCATGCGGATCCCCGGGGACGTCTCCGTCGCCGGTTTCGACGACCTGCCGTTCGCCGTGGACACCGCTCCCGCCCTGACCACCGTACGGGTGCCGCTTCGCGAAGCCGGCGTGCTCGCGGCACACCTGGTGACCGGGCGCCGGGCCCTGCCCCCGGGCGGCATCACCACCCTGCCCACCGAGCTCATGGTGCGCGGCTCCACGGCCCCGCCAGCGGCCGGACGGAGGAGACCATGAGGTACGCCTTCTCCACGCTCGGACTGCCGGGCACCCCGCTCGCCCGCAGCGCGGCCCTGGCCGCCGAGCACGGATACGACGGTCTCGAACTGCGGGCGCACCCCGAGGAACCGCTGCACCCCGGCAGCCCGTACGGGGAACGGGTGGCGGGGCTGAGGGAGGTCAGCGGCGCCGGGGTGGGCGTCCTCGCGGTGGCGGGCTACGCGCGGGTGGCGGGGCCCGGTGAGGACGGGCCGATCCTGGAGGAGCTGCGGGCCCTGGTCCGGCTCGCCGTCGACCTCGAAGCCCCGTTCGTCCGGGTCTTCCCCGGGGGAGGTGATCCGCCGGCGCCCGAGGCCGACGCCCGCGCGGTCCGCCGGCTGCGCGAGGCGGCGCCGTTCGCCGCCGGGCACGGGGTGCGCATCCTGCTGGAGACCCACGACTCCCACCGGACCGGAGCAGCCGTCGCCCGGGTGCTGGACGGGGTCGGGCATCCGGGTGCGGGCGCGCTGTGGGACGTGCTGCACAGCTGGTTGGGCGCCGAGCCGCCCGACGTGACCAGACGGCGGCTGGGAGAGCATCTCGGCTACCTCCAGGTGAAGGACGTGGCGTCCGCGCGGGACCTCACCCCGCTCGGGCTCGGGGCCGGAGTGCTACCGCTCGCCGAGGCGGTGGCGCAGGCGCCGCGGGGCGGGTGGCTGTGCTGGGAGTACGAGAAGCGCTGGTATCCGCAGGCCGCCGGGCTGGCCGGACAGCTCGCGCGAGGGCGGGAGTATTTGGAGCGGCTGGAGCGGCTGGAGCGGCTGGAGGGGTTGGCGGGGGGTGGGCGTCAGGCGGAGTAGGACAGGCGGTCCGGGTCCACGGGGTGGCGGAAGGGGAGGCCCCGCGCGTACCGCTCCAGTTCCTCGACGGCGGTCGCCGCCAGGCGGTCCAGCTCACCGCCCAGGGACCCCGCGACGTGGGGGGTGAGCAGGACGTTCGGCAGGTCGAACAGAGGGGAGGAGGCCGGCAGTACCTCGGGTTCGGTGTGGTCGAGTACGGCGTGCAGCCGCCCGGCGACCAGTTCCTCCGTCAGGGCCGCCGTGTCGACGAGCGAGCCGCGCGCCGTGTTGATCAGCGTGGCTCCGTCGTGCATCAGGGCCAGCCGGGACGCGTCGAGGAGGTGGCGGGTCTGAGGAAGGGCGGGAGCGTGCAGGCTCACCACATCGCTGCGGCGCAGCAGTTCGTCGAGGGAGCACGGCTCCCCGTCGAGGGCGGTCACCTCGGCGGGGTCGGCGTACGGATCGTTGACGAGGACGCGCAGGTCGAAGGGGCGCAGCAGCTCCAGTACCCGCCGTCCGATCAGGGAGGCGCCGACCAGGCCCACGGTCCGCCGGTAGTTGCCGATCTCCGGGTAGCGGCGGAGCAGGTCGACGGGGCCCCGCGTGGCGCGGTAGGCGTGCGCGGACTCCAGCACGCGTTTGTTGGCGAACAGGATGGCGCCGAGGGTGTACTCGGCGACCGGCAGCGCGTTGGCGGCGGCGGCGCTGGAGACCAGCAGGCCGCGCTTCCAGCAGGCCGCCGTCACATGGTGTTTGACGCTTCCGGCGGCATGCACGACGGCCCGCAGCCGGGGCATGCGGTGCAGCGCCTCCTCGTCCAGCGCCGGACAGCCCCAGCCGGTGAGCAGGACTTCCGCGCGGGCCAGCACGCCGTCGAGTTCCGTGTCGTCCCGGTCGTCGAAGGCGGTGAGCAGCAGGCGGGGGTCCAGGTCGGCGACGCGCAGGAGGGCGGGCAGGATCCGTTGGCCGAGGACGGCGTCCCGGGTGCCGGGACTCATGGCCAGCAGGGTGGCCGGCCGGTGGTTGAGGTCCGGGGCGGGGTGGGTCACTTGACGGCTCCTGCGGTGAGACCCGAGCGCCAGAAGCGCTGGAGGCCGAGGAAGGCCAGTACCAGCGGGACGACGGAGACGAGCGAACCGGTGATCACCAGGGGGTAGAGCTCCGGCTGCTGGTAGACGCTGCGGTTCCACATGAACAGGCCCAGACTCACGGGGTAGAGCCGTTCGTCGTTCAGCATGGTCAGCGCGCCGTAGAAGTTGTTCCAGATGGCCGTGAAGGTGAACAGGAAGATCGTCACAAAGCCCGGCCACAGCATGGGGAACGACACGTGTGTGAAGACGCGGAGTTCACCCGCACCGTCGACCCGCGCGGCGGCCAGTACCTCCTCGGGCACGTACCCCTCGGCGAAGACCCGGGCCAGGTAGACGCCGAAGGGGCTGACGAGGGCGGGCACCAGGTATGCGGCGTAGGTGTTCACGGCGCCGGCGGCGGAAGCCATCAGGTACAGCGGGAGCTGGAGCACGGTGGCGGGGACGAGGACTCCGGCGAGGACGACGGCGAAGAGCGCCTCCTTGTGCCGGAACTCGTACGCGTGGAAGGCATACCCGCAGGCCACGCTGATGAGTGCGGAGGCGGTCGAGCCGACGACGGTATAGAGGAGGCTGTTGCCGAGCCAGCGTCCGAAGATGCCGTCGCCATAGGTGAAGAGCTCGGCGAGGTTGTCGAGGAGGTGGAACGCGCCGGGGGAGTAGGGGGCGGTGGCGAACAGGTCGCGGCGGCTCTTGGTGGCGGCGAGCACCAGCCAGGCGAGGGGCAGCAGGGTGTACGCGGCCACGAGGACGAGCGCGGCGTTGACGGCGGTGCGGGAGAGGAGGGCGCGGGTGCGGGGCGCGGCCGCGCGCGTGGTGGTGGTGGTGCGTGCCGTGCCTTGTCCGGTGCGGGGATCGGTGGCGGTGGTCATGCGGACCTCCAGCGGTTGCCGAGGGCGGTGACGACGTAGGACGCGGCGCCCGCCACCAGGGCGAGGAGCAGGGCGCTCGCGGCGGCGAGCCCGTAGTCGTGCGCCTTGAACGCGGCGCTGAAGATGTACATGGTCGGGGACCAGGACTCGCCCATCCCGGTCGCGCGCAGCTGGAGCAGCTGCGGGGCGTCGAAGAGCTGGACGGCACCGACACAGGTGAACAGGACGGTCAGTACGAGGGTGGGCCGGATGGCGGGCACCTTGACCTGGAAGGCGGTGCGGAGCGCGCCGGCGCCGTCGAGGGCGGCCGCTTCGAGGGTTTCGCGGGGGACGGCCTGGAGGCCCGCGAAGAAGATGATCATGTTGTAGCCGAGCCACTGCCAGGCCGAGATGTTGACCACCGACAGGAGGGCCTCGTCGCGGCCGAAGAAGTTCCAGGACAGGCCGGCGGAATCGAGCGCGGAGAGGACCGGGCTGAGGCCTGGTGTGTAGAGGTAGAGCCACAGCAAGGCGGAGATCAGGCCGGGGACGGCGTGCGGCAGGTAGAAGGCGATCTGGAAGAAACGGCGGGCGCGGGCGAGAGCGGAATCGAGGAGGAGGGCGAGGAGGAGAGCGCCGCCGACCATGAGGGGGACGTAGAGGACGCAATAGACGGCGATGTTGCGGAAGGAGGCGAGGAAGAGGGGGTCGGTAAGCGCGGAGGCGTAGTTCCCGAGGCCGTGGAAGACCCTGCGGCTGCCGCCGAAACCGAGGCCGGACTGCTCGTCGTGGAAGAGGCTGAGGTAGCCGGCGTAGCCGATGGGGGCGACGGTGACGAGGGCGAACAGCAGGAAGAACGGGGCCATGAACCACCCGGCGGCCCTGCCCGTCCGGGACCCGGCCGCCACGACGCCTCGGGCCCCGACTGGCGAGCCGGGGCGCGCTCGGGCCGTCGCGTCGGACCCGGCCTTCGGGCCGGAGGAGGCCTCCGTGTCGGCCGGGGACTCGGCGCCGAACCCGGCGTCGGACCGAGCCGCCGTGTGGGACCGGGCCTCCGTGCCGGTCGGGGATCCCGTGTCGGGACCGGGCGCCGGGACGGGATCGGGCGCCGCGCCGGGGCCGGGTGCCGGGCCCCGCCTGGGAGTGGGCGGGGGTTCTCGGTGGGGAGCGGTGTGTGGGGCGGTGCCGGAGCGTGGGGCGGGGTGGGCGGGGGCGTTGGCCTCAGGGATTGGGCGTGCCGGGTGGGGGCGCATCAGCGGGCCAGGGTGAGGCCGCGGGACTGGATGGCCTTTTCGGCGGCCGACTGACCCGCCGGGAGGGACGCGGCCAGGTCGGCGCCGGTCGCGTTCTGTGCCGCGTTGACCTGGAGCTGCACCGGCCCCCACGTCCAGCCCGGCAGGACCGTCCCCGCAGCCCGGTCCGCGAGGGCATACGGGTCCTGCCCCGCGAAGTACGAGGCGTCGAAGAGTTTCGCGGCCTCCGCCCGCATCGCCGGGTTGGCGGGCAGGGCGCTGCTCGGCGCCTTCAGAGAGCTCAGCCGGGCCTTGACCGCCTCCGGATCCGTGGTGACCCACCGGATGAACTCCGCCGCCGCCTTCGTCCGCTTGCTGCCCTTCGGCACGACATACGAGGTGCCGCCGTACATACCGGTGGCGGGCTTGCCGTCCCAGGTCGGCAGCGGGGCGATGCCCCACTTGCCCTTGAGGTCGGGGTAGTTCGCCACCAGGGTGCCGGCCGTCCACGCCGCGCCGATCACCGTCGCGACCTGCCCCGAGCCGCGCTCCTTCGCCTCGCCCTCGCCCCACAGCGGCGTCTTCGAAGCGACGCCCGAGGCCATCAGCCCGTTCCAGTAGGCGGCGACCTTCCGCGACGCCGGACCGTCGATGGCGACCTTCCATCCGTCGCCCTCGGTCCCGTACCACCTGGCGCCCGCCTGCCACGCCAGTCCGGCCAGCAACGCCGGGTCACCGCCGCCGAAGTTGGTGATCCGGACCGATGGATCCGCCCGCTTGATCTTCTCTCCGGCGGCCTTGTACTCCTCCCACGTCCTCGGCACGGCCACCCCGTGCTTCTCGAAGATGTCCTTGCGGTAGAAGAGTTCGAGCGGAGTGACGTCGAAGGGCACCGCCCAGGTCCGGCCGCCCAGCTTCACCAGTGACTGGACCGCCTCCGGGAACTTCTCGGAGACGAGCCCGCCGGCGACCGCGCTCAGGTCCTCCAGGTTGCCGCCGCTCGCGAACTCGGGGAGGGCGGAGTAGTCCATCGTGGCGACGTCGGGCGCGTTGCCGCCCTTGACCGCGTTCGCCAGCTTGGCCGCCCCGTCCGGGCCGCCCGGCACCGCCGAGAACCGCACCTGGACCTTCGGGTGCGTCCTGTTGAACGCGTCCACCGTCTGCTGCGCCCCCGCCGAGGACGACCAGTACGTGAGGGTGACCGGCTGCGACGGCGCCGGGGCCCCGGCCGCCTCCCCTCCGCCCTTCCCGCCGCACCCCGTCGCGAGCAGGGCGAGCGAGACCAGCGAGGCGAGCGACGCGGAAGCGGTGAGGGCGAAACGGGGCGTGCGGAAGCTGCGCGACATCATTCGGCTCCTACGGACGACCGGGTGCGGTGGCGGAAGGAGGCCCATCTTTTGTGCCGGCCCACCGAGCGTCAAGAGCGAACGCGCGAAATGATCGAAACGATCAGTTCGCGGCCGACCGTCATGACCGCACGCTCAGGCGGGGGAGCAGTTCCAGATGCTGCCTCGGGCTCTCGTCCCCCGCCAGCCGGTCCAGCAGCAGGGCCGCCGCTCGCGCGCCCACCTCACGCTTGGCCGGCGCCACCGCCGACAGCGGTACGTCGGCCAGCCCGGCCACCTCGTCGTCGTACGTGATCACGGCCAGGTCCTCCGGCACCCGCACGCCCAGCGCCTGTAGCCGGGGAATCAGCATGATGGCGTCCGTGTCGCTGTGGATCAGGGCGGCGGTCACGCCGCCCTCCGTCACGGCCCGGTACAGGTAGTCCAGGGTCCGCGCGAAGCGATCGGCCACCGACAGCGCGCCCGCGCCCGCCTGCGGGTCCGCCGGATCCGTACCCGTCCGCGCGGCCGTCTCCACCGGCGGCCACGCGGGCGCCGGCTCCAGCCCGAGCGCGGCCACGGCCGCCTCGTACCCGGCCCGCAGCCGCGCCGAGGTCGGCGTCTCCTGGCTGGCCAGCGCGATCCGCCGGTGTCCCCGCCGCGCCAGGTGCTGCACCGCCCCCGCCGCCCCGTGCGCGTGGTCCGACACCACCCGGTCCAGCGCCGCCCCCGGATGCCCCGGCGGAGCCCACCGTTCCACCAGCACCACCGGCACCGGCAGCTCCGCCGTCCAGGCGCCCTCCCCGGGGGCCGCCGCCCCGGACTCCCAGTTCGGGGTCAGCAGCAGCCCGTCGGCGCCGGTCGACAGCAGCCGCCCGGCCTGCGTCCGGTCCTCGCCCGGCAGGTACCGGGTCAGGCCCACGGTCAGCCGTGCGCCCCGCGCCTCGACCACCTCGCGGGCGCCCCGCACCACGTCGGCGTAGTAGTACTCGGTGGTCGGCACCACCATGCCGACCACCAGACCCGCGCCCGCGCCGACGGCCGGCCCGGTGGCCGCGCCCCGCCCCGGGAGCGGCTCCGCCACCCGGCTGATCACCCCGTGCATCCGGTGGATCTCCCCCCGGGCCGCCATCGCCTCGACGTCCCGCCGCAGCGTCACCGGGGAGATGCCCAGTTCCACGGCCAGCTCCGCCACCCGCACACTGCCCCGCTCCCGCACGAGCGCGAGCACCCGCGCCTGCCGCTGGTCCACATGTGGTCGCACGTCGCCCCCTGGAGTCGGTCAGCCGGTCTCAGCCGCTCAGCCGGCCACCGGTCGATCGCCGCCCATCATAAACAGCCCGGACGATCGATTCGATCGATTGCGTTCAACCGGTCATTGACGGCTCGGACGGCCCGTTCATATATTCGGCGGCGTCCGGCACCTCACGGCGGCTCGACCGACCCTCCCCGGGAGTCAGCTCATGCTCACGTACGACCAGGACGGATTCCGCCGCGCGGGCCACCCCCACCGCATCGTCTCGGGCGCCCTGCACTACTTCCGGGTCCACCCCGACCTCTGGGAGGACCGGCTCCGGCGGCTCCGCGCCCTGGGCGCGAACACCGTGGACACCTACGTCCCGTGGAACTTCCACGAGACGGCCCCCGGCAAGGGCGACTTCACCGGCTGGCGCGACGTCGGCCGCTTCCTGCGCACCGCGCAGGACCTCGGCCTCGACGCCATCGTCCGCCCAGGGCCGTACATCTGCGCCGAATGGGACTTCGGCGGCCTGCCCGCACGCCTCCTCGCCGTCGACGGCCTGCGCCTGCGCTGCTCCGACCCCCGCTTCCAGGCCGAGGCCGACGGCTGGTTCGACCTCGTCGTCCCGGAACTGCTGCCCCACCTCGCGAGCCGGGGCGGCCCGGTGGTCGCCGTACAGATCGAGAACGAGTACGGGTCCTACGGCAACGACCGCCCCTACCGCGCCCACATCGAACGGGCCCTGGTCGAACGCGGGGTCGACTGCCTGCTCTTCACCGCCGACGGTCCCGAGGACGCGATGCTCCAGGGCGGCACCGTCCCCGGCCGCCTCGCCACCGCCACCTTCGGCGCGCGCCCCGCCGAACGGCTCGCCGCCCTGCGCCGCTACCAGCGGACCGGCCCGCTCACCGCGATGGAGTTCTGGATCGGCTGGTTCGACCACTGGGGCGAGGACCACCACGTGCGCTCCGTCGGGGACGCCGCCACCGCGCTGGACGAACTCCTGGCCACCGGAGCCTCCGTCAACCTCTACATGGCCCACGGCGGCACCAACTTCGGCTTCTGGGCCGGAGCCAACCACACCGGCTCCCGCCCCTGCGACCCCGGCTACCAGCCCACCGTCACCAGCTACGACTACGACGCCCCGATCGGCGAGGCCGGCGAACTCACCCCCAAGTTCCATGCCTTCCGCGAGGTCATCGGCCGGTACGTGCCCCTCCCGCCGGACCCGCTGCCCGGCCCGCGCCCCCGGATGGCCCCCGCCGAGGCGACCCCGGCGGGCAGTACGCCCCTGCTGCCCGCGCTCGGCCTCCTCGGCGGCCCGCCCCACCTGCGCCCCGCGCCCGAGTCCATGGAGAAGCTCGGCCAGACGCACGGGCTGATCCACTACCGCACCACCCTCACGGGCCCGCGCCCCGCGATGCCCCTGCGGATCGACGGGCTCGGCGACCGGGCGTACGTCTTCGCCGGCGGATGCCCCCTCGGCGTCCTCGACCGCAACGCCCCCGACGAGGGGCTCGACCTGGCCGTCGGCGAGGACGGCATGGTGCTCGACCTGCTCGTCCGGGCCCAGGGGCGGGTGAACTACGGGCCGTTGCTCGACGACCGCAAGGGCATCTGGCGCGCGGTGCGCCACGGCCACCAGCACCTCTTCGGATGGGAGATCCGGCCGCTGCCCCTCGCCGACCTCACGCCCCTCACCGCCCTCGCCTGGACGGCGGACCGGCCGCCCGCCCTCACCCCCGCCTTCCACCGCTTCACCCACACCACCGACCTCACCCCCGCCGACGGTTTCATCGACGTCTCCGGCTGGGGGACCGGCCTCGTCTGGCTGAACGGATTCCTCCTCGGCCACTACGACACCCCGCGCGGCCCCCAGCGCACCCTGTACGCACCCGCCCCCCTCTGGCGCGCCGGCCACAACGAGATCGTCCTGCTCGAACTGGAGCGCCCCGGCACCACCCTGCCGCTGCGCGACCGGCCCGACCTCGGCCACCCCACGGTCGTCACCCTGGATCTGTGAGGTGCCGGGATACCCGTCCCCTGCCCCCTAGACTCCCCCCGATGGAGTGATCATGTAACGGACGAGCGTGGAGGAAGAACGCATGCGCTATCACCCGCTGGGCAGTTCAGGTCTGCAGGTCTCCGCCGTCGGCCTCGGCTGCAACAACTTCGGCGGCCGCCTCGACGCCGCGGCCACCCGCGCCGTGGTCGACGCGGCCCTCGACGCGGGCATCACCCTCCTCGACACCGCCGACATCTACGGCGGCGCGGGCGGTTCCGAAAGCCACCTCGGCCAGGCCCTCAAGGGCCGCCGGGACCAGGTGGTGCTGGCGACCAAGTTCGGTTACGACGGCGTCGACATGGGGTACGGGCCCGCCGCCGGAGCCAGGGGCGGCCGGGCGTACATCCGGCGGGCTGTCGAGGAGTCCCTGCGCCGCCTGGAGACCGACCACATCGACCTCTTCCAGCTGCACAGCCCCGACCCCGCCACGCCCATCGCCGAAACCCTCGCTGCGCTCACCGAACTCGTCACCGAGGGGAAGGTCCGCTACATCGGCCACTCCAACCTGAGCGGCTGGCAGCTCGCCGAAGCCGCCCACGTGGCCCGGGAGACCGGCGCGGTCCCCTTCGTCTCGGCGCAGAACGAGTGGTCGCTGCTCCAGCGCTCCGCCGAGCGGGAACTCGTCCCCGCCGCCGTGCACTACGGCGTCGGCGTCCTGCCGTACTTCCCGCTGGCCAACGGCCTCCTCACCGGCAAGATCCGCCGGGGTGCCCCCGTACCGGCGGGCTCCCGCCTCGAAGGGCGCGACTCCTACCTGACCGAGGAGCGCCTGGACACGGTGGAGGCCCTCGCCGCCCTCGCGGAGAAGTACGGGCGCACCCTCCTGGAACTCGCCGTCGGCTGGCTCTCCGCGCAGCCCGGCTGTGCCTCCGTCATCGCCGGCGCCACCTCCGCCGAGCAGGTACGGACCAACGCGGCGGTGGCCGACCGCCCGCTGGAGCCGGAGCTGCTGGCCGAGATCGACGCCGCGACGGGCATCCCGGCGTAACCGGCGCCGCACCCCGAGGCGGGATGGGCGCCGAGCGGGCCCTCGGCGCCCTCCCCCCTCACGACACGATGTCCTTGCGGGCGAACCCGCGGAAGGCGAGCGCGAACAGCACCACCGCGTACGACACCGACACCACCGTGCCCTTGATCATCCCGCCCCACTCCAGCTGCGGCTGCAAGGCGTCCGCCCACGCGAACTGCCAGTGCGCGGGCAGGAACTCGCGCCACGACCCCAGGGCCGTCACCGCGTCGAGCACGTTCCCCACGATGGTCAGCCCGACCGCGCCACCGACCGCGCCCAGCGGCGCGTCCGTCCGCGTCGAGAGCCAGAACGCCAGCCCCGCCGTGACCAGCTGCGATACGAAGACGAAGGCGACGGCCAGCGCCAGGCGCGGCAGGGCGTCCCCGGCCGGGAGCACCCCGCCGGTCGGCAGCTTCAGCGGCCCCCACCCGTACGCGGCCGTCCCCGCCGCCAGCGCGACGGCCGGCAGCAGCACGATCGCGGCGAGGCTGAAGCCCAGCGCCACCACCAGCTTGCTCCACAGCAGCCGCGCCCGTGGCACCGGCGAGGCCAGCAGGTAGCGCAGCGAGGACCAGCCGGCCTCCGAGGCCACGGTGTCCCCGCAGAACAGCGCCACCGGCACCACCAGAAGGAACCCGGCCGACACGAACAGGCAGGTCACGGCGAAGTTCGCGCCCGAGGCCGTCGCCGAGTCGATCAGGCTGATCCGGCCGTTGCCGCCCCCGCCGGGCCCGTTGTCAGGCCCGCCGCCCACCGCGAAAGCGATGATCATGACGAAGGGCAGTGCGGCCAGCACCCCGCCCATCACCAGCGTCCGCCGCCTGCGCCACTGCCGCAGCGCCTCCACGCGCAGCGGCAGCGTCCGCCCCGCCCGGTAGCCGGGCGCGGTCTCACCACCCGGCGCCGTCTCACCGCCGGGTGCGGCCGAGGCCGTTGCCGCTGCGGTCGAGGCCGCCACCGCGGTCTCCTGGTCGGCGCTCATGCCGTACCTCCGATCAGGGTGAGGAACGCGTCCTCCAGCCGGCGGTGGGGTCCCACCGCCGACACCGGCACGTCCAGCCGTACGAGTTCGGCGATCAGCGTGGCGGGCGTCGCGCCGTCGAGGCGTACGAGGATCCCGCCGTCCCCGGCCACCGCCGAGGCCACGCCCTCCAGGGCGGCGACCTTCTCGACGGTCATCCCGTACACCGGGCCCTCCAGGGCGACCAGCAGGGTGTCCCCGCCGCCGGTGATCTCGGCGACCTCACCCGCCCGCACCAGCCGCCCGCGGTCCATGACCACCAGGTGGGTGCAGGACTGCTCCACCTCCGACAGCAGGTGGCTGGAGACGATGACCGTTCGCCCGGCCGCCGCGTAACGGATCATCACCTCGCGCATCTCGCGGATCTGCGGCGGGTCCAGACCGTTGGTCGGCTCGTCGAGGATCAGCAGGTCGGGCAGGCCCAGCATGGCCTGCGCGATGGCGAGCCGCTGCCGCATGCCCTGCGAGTAGGTGCGCACCGCCCGCTCCAGGGCGTCGCCGAGCCCGGCGATCTCCAGGGCCTCGGCCAGGTGCGCGTCCTCGGCGGGCCGGCCGGTGGCCTGCCAGTACAGCTCCAGATTGGCGCGGCCCGTCAGATGCGGCAGGAACCCGGCGCCCTCCACGAACGCCCCCACCCGCGACAGCACGGGAGCGCCCGGCCGGATCGGATGCCCGAAGACGCGGATCTCCCCGGCGTCCGGCGTGATCAGCCCCATGAGCATGCGCAGGGTGGTGGTCTTCCCGGCCCCGTTCGGCCCGAGCAGACCGAGCACCTGGCCCTTCTCCACGCGGAAGGACAGGTCCCGCACGGCGTAGCGGTCCTGCGCCTTCGCGTACCGCTTCGTCAGCCCGGTGATGTCCAGTGGTACGTCGGCCAGCGCGGGTTCGGGCTGCGCTGCGCCCGGCCGCACCGCCCCGCGACCCCGGCCGGCGGGCCGGACCCCGAGCAGCCCCCCGGCCAGCGCCAGCGCCCCCAGCGGCAGCCACCACACCCAGCCGGGCAGGCCGGCCGCGGCCGTGCGGACCCCGTCCGCGACGGGCACGTCCAGCGGCCCCCGGACCGAGACGGTGTAGGCGGCGGGCGCGGCGGGGGAGGCGTAACCGAGGTCGGTCGCGGCGAGGATCACCCGCAGCCGGTGTCCGGCCTGGACGGAGTGGTCGATCGCCGGAAGCCGCAGCCGCACCGTGCGGCCCTGCCCGGCGTCCTCCACCCGTACCGGCGCGACGAGCTGGCTCGGCAGCACCTGCTGGCGGCCGTCGGGCCCCACGTCGTACACCTTGCCGAACAGGACGGCCGCCCCGTCGGCAGCCGTCGACCTCACGTCCAGGGTGAGGGTCGGGGTCCCGGTGACCCGTACCTCCTCGGTCAGCGGCTGCGATTCGAAGCGGGCGTTCTGCCCGGGGAAGTCCAGCGACAGCCCGGCTCCCAGCGAGGCGAACTGCCCGCCGATGCCGGGCAGCGAGGACAGCGCGGGCGGGGCGCCGCCCGCCGGATTGGCGAAGGTCTGCTCCCGTCCGCTCAGCGCGATCGCGCGCGGGGAGGAGGTCAGGCCGGGGTAGCGGTCGCCGCTCGCCCCGCGCAGCTTGACCAGGCCGTCGGTGGAGTCGAGGCCGCCGGAGCGCGAGACCCGGAAGGCCGGGCCGGTGTCGGCGCCCTCGTCCCCCTTCAGGTAGCGGTCGAACCAGGCCGTCACCCGCTGCTCGACGCGGCCGGACTCGCGCATGCCGCCGTCGTGCCCGCCGGCCGCCCAGTCCACGGAGACGGGAGCACCGTTCGCCGCGATGGCCCCGGCCATGGCGTCGGCCTGGTCCAGCGGGAAGAGGGAGTCGTCCTGGCCCTGCACGATCAGGGTGGGCACCTTGATCCGGTCGCCCACGGCCGAGGGGCTGCGCCGCTCCAGGAGCGCGCGGGCCTCCGCGTCGGGCTTCCCGGCGACCGCGACCCGCTCGTACATGGCGCACAGTTCGTCCTCGAACCGCCCGCAGCCGGCGGCCTGCGGCCCCGCCCGGCCCGGCGTCGGGGCCGCCGAGGGCACCGGCGCGGGGGCCGTCTGGAGGCCGCCCGCGGCGCCGGTGGTGAAGAAGATCCCGGCCCACAGCTTCTTGAAGACACCCTGCGGGAAGAGGGCGTCGGCCAGGTTCCAGTACGTGATCTGCGGGGCGATGGCGTCCACCCGCCGGTCGTACCCGGCGGCCAGCAGTGAGATCGCGCCCCCGTACGAGGCTCCGGCGACGCCCACGCGGGGATCGCCGTCCGCGTCGAGGCGCACCTCGGGCCGGCGGGCCAGCCAGTCGATCAGCGCGGAGACGTCCTTGACCTCGTGCTCGGGGTCGTTCAGGCCGATCTTCCCGCCGGAGCGGCCGAAGCCGCGCGCCGACCAGGTCATGACGGCGTACCCGTCGCGGGCCAGCCGCTCGGCCTGCGCCCGGACGTCGTCCTTGCTGCCGCCGAAACCGTGCCCGAGGAGCACCGCCGGACGGCGCGAGCCGGCGTCCCCGGCGGTGAAGAAGGAGGTGTCGATCCCGGTCGTGGCGGCATCCGGGCCCGGCAGGTTCAGGACCCGGTCCTCGCGGTGCACGGCCGGGGCGTCCCCGGACGCGGCGGCCGCCGTCCAGGTTCCGGCCCCGGCCAGGACCGCGAGGGCGGCGGCGCCGGCGAGCAGGCGGTCGCGGCGCCGCCGGGGCAGTCGTGGCTTCATACCGGGAACCTTACGGCCGGTGATCGCCGTACGCGGGATCCCCCAGGTGGAGCCTCCCCCCTTCTCCAGGCGTACTCCTTCCCGCCCGGCGTACCGCGCCCGCGGTACGCCCGGCCCGCGCCGACCTGCGCGCGGGCCCGCACGGCGGGAGGATGGGCGGCATGCTGCTGGCCGAGGTCGCGCGCGTGTCCCGGGAAGTCGCCGGGACCACCGCCCGCTCACGCAAGACCGCCCTGCTCGCGGAGCTGTTCGCCGCCGCCCCCGCCGACGAGGCGGGGCTGGTCATCGCCTACCTCTCCGGACGCCTCCCGCAGGGGCGCCCCGGCGTCGGCTGGCGCACCCTGGGCCGGGACGCGCCCCCGGCGGCGCAACCCTCCCTGACCGTCCGGGCCGTCGACGAGGCGGTGACCGAACTGGCCGCCGTCGCGGGCCCCGGGGCCCGCGCGGCCCGCGACCGCATCGTCGACGTCCTGCTGGGCGCCGCCACCGCCGAGGAACAGCGCTTCCTGCGCAGCCTGCTCTCCGGCGAGGTGCGCCAGGGCGCCCTCGACGCGGTGGCCCTGGACGGGGTCGCCCAGGCCGCCGGAGTGCCCGCCGCCGAGCTGCGCCGGGCCGTGATGCTGGACGGCTCGCTGCCCCGGGTGGCGACGGCCGTACTCGCCGAGGGCGCCGCCGCGCTGCGCGGGGTGACCCTGCGCGTCGGCCGGCCCGTACAGCCGATGCTCGCCGGAACCGCCCGGTCCGTGGCCGACGCCCTCACCGCGCTGGGGCCGTGCGCCGTGGAGGAGAAGCTCGACGGGATCCGCGTCCAGGTCCACCGGGCGGACGACGACGTCCGCGTGTACACCCGGTCGCTGGACGAGATCACCGACCGGCTGCCCGAGGTCGCCGAACTCGCCCGGAGCCTGCCGGGGGACCGGTTCATCCTCGACGGCGAGGTCATCGGACACGGCGCCGACGGCCGCCCGGTGCCCTTCCAGGAGATCGCCTCCCGCGTCGGCTCCCGCATCGACGTGGCAGCCGCCCGGCGCACCCTGCCGGTGAGCGCGCACTTCTTCGACTTGCTGGCCCTCGGCGACCGGGTCCTGCTCGACCTGCCGGTCCGCGAACGGTACGAGGCCCTGGCCGGGCTCGTCCCGGAGGAGGCCCGGGTCCGCCGGCTGGCGGTGGAGGATCCGGCCGCCCAGGGGGCCGCCGCCGACGAGTTCCTGGCCGAGTCGCTGGCCCGGGGCCACGAGGGGGTCCTGGTCAAGGCCCTCGACTCGCCCTACGCGGCGGGCCGGCGCGGCAAGCGCTGGCTCAAGGTCAAGCCGGTGCACACCCTCGACCTGGTGGTGCTGGCCGCCGAACGGGGCCACGGCCGCCGCACCGGCCTGCTCTCGAACCTGCACCTCGGGGCGCGGGCCGCCGACGGCACGTTCGCGATGCTCGGCAAGACCTTCAAGGGGCTCACCGACGAGATGCTGCGCTGGCAGACCGAGCGGCTGGGCGAACTCGCCGAACACGACGACGGCTTCACGGTCCGGGTCCGGCCCGAACTGGTCGTCGAGATCGCCTACGACGGCCTCCAGCGCTCCCCGCGCTACCCGGCCGGGGTCGCCCTGCGCTTCGCCCGCGTCCTGCGGTACCGCCCGGACAAGAACGCCGGGGAAGCCGACACCGTGCAGGCGGTGCTGGAACAGGGCGGGTTCGCGGGCGGCGAACGGGGCCGGGGCAACCCGGACGCCGGGTGATTTTGCCTCAGAGGCAAGAAAATTGCCGCTCGGGCAAGATTCTGGCTCAATCGGGGTATGAACCCCAGTGCCGACGGGCCGGACGGCCCCGACGAGGGTATCGCCGACCAGCTGCCCGCCGTCGCCCCGCAACTGCGCGAGCTGCGCCGCCGCGCCGGCCTCACCCTGGAGGCCGCCGCCGCCCGGGCCAGGCTGTCACCCGCCCACCTGTCCCGACTGGAGACCGGCCGCCGCCAGCCCTCGCTGCCGCTGCTCCTGGGACTGGCCCGCACCTACGGCACCACCGTCTCGGAGCTGCTCGGCGAGACCCAGGCCGTCGCCGACCCCATCGTACGGGCCGGGGGCGCCGGGGCCCGCGAGGCCGACGGCTGGACGTACTGGCAGGCCGGGGCCCCCGGGCGGGGGATGCAGGCGCTGCGCGTGCACGTCCCGCAGGGGAGCGGCCAGGGCGAACTGGTCCGCGTACATCCCGGAGAGGAGTGGCTGTACGTGCTCGGCGGGCAGCTGCGGCTGCGCCTGGGGGAGACCGCGTACCTGCTGGAGCCGGGGGACAGCGCGCACTTCGACTCGCTGACCCCGCACCGGATCGGAGCGCCGGGACACGGCGGAGCCGAGCTGCTGTTCGTCCACACCCTGCTGCAGAGCAGCCTCGCCGGGCTGTGCCTCGGCGGCTCCGCCGCGCCGCGGCCCTGACAGCCGAGACAGTCGAGGAACCGTACCCATGACCCAGGGGGAGAACATGTCCACCACGTCCGAGAAGACCGCAGCCGAGACGACCGCAGCCGAGAAGACCGCCACCGGGGCCGCCGCCGAGACCGAAACGGCCGTCGCCGCCGGAGCCGGAGCCGAGACCTCCCCCGCCGAGGCCGCGCCTGGACCCGCCGCCGAAGCGGCGACCGCAGCCACCGTGGAGGTGCCCGCGGACGACGCCAAGGGGCTGCTGGGACGCGTCGAGTCGCGGTTCCCGCGCGGGCTGGTCATCCGGCTGGTCGCCTACCTGTTCGTCGGCCACCTCTTCGCCTTCTTCGTGTACCTGCTCTTCGTGCTGGGCGGCCGGAACCAGTAGCCGCCGCCGGGCGGATCCACCGGCCGCCGCACCCAGCCCAGCACCAGCACCGAGGCCACCGCGGCGAAGGCGCACCACGTCGAGGCGAACGCCAGCCGCCACAGCGCCGCGCAGAGGAGCGCCCCCACGGTCAGTACGGCGCCCAGCAGCCGCAGCCGGCGGTCACGGCCGAGCAGCAGGGCGCCGAGTGTGGCGTACAGGTAGCCCGCCACGACCAGCGGCGCGTACGGCACGTCCACCCCGTAACCCACCAGCCGCCCCCGGACCTCGGCGGTCACCGGCCGGGTCGCGAGGCAGGCCGCGAGCACGGCGGCGGTGGCCAGACCCACGACGGCCGTCCCCCACAACCGCCGCCCGGCCCCCGGCCCGGCGGCGAGCAGCACGCCGAGCGGCACCCACACGGGCAGCAGCGGCAGGGCGATCACCGCCCAGGCCGTGGTCGCCGGACCGCAGCCGCCGCCCGTGTGCCGGACGGCGGCCTCGATCAGCTGGTGCGCGCCCAGCAGCAGCGGCAGCGCGGCGACGGGCAGGTCCCGGGCCCGCCGCACCCGGGCCAGGCACACCACCCCGACGGCCGACACCACCGTGCCCGCCGTCAGGTCCGCGGCCGTGCTCCAGCACACGCGAGGGCCTTCCGGAACCGGAGCCGTCTCACCCGTCGGCCGTGGCCGGGGGTTCCAGGGACGGCGCCGTGACCCCGCACTGGGTACGGCACTGCTGGTGCGGATGGGGCTCGCCGGGCGCGGGGGAGCGTACGGTCGCCCAGGCCAGCGCCGCCCCCACCACCAGCACTCCCGCGCACCAGGGCATGGCCCGCCCGAAAGCGGCGTCGAAGGCATCGGCCGACAGGTAGGCGTCCGGGCCCATCCCGGCCAGCAGCGGCAGCGCCGCCACCGCGAGGAGACCGGCGGCGCGGGCGGCCGCGTTGTTGATGCCGCTGGCCAGGCCCGCCCGGCCGGGGTCCACCGAGGACAGGACGGTCGCGGTCAGCGGAGCCACCAGGGTGACCATCCCGGCGCCCATCACGACCAGGGCCGGCAGCACGTCCCGTACGTACGAGGCCGCCGGGCCCACGCGCAGCATCAGCAGCATCCCGGCCGCGCAGAGCAGCGGGCCCACCGTGAGCGGGATGCGCGGCCCGATCCGCTCCCCGAGCGCCGCCGAACGGGCCGACAGCAGCAGCATCAGCACGGTGGTCGGCAGCAGCGCGGCGCCCGCCCCCAGCGCCGAGTACCCGGCCACCACCTGGAGCTGGAGCACGACGAGGAAGAAGAACCCGCCGAAGGCCGCGTACACGCAGAGGGTGACCAGGTTGACGGCCGTGAACAGCCGGGAGGAGAAGATGTCCGGCGGCACCATCGGATCCGGCCGCCGCCGCTCGACGTGGACGAACGCGCCGCCCAGCACGATCCCGCCGACCGCGGCGGCCACGACCAGCCACGACCCGGTCCTGGCCTCGATCAGGGCGTAGGTGACCAGGGCGAGGGAGGCGGCGCCGAGCACGGCCCCGAGCACGTCGAACCGCCCGTGCGCGTGCGGATCCCGAGATTCCGGTACGTGTCTCAGCGCGACCGGCACGCACACCGCGGCCACCGGCACGTTGATCAGGAACACCCACCGCCAGCCCGGCCCGTCCACCAGCCAGCCGCCCAGGAACGGCCCGACGGCGGCGCCCACTCCGCCGAACCCGGACCACAGGCCGACCGCGCGGGCCCGGTCCTCGGCGTGGATCGAGGCCTGGATCAGCGCCAGCGAGCCGGGCGTGAGCAGCGCTCCGCCGACGCCCTGGAGGGCGCGGGCGGCGATGAGCACGCCCTCGGTCGGCGCGAGCCCGCACAGCAGCGAGCCGGCCGCGAACCACAGCACCCCGAGCACGAAGATCCGGCGGCGCCCGAACCGGTCGCCGAGGGCCCCGCCGACGAGGATCAGGCCGGCCAGGGTCAGCAGGTAGGCGTTGACGGTCCACTGGAGCACCGCCAGGTCGGCACCGAGATCCCGCCCGATGCGCGGGAGCGCCACGTTGACGACGGTCGAGTCCAGCAGCGCCATGGTCGACCCGAGCACGGTGGCGAGCACGATCCACCGCCCCCGCGCGGACCGCAACGGAACCCCGGGCGCGAGATCCGCGCCGGGCGGCGGGGGACCGACCCCGGGCGCTGGGGGACCGGCGGCCCCGGACGGCGTCCTACCGGCTCCCGGTGGCGGCACACCTGCCCCGGGCGGTGGCGTGCCGGCCTCGGGCGGTGGCGTGCCGGCGGCCCCGGAATGCGGCCCACCGGCTCCGGGTGGCGGCGCACCGGTTCCGCGGTGTGGTGTACCGGCATCAGGCGGTGGCGTGCCGGCGGCCCCGGAATGCGGCCCAGCTCCCGGTGGCGACGCACCGGCCCCCGGCGACCGCGCACCGGCCCCCCGCGACGGCGCACCCGCCCCCGGCGACGGCACACTCGCTCCGGATGGCGGCGCACCGGCCCCGCCCGGCGACGCACCACCGCCGGGCGGTGGGGGACTGGCGGCCCCGGGCGGCGGCCCACCGGCTCCCGGCGGCGGCGCACCGGCCCCGGGAGGCCGCCCACCGGCCCCCGGCGGCGGCCCGTCCGTGCCGCCGGACGGCCTGGAGCTGCCTGCGTCGGGCGGGGGCACGGCGGCGCCGGAGGCGGGATCGGTCATGTCCCCAGGCTGGCGCGCCGCGCCCGGAAGGGCCAGCCGGCGCCCGGACGCGGCCGCAGCCCCGTGGCGCGAAAGCGACTCCCCAGGATCACGGACGGCGGGCTCGACGCCCGCTTCGTCACGCGCCACGGCTATGGCAAGCCCCTGGTCAACTCCGGGCGGGTGACCGACCGCCCCGGCCAGGGCCGACCATCCGCCGGCCCCCGCGTCACCCGCCCCCGGCATTCGGGTGGCGGCCCGCGACAGGGCCGCGACGCGCCCGGGAGGCCGCGCGGGGCGACGTAGCGTGCCGGGCATGACCCCGTACCGCTTGCCGGAGGGCGCCATCGAGGCCCTCGTCCGCTCCGCCGACCCGGACGCCGTCTGGGCGGCGGGGTCGGCGGACGCCGTCCACACGGGCTCGCCCGGCGACCGCGACACCCCCCTCGACGTCGGCGGCCTCACGGCGGTGCTCGCGCTCTGGCCCGTCCTCGGCCACCTCGTCGCCGAGGGGGAACTCGCCCTCCACACCCCGCTCACCGCCTACGGGGAAGCCGCCGCGGCGGGACTCCCCGGCGGCGCCACCGCCCACCACCTGCTCACGCGCGGCGACGGCCCGCCCGCCCTCGCCGCCCTCACCCGGCTCGCCGAACACCTGACCGGCACCCCGCTGGCCGAGTTCGCCGCCGCCCGGATCTGGCGCCCGCTCGGCATGACCCGCACCCGCTTCGCCGACGGCACCCTCTACGCGCCCTTGGCCGACCTGGTCCGCTTCCCGCGCCACCTGCTCTCGGCCGCCGACCACCCCATCAGCCGGTCCTGGACGGCGGAATCCCTGCGCATCCGCACCGGCGAACTCACCCCCGCCCGGGGGTTGCTCTGGCACCCGGCCCCCGCTGGCGTCTGGACCCACCACCCCCCGGCCCCCACCGGTCCGGCCCTGTGGATCTCACCCCGGCACGACCTCTGGGCGGCCCTCCTGCCGGGCATCACGACCGCCCCCGACCCCGCGTCCGCGTCCGCCCCCGACCCCGCCGCCGCCCCGCTGCGCACCGCCTTCCGTGAGGCCGTCTTCGCCGCAACCCCCGTCGCCTGAAAGCCCGTTGTACGATCCCGGAACGATGACGAAGCCCCGCGGGAAGAACCCCGACGCGCCCGTCCCCACCAGTCCCTGGGACGAGATCACCCCCGGCCTCTGGATGGGCGGCCACGTCTGGGCGGTCGCCGCCGGAGAACTGCGCCCCGCCGTCGTCACCGACGAGTTCGACCTCGTCATCAGCCTCTACACCCGGCCCGGACACGGCCCCGGCCCGGCCGCCGAGCACCTCGTCGGCGAGATGCCCGACGGCCCCCTCACGGCCGCCCAGCTCGGCACCGTCCGCGAGCTCGCCGAGGCCGCCGCACAAGCCCTGGAGTCCGGCCGAAAGACGTTGGTGCGCTGCTTCCACGGCTACAACCGCTCCGGCCTCGTCGTCGCCCAGTGCCTCGTCGGCCGGGGTGCGGCCGCCGCCGAGGCCGTCGGCCTCATCCGGAGCAGGCGCTCGCGCTGGGCCCTGCACAACCTGCTCTTCACCGACTACCTGGCCACCGGCCTGGACACCGCCGCCCTGCTCACGGGCCTCGACCCACTCCCGTAGCGCAGTCGGAGCGCGCGCCCGCAGGGGCCGTCGTACGGTGATGCCGAAGTCGCCGTACGCGGACGCCCGGCCGGGCCGTGGCCCGTGGACGGTCCCACCGGCCGCAGCCCTTCCGCACCCCCGCGAGGAGCCCATGTCCGACGCCGTGACCGTGCCGGCCACCGACCCGGACGTCGACGCGCTCGACGCCCTGTGCCGGGAGCTGGCCGAGGCCGCCGACGCCGTGGGCGAAGCCGCCCGGTACGCCTCGGGGATCGCCCTCGGCGCCCGCCTGCCCGTCGCCGCCCTCGTCGGGCGCGGCGGCCGCCGGCGCCGGGCCTGGCGGACCCTGCTGCGCACGCTCACCGACCCGGCGGGCCTCGGCTGGGCCCCGCGCGGGCGGGGCGTGGCCCGGGCGGGGTGGTTCGCCGGGATCCTGGCCGGCCGGGAGAGCCTCGCGGTGACCACCGCCGTCTGCGGGTTGAAGGCGCGGATCCGCGTCGCCGGCGCGGACCGGCCCGATCTGCTCGCCGACCCCTACTGCGCCGCCGTCCTGGCGGCGGTCGCGGAGGGCCGGCAGGACGAGGCGGCCCGCGCCTTCCGGAGCATGCTGCGCGAGCGGGGCCCGGCGCACGCCTTCACCCTGCTGGCGCCGGCCTTCGCCGACATCCTGGCCTGGCAGGCCCTGACCGACGAGAACCCGTTCAACGACCACGCGGGCTGGCAGGTCGCCACCGGCCGCGCGCGGACCCCGGAGCCGCTCCTCGGCCTCGGCGCCGCGCTGCGCGCCTTCCTCTCCCGGGGGCCCCGCCCGGACGGGGAGCCCGGCCCGGCGCCCGGACGGCCAGGCCCACTCGACACCACCGGCACCCTCGCCGGGTACCTGCGCAACGCGGCACGGCCCGGCGCGGCCGACACCCCGCTGGTCCAGCGGCTGACGGGCCCCGGGAACACGACCCGGTACGTGGTCCAGCTCGCCGACGGGGACGCGCCGCGGGCCCGGGACGTGGCCCGGGCCCTGCGCGCGGTGGTCCCCTCCGGCTGCGCACTCGTCCTGGTCGGCCACGGCAGGGGCGCCGGCACCGCAGTGGACCTGGCCGCCGACCGGGAGTTCACGGCCGTCTATACGGTCACCCACCTGTTCGCCGTCGGCGCCCCGGCCGGCGCCCCGGCCGGCGCCCCGGCCGGCGCCCGGACCCCCGCCGACCCCCGCACCCGGGTGCGGGTACTGGCTTCGGCGGCAGCCGCCCGCGCCGTCGACGCCGATGCGCTCGCCGTCGCCGGGCGGGTCACCGGCAGCCGGCTGCTCCCGCTCGGCGACGACACCGGCCGCCCGTCGGCCCCGGACTCCTGGAGCCACCCGTGAGCGACACCCCGCGGCTGCCCCCGCCCGGACCCTCCGACGGCCTGCGCAGCCACTGCGCGGCCCTGCGCTCCCACGCCCGCCGGCTGCGGGCGGGCGCCGCCGCGCTGGACTGGCGGGGCCCGCAGGCCGACGCCTTCCGCGCCGAGGTCGCCGCCGTCGCGGAGCGCTGTGCCCGGGCCGCGGACGGCTTCGCGCTCGCCGCCGCCCAGCTCGACGGGGTGCACGGGGGTGTCACAGGACGAGTGACAGGAGCAGCACGCAGCCGAGGCCCGTCACCGAGATGAGGGTCTCCATCACCGACCAGGTCTTCAGGGTCTGGCCGACGCTCATCCCGAAGTACTCCTTGACCAGCCAGAACCCGGCGTCGTTGACGTGGCTGAAGAAGAGCGAACCGGCGCCGATCGCCAGCACCAGCAGCGCGGTCTCCGTCGTGGACATGCCCGCCGCGAGCGGGGCTACCAGACCGGCCGCCGAGATGGTGGCGACCGTCGCCGAGCCCGTGGCCAGCCGGATCGCCACCGCGATCAGCCAGGCCAGCAGCAGGGCAGGGATGGACCAGCTCTTCGAGAGGTCCAGGATCATCTGGCCGACGCCCGCGTCGATGAGGGTCTGCTTGAAGCCGCCGCCCGCTCCCACGATCAGCAGGATGCCGGCGATCGGGGCGAGGGACTTCTCCACCGTGGACGACAGCCGCTCCCGGGTGAACCCGGCGGCCCGGCCGAGGGTGACCATGCCCACGAGCACGGCCGTCAGCAGGGCGATCAGCGGCGAGCCGATGACGTCGGTGACCTTCTGCACCCCGCTGGCGGGGTCGTCGACGACGATGTCGACGAGGGCCTTGACCAGCATCAGGGCCACCGGCAGCAGCACGGTGAAGACGGTCGCCCCGAAGCGGGGGCGGCGCTCCAGCTCCGCCGACGGACGCTGCGGGATCATCCGCTCAGGCGCCGGTATGTCCACCCAGCGGGCCGCGTAACGGGAGAAGAGCGGCCCGGCGATGATCACGGTCGGGATCGCGACGACGACGCCGAGCGCGAGCGTGACCCCCAGGTTGGCGTGCAGGGCGTCGATGGCGACCAGCGGGCCGGGGTGTGGCGGGATCATCCCGTGCATCACCGACAGGCCGGCCAGTGCCGGGATGCCGACGCGCATGAGCGAGTAACCGCCCCGCTTGGCGACCAGCAGCACCACCGGGATCAGCAGCACGATGCCGACCTCGAAGAAGAGCGGCAGTCCGATCACGGAGGCGATCAGCACCATGGCCCAGGGCATGGCCCGGCCCTTGGCGCGGGCCAGAATCGTGTCCACGATCTCGTCCGCGCCGCCGGAGTCGGCCAGCAGCTTCCCGAGGATCGCGCCGAGGGCGATCAGGACGCCGACGCCCGCGACCGTGGCCCCGAGGCCGGCCGTGAAGCTGGCGATCGTCTTGTTCAGCGGGGCGCCCGCGAAGGATCCGAGCGCCAGCGAACCGACGGTCAGGGCCAGGAAGGCGTGCATCTTCAGCCGGGTGATGAGCAGGACGATGACGGCGATGCCCAAGAGGACGGCGATGCCCAACTGGGCGTTACCGGCCGAGGTGATGGGTCCGGGGGCGGCCGCTGCCAGTGTCTCGACGCTGAGACCGGTCACGGTGGGGTTCCTGACTGTGCGGAGGGGTGGGGGAAGGGGGGCGGGCGGGCCGTCAGAGGCCGCGGAGCGCGGCCAGTGCCCGTTCGGTGATCTCCTCGGGGGCGCCGGCGACGGGTACGGCGACACCGGCCTCGTCGGCGCCGAGCGGTTCGAGGGTGGCGAACTGCGAGTCCAGCAGGGTGGCGGGCATGAAGTGGCCGGTGCGCCCCGCCATCCGCTCCCCGATCAGCGCCCGGTCCCCGGTGAGGTGGACGAACACGGTCCCGGGGGCCGCGGCGCGCAGCCGGTCGCGGTACGCGCGCTTGAGGCTGGAGGCGGCGACCACGCCGCCGCCCCGCTCCGCCCGGTCGCGGATCCACGCGCCGATGGCGTCCAGCCAGGGCCCGCGGTCGGCGTCGTCCAGCGGAATGCCGGCCGACATCTTCGCCACGTTCGCCGCCGGGTGGAAGGCGTCGCCCTCCGCGTAGGGGAGGGCCAGGGCCTCCGCGAGCAGCCGGCCCACGGTCGTCTTGCCCGTGCCGGCCACGCCCATCACCACAATGACGCGCTGGGAGCTCACGTCGTACCTCGCTGTCCTCGTTGACATCGACCCGGCAGGGGAGCCCGGGGCGGCCCCCACTGAACCTCATTAAGTAGTACTTATTCAAGAGGTTGACGGTAAAACATCACACCATTGGTTCGCCGGGGCGTCACCGTACGCTTACGCCATGACCACCGAAGGCAGTCCGGGCCCAGGACTCCACACCCAGGTACTGGACACCCTCGGCCTCGCCGTCACGGCGGGGGAGTACCCGCCCGGCAGCGTGCTGCGCACCGACGAGATCGCCGTCCGCTTCGACGCCTCCCGTACCGTGGTCCGCGAGGTGGTCCGGGTCCTGGAGTCGATGCAGCTCGTCGAATCCCGCCGCCGGGTCGGCGTCACCGTCCGCCCCGCCGACGAGTGGAACGTCTACGACCCGCGCGTCATCCGCTGGCGCCTCGCCGGCCCCGACCGGCCCCGGCAGCTGCGCTCCCTGACCGTCCTGCGCTCGGCGGTCGAACCCGTCGCGGCCGGGCTCGCGGCCACCCGGGCCACCCCCGAGCAGTGCGCGCAGCTCACCGAAGCGGCCCTCGGCATGGTCCGCACCTCGCGCGGCCACCAGCTGGCGGGCTACCTCCACCACGACGTCGCCTTCCACCGCGTCGTGCTGAACGCCTCCGGCAACGAGATGTTCGCCCGGCTGGGCGACGTCGTCGCCGAGGTGCTCACCGGCCGCACCGAGCACTCCGTGATGTTCCCCGACCCGGACCCGGCCGCCGTCACCCTCCACATACGGGTCGCCGAGGCCGTCCGGGAAGGGGACGCCGTCGCGGCCGAGGCCCTGACCCGGCAGATCGCCCTGGGCGCGCTGGAGGAACTCGACGTCCTCGCGCCCTGAAGGTCCCGGACGCGCGGGGCCGCGGCCGGGCCCGCCGTGGCCGCCCCCACCCGGACGGACGGCGTCAGTCCCGAGCGCCGTCCGGCAGGGCGACCGGCATGACCAGGGTGGTGAAGCTGCCCTGGTCGGCGGAGCGGACGAGGGCGGGGCGCGGGCAGGACGGGAGGTCCAGCAGGACGTCCGGGCCCACGCCGGCCTCCAGCGCGCTGCCCAGCACCACCGGGTCGAAGCCGATCCGGACCGGTGTGGACACCCCGCACACGGCCGGCAGCTCGATGCCGGCCACCCGCAGCCGGTCGGGGCCGGGCTCCAGGGCCACGGCGGGCTCCTCCCCGTGCGCGTCGAGGACGGCGAGGAGCGCGAGCCGGTCCACGATGACCCGGTGGGCGGGGACCGGCGGTGCCTCCAGCGCGGAGAGCACGTCCCGGTAGGCGGGGTAGGAGCCGTCGGTCACCGGCAGTTCGCGCGTGCCGCCGGGGTGGCTGACGGCCAAGGGGGCGCCGGGCGCTCCCGCCGTCAGCGTCACCCGGTCCGCCCGGGCCGCCCACACCACCAGCCCGGCCAGGGACCGGGCCTCGACCAGCAGCCGCCCGGGCGGTCCGGTCACGGCGGTGGGGCGCAGGGTGCGCACCGAGAGCCGGTAGCGGTCGGTGGCCACGAAGCGGACCTCGTCCTCGTCGAACTCCACCAGCACGCAGCCCAGTACGGGGTCGTCCGGATCCCGCCCGGCCGCCGGCGCCACCTGCCGGACGGCGCTCGCCAGCTCCGGACCGCCGAGGGTGACCTCGGTGTGGCCGGGGGCCGCCGGGAGGGTGTCCAGGACGGCGCGCACCGCCGCGTCGGCGGCCCGCCCCGACTCCCGCACCGCCAGGCGGTGCCGCTCCAGCACCCTCCGGGCCCGCTCGGGCGGCCCGTCCAGGACGGCGACCACGTCGGGCAGGGCCAGCCCCGTCTCGCGCAGCCCGCGCAGCAGCGTGGCGCGGGCCCGCTGGGGCTCGGCGTAATACCGGTACCCGGTGACCGGGTCGACGTGGGCGGGGAGCAGTACGCGGCAGTCGTCGTAGAAGCGCAGGGCGCTCGGCGCGAGGCCGGTGAGACGGCCGAAGGCGCTGATGCCCATCAGTTCGGGGGTGTCGTCCATGGAGCCGATGATCGGCTCTCATCCCACTCGAAGGTCAAACGGCGGCCACCGGACGGGATCCGCCGGCCCGGCGCCCCGCCGGGGCGCCGGGCCCTTCGGCATCATGCTCCCGTGGCCGCGCCGCCCGCGACGGCGTCGGGGGTTCGCGTGTCGTGCGCGGCGAACTGGGTCCGGTACAGGTCCTCGTAGCGGCCGCCCGCCGCCAGCAGCTCCTCGTGCGTACCCCGTTCCACGATCCGGCCCTCCTCGACGACCAGGATCTGATCGGCGGCCCGGACCGTCGAGAGCCGGTGCGCGATCACCACGGCGGTCCGGCCCGCCAGCGCCTCGGCCAGGGCCTCCTGCACCGCGGCTTCGGACGTGGAGTCCAGGTGGGCGGTGGCCTCGTCGAGGATCACCACCCGCTGCCGGGCCAGCAGCAGCCGGGCGATGGTCAGGCGCTGGCGTTCGCCGCCCGAGAGCCGGTAGCCGCGCTCGCCGACCACCGTGTCCAGCCCGTCGGGCAGCGCGGCGACGAGCCCGTCGAGGCGGGCGCGGCGCAGCGCGTCCCAGATCTCGTCCTCGCCCGCGTCCGGCCGGGCCAGCAGCAGGTTGGCCCGTACCGACTCGTGGAAGAGGTGGCCGTCCTGGGTGACCATGCCGAGGGTCTCGCGGATCGAGTCGGCCGTGAGGTCGCGTACGTCGATCCCGCCGAGGCGCACCGCGCCCGCGTCGGCGTCGTACAGCCGGGGCAGCAGCTGGGCGATGGTCGACTTTCCGGCGCCGGAGGAGCCGACCAGCGCGATCATCTGGCCCGGCTCGGCCCGGAAGGACACCTCGTGCAGCACCTGCGCGCCACCCCGGGCGTCGAGGGTCGCGACCTCCTCCAGCGAAGCCAGCGAGACCTTGTCGGCGGACGGGTAGCCGAAGGACACCCCGTCGAACTCCACCGCCACCGGCCCCTCGGGCACCCGGCGGGCGTCCGGCTTCTGGGCGATCAGCGGCTCCAGGTCGAGGATCTCGAAGACCCGCTCGAAGCTGACCATCGCGCTCATCACCTCGACGCGGGCCCCCGCGAGCGCGGTCAGCGGGGCGTACAGCCGGGTCAGCAGCAGGGCGAGCGCGACGACCGCGCCGGCCTGGAGCGTCCCGCGCAGGGCGAAGTGGCCGCCCAGGCCGTAGACCAGCGCCAGGGCCAGCGCGGAGACCAGGGTGAGGGCGGTGATGAAGGCCGACTGGGCCATCGCCGTACGGATCCCGATGTCCCGCACCCGGGCCGCGCGCGCCGCGAACTCGGCCGACTCGTCGGCGGGCCGCCCGAACAGCTTGACCAGGGTGGCGCCGGGAGCGGAGAACCGTTCCGTCATCTGGGTGCCCATCGCGGCGTTCAGCGCCGACGCCTCCCGCTGCATCGCCGCCATCCGGGCGCCCATCCGGCGGGCCGGCAGCACGAACACCGGCAGCAGCACCAGGGCCAGCAGGGTGATCTGCCAGGAGATGCTCAGCATCACCCCCAGCGTCAGCAGCAGCGTCACGGTGTTGGAGACCACCCCGGACAGGGTGTTGCTGAAGGCCCGCTGCGCCCCGATCACGTCGTTGTTGAGACGGCTGACGAGCGCGCCCGTCCGGGTCCGGGTGAAGAAGGCCACCGGCATCCGCTGCACGTGGTCGAAGACCGCGGTCCGCAGGTCGAGGATCAGCCCCTCACCGAGGGTCGCGGACAGCTTGCGCGTCAGCAGACCGAGCCCCGCCTCGGCGAGCGCGATCACCGCGATCAGCAGCGCCAGCCGGGTCACCTGCCCGTCGTCGCCGCCCCGGACGATCGCGTCCACGATCCGGCTGGCCAGCAGCGGGGTGGCCACCGCCAAGAGCGCGCCCACCACGCTGAGGAGCAGAAAGAGCGTCAGCCCGCGCCGGTGCGGGCGGGCGAAGGAGGCGATCCGGCGCAGGCTCGCCCGCGAGAGGGGGCGCCGGTCCTGCTGGGCGTTGATCGCGCTGTGCAGCGAATGCCAGGCGGTGACTTCCATGTCCATGGGCCCCACGCTAGAACCTCAACCGGGCTCCAGGTCAAGGAACCGCTTCCGGAACTCCACACGGCTGCGGAACTCCGGGACCGCCAAAGGAAGTTCACCATCCCCGCCCCGGCGGGACGGACCTGGGCAGACCAATACCGCCGGGCGGGGGCTGCACAAGGCGGCGAGCCCGGCGTAGTGGTGGGCGGTGGACCGGCGTCCACGCCCGGCCTCACCGTCCCGCGCGGGCCCGGCCTTTGCCCTGTCCTGACCTGCCCATGGTCGGCGGCCGGGCCGTGCGATAGATTCGGCCTCCCCACCGCACGTGCTCGGCACACCTTCCCATCCCCACCACGCCCAGGCAGGCCTCTTCTCCATGAGCGACATCGTCAACGGACTCGGCCGTACGAGCGCATACGGCGCCCTCGGTCTCGTTCTGCTGATCCTCGGCATCGTCCTGGTGGACGTGCTGACGCCCGGGAAGCTCCCGAAGCAGATCTGGGAGGAGCGCAACCGCAACGCGGCCCTCCTGCTCAGCTCCGCGCTCCTCGGCATCGGCGGCATCGTCTTCACCTCGATCTGGACGACGTACGACGACTTCGGCAAGGGACTGCTGTCCACCGCCGCCTTCGGCGTGCTGGGCCTGGTCCTGATGGCCGTCGCCTTCCTGGTGCTGGACCTGGTGACCCCGGGCAAGCTCGGCGCCATAGTGGTCGACCCCGAGCCGCACCCCGCCGTGTGGGTCACGGCCTCCTGCAACCTCGCCGTCGCGGCGATCGTGGCGGCCTCCATCGCCTGATCCGGGCGGGCCCGTACGGTACGACGAGGGCGCCGCTCCCCACTCGGGGGCGGCGCCCTCCGCGCGTGGGGGCCTACGCCAGCCCCAGCGCGAACACCGCGAACCCCGCCGCCAGCAGCCCCGCCACGGTCCGCCGCAGCGCCGGAGCCCCCCGGCCCTCCCGCGCCGGAGCCTCGAACCGGCGGGCGTAGCGGGCGAGGGCGACCAGCAGCAGCGCGAACACCGGCATCCACGCCATCCGCGCCACCAGCCACCCCACGGTGACGGGCGCCGTCGTCAGCCCGGCCACCGGCCCCGCGAACGAAGCGGGCACGGCCGCCGCCAGCATCGCGCTCTGGTGCCAGCACAGCACGGTCATCGCGCTCAGGTTGACCACCACCACCGGCGCCCACAGCGCCGGCCGCGCCAGCAGCCGCGCCAGCCGGTCCCGCAGCAGCATCGCCGCACCCGACTGGGCCGAGGCCAGCGCCAGCACCAGCAGCGACGGCGGGTGCGAGTTGGTGCGCGCCGCGCCGGGCACTCCGACCATCGACGCCGGGTAGTGGAACACCACCAGCAGCGCCGCGAACAGCGCGCCCCCGCCCACCAGCAGCAGCCACGCCCCGCGCCGCCCGATCCGCCGCTCGCCCCAGGCCACGCCGAGCTGGTACGCGAACATCCAGCCCGGCAGCACGTTCAGCACCGACAGCCAGGACGGCACCGCGTCCGACAGCGGCCCGTACCGCAGGAAGTCCACCACCGCGACGGAGGCCAGCAGCGGCGCCACCGCCCACCCGCCGAGCCGCCGGGCGGCCCGCACGCAGTACGGGGTCAGCGCCGTCACCGCCGCGTACACCCCGACGAACCACAGCGGCTGGACCACCAGCGTCGCCCCGGTCCGCAGGGTGGTCTCCGGCACCCCGGCCACGTACAGCACCGGAGCCGCCAGCGCCCACACCGCCGTCACCCCGAGCACCGGCCGCCCCAGCCGCACCATCCGTCCCTTGAGCCAGGCCCCGGTCGAGCCGGTGCGGCGGTGGAAGGAGAGCACCGAGGCGTAACCGCCGACCAGGAAGAAGATGCCGAGCATCTGGAGCACCCAGCTCGCCGGAGCCAGCGCGCCGAAGGCGGACAGCGGACTGGCGTTGTGCAGAGCGCCCTCCGGGCCGAGGGTGAACCCGCCGAGCAGCCAGTGCCCGGTCGGCACCGCCAGCAGGGCGACGGCGCGCAGCCCGTCGATCGCCCGGTCACGGTGGACGGGGGTCTCGCGGTCGATGCGTACGGCGCTCTCCCGCGCCAGGTCCAGGACGCTCATCGGGCCTCTCCCTTCGCGATCGCGGCGAAGGCCGCCAGTGACCGGGTGCCGGCGGCGAAGTAGCCGGTGTGGCCGCGCACGTCGGCGGCGGGGACCGGGCGGGCGCCGAAGGCGGCGGAGGTGGGGTCGGCGCCGTGTCCGAGCCCCGCGAACTCGACGTTCGGGACGTTGGCGATCCAGTCCGAAGGCCCCCGGCCCGCCCAGACCCGGGCCCCCGTACCGAGCCCCGCGACGCTGTCCGCCCGCATCCCGGGCGACCCGAACACCACGATGTCGGCGGCGTCCGTCCGCCGGGCCGCGATCCCGCACACCACCGAGCCGTAGCTGTGGCAGAACAGCGCCGGATCGGGCACCCCGACGGCGTCGAGCCCGGCCGCGAACCGGGCGAGGCGCACCGCCCCCGCCTCGGCGAGCCGGCCGTCCGCCGCGTCCAGGCCGACCCCGACCGGCGTCGTGTATCCCGTCCAGGCGATGACGGCCGTACCCTCGCCCGCGGCCGCCCACAGGGCCCTGGCCATCCCGGCCGGCCCGGTGCCGGGCGCGCGCGGGGCGTCGTAGGAGGCGGCGTCGTTGTCGGACCCGGGCACGATCACCGAGACGTGCTCCGCGTGCTCCAGATCCCCGAACACCTCGACGACCTGCCCCCGCCCGCGCGGGTCGAACGCCAGGATCCGCCGCCCCGGAGAGGCGAGGGAGGCGAACCGTGCCTCCCCGGTGGCGAGCACCGCCAGCCGGTTGGCCTCGTACCGCAGGGCCACGGGAGCGCCGTCCAGGCCGCCCACGACGGACGGATGCCTGCGGACGAGCTCCCGCCGGGCCCCTTCGTCCAGCCCGGCGAAGAACCGGGCCACCTCGCGCGGCGTGGAGTCGGCCGGATCGGGCAGCGCCCGCCCGTCCACGGCATCGGCCCGCCAGGCGGCACTCCCGGGCGGCGGCCCGGTCACGGCCCGCTGCGCGTCCCCGGAAGCCCATCCGGCGGTCCCCCCGACCACACCCCCCGCGAGCACGACCGCGGCCAACGTCCTTGCGAAGCGGCGCATGCCCCTTCTCCTCTCCTCGTGACGAGGAGGAAGGTAAGAAGCCGGCACCCGCGCGCACGTCGCACCGGGGAGCCAAGTCCGAGGTCATACCCCGGTAGGGGGTGGAGGAGACGCGCTCGGCCGGGAGACCCGAGAAGCCGCCCGCTGTCGTGGCCGCGCGGCGGACGGCCGGAGGGTTCAGCCCGTGTCGCCCGGGCGGACCAGGCCGGCCTCGTAGGCGAAGATGACGGCCTGGGCGCGGTCGCGCAGGTCGAGTTTGCCGAGGACGCGGCCGATGTGGGTCTTCACCGTCTGTTCCGCCAGCACCAGATGGGCGGCGATCTCCTGGTTCGACAGGCCCCGGGCGATCAGTTCCAGGACCTCCGTCTCCCGGGGGGTCAGGCCGTTCAGGCGCAGCGCCGGGTCCTTGCGCGGGGCCGGGCGCTGCCGGACGAAGTCCGCGATCAGGCGCCGGGTCACCGACGGGGCCAGCAGTGCCTCGCCCGAGGCGACGATCCGGACCGCCGCGATCAGGTCGGCCGGCGGGGCGTCCTTGAGCAGGAACCCGGACGCGCCCGCGCGCAGCGCCTCGTACACGTAGTCGTCGATGTCGAAGGTCGTCAGCATCAGCACCTTCGGCCGGTGCACCACCCCCGGCGGCGGGTCGAGCAGTTCGCGCGCCGCCGAGAGCCCGTCCAGCTCGGGCATCCGTACGTCCATCAGCACCACGTCGGGGTGCAGGGTGCGCGACACCCGCACCCCCTCCCGGCCGTCGGGAGCCTCGCCCACCACGTCGATGTCGGCCTGCGCCGAGAGCAGCGCGGCGAACCCCGCGCGCACCATGGCCTGGTCGTCGACGATGATCACACGGATGGTCAACGGGAATCCTTGTCGGCGTCGCGGTCGGCGTCGGTCAGGGGCAGCCGCGCGGCGACGCGGAAGCCGCCATCGGGCAGCGGGCCGGTGTCCAGGCTCCCCCCGGTCAACCGTACGCGTTCGCGCATGCCCACCAGCCCGTGGCCCGTGCCCGAGGCCTCCAGCGGCACCACGGCGTCCGGCGCCGGGCCGTTGACCACCAGGAGCAGTACGTCGCCGGTCCCCTCGGACCGCGTCACCGAGACCCGGGTCCGCGCCCCCGGGGCGTGCCGAACCACGTTCGCGAGGGCCTCCTGCACGATCCGGTACGCCGACAGGTCCACCGCCGGCGGCACCTCCTCGCCCGCGCCCAGCGCCAGCGACAACTCCACCGGCTGCCCGGCCCGTACGGTCGCCTCCACCAGCTGCTGGATCCGGTCGATCCCCGGCTGCGGGGCCCGCTCGCCGCCCGCGCCGTCCCCGCCGTTCGTCCCGTCGCCGCGCAGCACCGTCAGCAGCCGCCGCATCTCGCCCAGCGACTCGCGCGCGGCGGCCGCGATCGCCGCGAACTCCTCCCGTACGGGCTCCTCCATGCCCGGCAGCCGGTACGGCGCCGAATCGGCCTGCACGGTGATCACCGACATGTGGTGGGCCACCACGTCGTGCAACTCCCGCGCGATCCGGGCCCGTTCCTCCAGCAGGGTGCGCCGCGACCGCTCCGCCTCGCTGATGCTCTCCTGCTCCGCGATCCGCTGCCGGGCGTCGCCCAGCTGCCGCAGCGCGCCCGTCAGGGCCAGGACCGCGCCGCTCAGGACGAAGAGCAGCGCGACGGTATTGGTCACCCCGGCGGGCTGGAAGAAGCCCAGCACCACCCCGGCCGCGCCCGTGGCCAGCCACACCCCGATCAGGGTCCGCACCGGCTCGCGCAGCCCGAGGCAGATCATCAGCACCAGGTACCCGACGATCACCATCGGCGGCCACGGCCAGGAATGCCCGCCCAGCCGGTCGGCGTCCAGCAGCAGCAACGCCCCCACCGTGTCGGCCGCCAGCACCATGCCCCAGGCGGGCACCGGCCGGGTCACCGCCAGCAGCAGCGGCACCGTCTGCGCCACGCCCAGCGCGCCGGCCCAGCCGCCGCCCGCCGCGTAGTCGTTGGTCAGGACGGCGATGGTCACTGGCAGCAGCGACATCACGAAGACGGCGACGACGGTGTACGGCAGCGCCCGCTGCCAGCGCCTGGGCGCCCGCGCGAACAGGGCCTCACCCGGGCCGGCGGGCGTCCGCAGGACGACGGCGAACCGCTCGGACGCGGGCGCACCGGGCTCGCGCCCGCGTCGCTTCCCGCGCTTCTCCTTGGCCGGGGTACGGGCTTTGAGGCTCATGATCCCCCCACCCTAAGCGCTTTCGTTCCTCCGGCGGGCTCCGCTCGTTGACCCGGCATGGAGCTGCTGCCGACCATCGCGGCGCCGGGTGTCGGTGAACGGGCCGACGCCGCGGCCGATGCCGCCTGCGACCTCTACGACGCCGTCGTCCCCTGGGGCGGCGGCGAGCCCGGCGGGTGGAGCCGGACCGCCGCCGAGGACGCCGCCGAGACGATCGAGACCACCGCGCACGCCCTCGCGCACATCCACCCGCGCGCCGAGGTCATCCTGGCGCCCGTGCACGCGGCCCTCGCCGACCTGCGCCGTCAGCTGGAGCTGGCCCCGGCCGACCCGCTGACCGCCGACGAGGTGCCGGCCACCCCGCGCACGGTCGGCAACCCGCGCCGCACCCGGTGGGAGCGGGTGCTCACCACTGCTCTGCCCCGGCAACCGCCTCCTGGTACAGCTTCCTGACCTCGGCGCCGAAGTAGGGGCTGTAGGAGGTGTCGGCCGTCGGGCCGCCGGTCTTCCAGCCGCCGATCACCCCGATCACCTCCCCCGTCCGGGAGCCCTCGTCGTAGTGGGCGATGAAGGGGCCGCCGCTGGTCCCGCCCGGGAAGCCGGTGCAGTCGATGCGCAGGAACGAGCCTGGGCTGTCCGGGTCGGTGCTGGTGAACTTCGTCGTCCGGTTGACGCACACGCGGGGCCGGGGCGCCGACGCCGGGTGGCCGATCAGGGTCACCCCGGAGTGGGCGTACGCGGCTCCCGTCACGAGCCGGTTGCCGCCGACCGCCTCCTCCACCCGGAGGCCGTCGGCGTTCGGGCCGACGACCGCGAAGGCCACGTCCAGGGTGGCCGCCCGCTCGGCGCCCTGGGCCTTGTACCGCTGGTCGATCCACACCGCGGAGTGCCCGTCGGAGTCGCGCAGCACCGGGAACATCCCGTACGGCCGCGGGTTCGCGCGGGTGTACCGCGGTACGAAGGCCACCTGGCGGGTGTCCGACCCGAGCAGGCAGTGCCCGGCGCTGAGGACGATGTTGCCGCCGGGGGAGGAGACCACGCTGGCCGTGCAGAAGTAGGAGCCGGAGCCCTTCATGGCGTACATCCGCCCGACGACCGGGATCCCGTCGAAGTCCCGGCCGACTCCGCTCGTGCCGGGTACGGCGGCGGGCGCGCGGGTGGGGGGCGTCCCGGCCGGGTCCGGCGTCGGGTCGGCCGACGGTTCCGGCGCAGGTTCCTTCGCCGGTTCCGGGGCGGGAGGGGCCGGAGCGGGGGGCGCCGGGGCGTCGGCCGCCGGCGCGGGGCCGGTGGTGGCGCCCGTCCCGGTCCCGGTCCCCGTCGCCGTCCCCGGAACGGCGGGTACGTCAACGCCGGGTGCGGGGCCCTTCGGTGAGGGCACGGCCGCCACCGGCCGGACCGTCGACGGTCCGGCGGGCGCGGGAGCGGCCGGCGCGGGGGCGGCTCCCGGGGCACCGGCCGCCGCCGGGCCGGGCCCCGTCGGGGAGGCCGCCGAGGGGGCCGTCGCCGAGACGGCCAGGGCGGGGGCGGGGACCGGAAGGGCCGCCGCCATCCGGTCCGGGGTCCAGAAGGCGGTGGCCTCCCGCGCGGTCCAACGGCCCGGCGCCGCCTGCGCCCCGCCCGGCTCCGTGACGGGCAGCGGCCCGCCGGGCAACAGCAGGGTCGCGGCGGCCACGGCCGCCGCCACCGTCAACGTACGTCGCATGCATCGCTCCTGTGGTGTAGGGGGCCGGACGGCTCAGACGGCCTGCGGGAAACGGAACAGCCGGCCCGGGTCGTACGTCCGCCGGACCGCCTCCAGCCGGGGGAGGTTGGCGCCGTAGTAGGCCGCGCGCCAGCCGGCGAGAGCCGGGTCGGCGTAGTTCTGGTAGGCGCCGCCGGCCGCCCAGGGGCGCAGGTCCCGCCAGAGCCCGTCGAGCCAGGCCCGGTGCCGGGCCACCTCGGGACCCGGCGCGGACGACGGCCAGGAGACGAGGTACTGGGCCAGGAAGGCGCTGTCCCGGTGGACGAACGCGGTCCGGGCGGCGGGCACCCGGTTCAGGGCGCCCCCGCACACCCCGTCGAACTGGACCACCCCGACACCCCCGCGCGGAGCCTCCCGCGCGTAGCGCCGGACCGCCTCCAGGACGGCCCCGGCCGCCGCTTCCGGCAGCCCGTCCGCGCCCCAGAAGTCGGAGCGGGCGGCGTAGCAGTCCCGGCCCAGGCGGCCCCGCGGATCCCGGCCGGGCAGCAGGCCCGGGAGCCGGCACTGGCCGGGGGTGCGGTCGAGACAGCCCGCCATGGCGCGCACGGTGTCGCCGTAGCTCCGTACGACGGTCCAGCTGTCCCGCGCCTCCCGGCCCACGAGGCCCGTGAGCCGCGACAGTTCCCGCTCCAGCTCCGTCCGCCCGTCCAGGCACACGACCCGGACGGCGGGCACGACCGGGGCCGGGCCGCCCTCGCCCCCGGACTCCACCGTGAACTCGACCTGGCTCCAGAACGGGTCCGCCAGCCCGCCCAGCCAGCGCTGCCAGCCGCGCAGCACCGCCGGGGAGTCGGCCTGCGCCCAGTGCAGTTCGGCGAAGGCGGCGTCACCCACCGGATGGGTGCGCAGCCGGAGCTCGGTGACCACCCCGAAGTTGCCGCCGCCACCCCCGCGCAGCGCCCAGTACAGCTCGGCGTCCCGGTCGGGTCCGGGCTCGCGCACCACCCCGTCCGGGGTCACGGCCCGCGCGCCCGAGAGGCGGTCGCAGGTGGCACCGTAAGCCCGCGTGGAGAGGCCGAGGCCACCGCCGAGGGTGAGGCCCGCGATGCCGACGGAGGGGCACAGCCCGGCGGGGACGCCGAGACCGCGCGCGGCCAGGACCCCGTGCACGTCGGCGAGCCGGGCCCCGGCGCCGACCCGTACCTCGTCCCCCTCGACCGTCACCGCCGCCATCGCCCCGGTGTCGACCACCAGCCCGGCGGCCACCGTGGACCACCCCGCGTAGCTGTGGCCGCCGCCGCGCGGCACCACCGGCGTGCCCGTGCGGCGGGCGAAGTCCAGGCAGACGGCCACGTCCCCGGCGTGCGCCGGGTAGGCCACGGCGGCCGGGGCGACGGTGTCGTAGCGGGGCTGGAACAGCTGCCGGGCCTCGGCGTAGTCCCCGTCGCCGGGCAGGACCACCCGCCCGTCCGTCGCGCGGGCGAGCGCCGCGAAGTCCGGGGCGGTCCGCGGCGGCCGGGGGCCGGCTCCGACGGAGGCCAGGACGGCGGCCGCGGTACCGGCGAGGACCCGGCGGCGTGGGAGGTGCATCCCCCCTTCCTGCCACTGCCGGGCCCGATCGCGGCGAAGGCGGGCCCGCCGGGCCCCGTTTGTCAGCCAAACAGATTACGCGCGCCCCCCGATGCCCCCCAACCCCTCGAAGCTCCCCAGCCCCCCGAAGCCCGCCGGCCCCGCCGCCCTCACCCCGTCGGCGGCTTGCGCGCCAGCAGGAACCCCTGCGGGCCCTTCTCGTCCTCGCCCGGCCGGCGCACCAGTCGGCCCGTCTCCACCAGGCCCGCCCCGGCCAGCAGGCCGGCGACGAGCGCGGGCGGGGCCTCGTACACGTCGAGGTCGACGGGATGGCCGTAGGCGTGCTCCAGGACGCGCCGCCCGTCCCCGGCCTTGAAGGCGACCAGCGCGTACCCGCCCGGCGCCAGCACCCGGGCGAACTCCGCGAAGACGCCCTCCAGTTCCCCGGGCGGTGTGTGCACCGTGGAGTACCAGGCGACGACCCCGCCCAGCACCCCGTCGGCCACGTCCAGCGAGGCCATCCGGCCCACCTCGAAGCGCAGCCCCGGATAGCTGCGCCGGGCCACGGCCACCATCGCGGGGGACAGGTCGACGCCGAAGGCCCGGATGCCGAGACCGTCCAGGTACGCCGTGATCCGGCCCGGACCGCAGCCGAGGTCGGCGACCGCGCCGCCACCGGCGGCCCGTACGCACTCCGCGAAGGCGCCCAGCATGGCCCGGTCCAGGGGTTCGGCCTCCAGGGCCCCCGTCAGCAGCCGGGCGTAGTCGGCGGCGACGGCGTCGTAGGAGGCCCGTACGGCACTCAGGCGCGAGGTCTCTGTCATGCCCCTGAACAGTAGCCCGCCCGGCCGCCGCCCTCACCCCCGGCCCGGACCCGGAGGCGCCTGTTCCGCACCCGTTCCGTCCCCGGCGGCCCTCCCGTCAGCCGCCGGTCAGCGGGGACGGCAGCTCCGCCCACTGGTCGCCGGGCGTCCCCGGGCTCAGCCGCATCAGGGTCAGCGCCTTCGCCGGCAGCGGCCCGCTGCGCAGCAGCCCGGAGTCGGCGGTCGGCGCCATGCCGTCCAGCCCGGCGGCCAGCGCCTCCCCGAACACCGCCGACGAACCCGCCGTGGCGGCGAGCGCCCCGGCCGCCAGAGAGCCGAAGAGCTTGCGCCGCAGCACGGTGACGTCGTCGGTGACCAGCCGCCCCGCCAGCGGGGGCACCGCCAGCCCGTGCCGGGCGAGCCGGGCCGGGCTGATCCGGATGTCGGCGAGGTCCCGGTAGACCAGCCGCAGCGGGGCGCCGTCCGGGGCCAGGACCACCAGGAGGTTCTGGCCGTGTGCCTCCAGCGCCACCCCGAGGTCGAGCAGCGTCAGGCACACCGACAGCGCCAGCCGGGCGAACGCGGCCTGCCAGGCGGCCGACCGGGCCGGCGCGGTGCCCGCCAGCGCCGCCACCGGCACCACCCGCTCGCCGGGCCGCGCGTACGCCTCGGGGGCCTCGCGCAGCACCGCCGCCAGGTCCGGGCCGTACGCGGTGGCCGCGCCCAGGGTCCGGGTGATGTGCAGCCGCCCGTCGAGCCGCTCGGTCAGCGCGTGCGCGAACGCGGAGACGACGGCGGCCGTCTCCACCGAGTACCGGGAGATGTCCCGTACGGACGAGGTCAGCCGGGTGCTCAGCGCCGTCTTCACATGGGGACCGCCCGCCGCCGGGGCGAGCGTGCGCAGCGCCATCAGCGGATGCGCCGCGAACGCGTCGGGCCGTACCCCCTCACCCTTCAGCACGTGCTCCGCCTGCCACGGGTGCACCGGCACCAGGATCCGGTCCCCCTCGCGCAGGTGCTCCGGCCACTCCCCGGCGACCAGGCACTCCCGCGCCGGTACGGGGACCAGCCCGAGCCCGACCAGCGGCCGGTGCTCCGGCGCGTAGGCCAGCTGCTCGGCGACCGAGAACCCGGGACGCGAACGGCAGTTGGGGTGGTAGGGGTGGCCGTCGACCACCCGCTGCTCCCACTCCCAGCCGGTCCGCGGCTCCTCCCGGCGGCCCGTCGGCTGTCCGGCCCGGGACAGGGCCAGGGAAGCGGTGCTGTCGTCCAGCTCGGCGGCGAACGCGTCCCCGTGCGGCACCCGCAGCGCCGCCACCAGCCGCGCGGCCTGCCGGTAGGCGCGCCCGTCCAGCCGCAGCGAGGTGACCCGGGCGCCGGTGGCGTAGGGATCCACCGGCGGCCCCTCCAGCCGCCGGCCCCCGGCCAGCACCAGGGTCAGCGAGTCCGGCCCGTGCTCCCGGCGCACCACCCACGGCAGCGGCTCGAAGGCCAGGCCCCGCCACAGCCGGCTCAGCACGGCGGTCCGCGCCCCGTCCAGCGAGGCCTCGTACGCGGACCCGAGCCCGGGCCGTACGCCGGCCAGCGCGGCGGCGACGGCCTCCTCGGCGGCGGTGGCGGCCGGGCCCCCGGGGGCGGAGCCGAAGGCGGGGCCGGGCGCGGGGCCCGCGCCGGGGTCGGGAACGTGCGTGCTGCGGTCCAGGGTCCCGTTCCTTTCAGGTCGCTTCAGTTTTCGGTCCTGTCATCATCGCGGATACTGAAGATCACGGCCGGTGGTCCCCTCCGCGGACCTCCGGCGCTCCGGATGGACCGAATGGAACCAGTGGACCTCACCTCCGCCGCCGACGCCCGCGCGGCCGCCCCGCTCCTTAACTGCCTGCTGCGGGAGGTGGCCGACGCCGAGGGGGACGGCGTCCACCGGCTGCGCGGCAGCGGCCGGCTGCTGCGGGTGCGCGGCGGGCACCGGCCCACGGGAGCGGACCTGCGCACGGCGCGGGGCTGGCATCCGCTCAGCCACGCGGAACTGGTCAAACTGACCTCCGACGAACTGCTCCGCTACACCGGGGTCGGCAACGACGAGCTGCCCGGCGAGATCGCCGACAGCCGGCACACCGTGGCCGTGCTGCTGGCCGCGCGCGCCACCGCCGAACCGCCGCGGGATCCGTACCTGCGCTCCGAACAGGCCCTGGTCACCGGGCATCCGTACCATCCCGCGCCCAAGGCCCGCGGTGGTGCGCCCGCCGCGAGCTGGCTCCCGTACGCCCCGGAGGCGTACGCCCGCTTCCCGCTCGCCGTCCTCGGGCTGCGCGAGGACCAGGTGGCCGAGGAGGGTGGCCGGGCCGCCGCCGACGCGCTCGACGCGCTGACCGGGATGCTCGACGGCCCCCGCCCGCCCGCCGGGTACCGGGCGCTGCCCGCCCACCCCTGGCAGCTCGAACTGCTCGCGGGACGGTCCGCCCTACGGGAGGCCCTCGCCGACGGGCGGCTGCTGCACCTGGGGCCGACCCGGCTGCCGGTGTGGCCCACCGCCTCGATCCGGACCGTGCACGTGCCCGGCGCCGGCGCCGACCTGTTCGCCAAGTTCAGCCTCGACGTGCGGATCACCAACGACATCCGCCGGCTGTGGCGCCACGACCTGCTGAAGCTGCGCCGTACGGACGCGGCCGTCGAGGAGGCCTTCGCCGACCTGCGCCGCCGGACGGGTTCCGGCGCGGTCTGGCTGTGCGACCGCGGCTACCGCACCGCCGCCTTCGCCTTCGAGGAACTCGCCGTCCTGGTCCGCGACGGCCTGCGCACCCGGGTGGCCGAGGGGGCGACCCCGCTGCTGGCGGCCGCGCTCGCCGAGAGCTTCCCCGGCAGCCCCCTCGCGGCCGCGGCGGACCCGGCCGGCTGGTGGCGGGCGTACCTGCGCCACGTCGTGCCGCCGGTCCTGGACGTGTTCGCCCGGCACGGCATCGTGCTGGAGGCCCACCTCCAGAACTGCCTGGTCGCGGTGGACGAGGGGGGCATGCCGGTGCAGGCCCTCTTCCGCGACGCCGAGGGCGTGAAGCTCCCGGATGACGTGCCGCGCGAGGAGGGCTGGCAGCGGCTCGTGTACTGCCTGGTCGTCAACCACCTGGCGGAGGTGGCGGCGACGCTGGCCGATCACCATCCGGAGCACGCCGAGGCGCTCTGGCCGGCGGTCCGCGCGGAGCTGCTGCGCTACGACACCGCGTACGGCCTGCCGGAGATCGCGGACCTGCTGACCGCCCCCGCCCTCCCGGCCAAGACGAACCTGCTGCTGCGCTGGACCCGGGCGGACGGCGCCGCCGCCCGGTACCTGCCGCTGCCCAATCCGCTCCGGGCACAGGCCGGGGACGGGATCCGGCCAAGGTGATCCGGGCCGCGGAACCGCCGTACCGAAAGGTATAGACCAATGTTAGGTTGTCCGGGCAGACCGCGCAGTTCTTGACCACCCGTCAGAGGAGAAGCCATGCCCTCCCCTTCGCGGGGCGGCGGCCCGGCCGCCATGCCCAAGTACCAGCGGATCGCCGCAGCGTTGCGGGACGATCTCGACCGCGCCCCCCTCGGCCCCGGCGGCCGGCTGCCGTCCGAACGCACCTTGGCCGTCCGTTACGGGGTCAACCGCCAGACCGTCCGCGCCGCCCTCCAGCAGCTGCGCGCGGACGGACTGATCGTCACCGGCCGCCGCGGCACCCGGGTCGCCGGGAGCGGCGCCGCCGGGGCCGGACCGGCACCGGGCGCGCCGACGGCGCGCCGCACCCCGGCCGGGACCACCGTGAACCGGCTCGCCGTCGTGACGGTGCCGCCCTCACTGGCCGCGCTGCTCGGCATGAGCGGCGGCACGCGCACCCTGGTCCACCACCACCGCCTCCTCGGCCCGGGTGGCGAGACCCGCCGGCAGGCCGTCACGTACTTCTGCCCGCGCACCGCCGCCCGGACCCCGGAGCTGGCGCCCTACCTCGACCGGACGGCCGCCGTCCATGACGAGGACCTGCGGCCGCTGCACCACTGGCTGGAGCGGGCCGCCGTGCGGGGCCGGACCTCCGAGACCATCACGATGACCCGGACGAGCCATCCCGCGGCCCCGGCCCCCTCCTGCGGTCTGTCCGTTCGCCGCCTCCTGCACGACGCCTCCGGCCGGCCGGTCGCCGTCACGGACCTGGCCTTCCCCACCTGGGACCGGCTCACCTTCGACCGCCACCCGCAGGCGGCCGGCTTCCTCGTCAGCTAGCTCCGGAGGTCGCGCCCGCGTGCGGGGTGCGGTCGGGCGTCAGAAGGGCGGCCGGGGGCGCGGTGCGCTCGTGCCCCGGGGCGGCGGACGCGTCCGGTCTGTGCCGCGCCCCCGGTTCCGGGGCCCCGTCGGGGTCGGCGTCGTCCTCGTCCACGTCATCGGGGTCATCGGGACCGGGGTCCGCCGCGGGGACTCCGGTGAGCAGGGCGAGCAGGCCGGCCACCTGGACGCCGGCTTCCGCGGGGTGCTTGAACACCGCGTTCGCCGAGATCTCGTACCGGTTGCGCCGGCCGTCCCGCACCCGTTGGAGGTAACCGTCGGACTCCAGGTCCGTCACGATCGTCTGCACGGTGCGCTCGGTGAGCGCGCACGCCACGGCGACATCCCGCAACCGCGCCGCCGGGTCCCGGGCGATGGTCACCAGAACTCGGGCGTGATTTGTAAGGAATGTCCAGTTTTGTCGACGCGTCATGCTCCCCATGTGTTCATGATGCGTCACATGATTCACGTGACGCAAGACGCGAAATCAGTTTCCGGTAATTCTTGACGTACGAGCGAAAGAGGGCCAGCATCTACCCAGTCGAAGGTCCCCGCGCCGCAAGCCGACCAGCCCAGGGAGCGAACCCATGCCGGTACCCACTTCAGCCCGCACCGCCGTCACGGACGTCATGGACGCCCGTGTCCCGGCGCCCGCCGTCCCCGGCCCGCGTGCCGCTCACATCGCCGACATCGCCGGGCTCCCCCGTATCGAGGAGCCCCGCGAGATGGCTCCGGCGGATGCCCGCGAGCTGTCGAAGGCGTTCTTCAAGCGCCTGCGCGAACTCTCCGAGGGCACTCCCGAGTACCAGTACGTCCGCAACACGCTCATTGAGATGAACGCCTCACTCGTCCAGTACGCCGTGCGCCGCTTCCGCAGCCGGGGTGAGAACGGCGACATCGAGGACATCGTCCAGGTGGGCACGATCGGCCTCATCAAGGCCATCGACCGGTTCGACCCGGCCCGTGAGAACGAGTTCTCCACGCTCGCCATGCCGTACATCACAGGCGAGATCAAGCGCCACTTCCGCGACACCACCTGGGCCGTCCGCGTTCCGCGCCGGCTCCAGGAGCTGCGCATAGACATTGCCAAGGCGAAGGAGGAGCTGACCGTACGGCTCGACCGCTCGCCGACCGTCGCCGACCTCGCCGCCCATCTCGACCTCACCCAGGAAGAGGTCATCGAGGGCCTCGTCGCCGCCAACGGCCACACCAGCGGCTCGCTGGACGCCCCGCAGAGCGAGCACGGCGACGGCCCCGCCGAAGGCCACACCCTCGCCGACGTCATGGGCGAGGAGGAGCCGGCCATGGAGCTGGTCGAGGACATCCAGACCCTCGCCCCGCTGCTGGAGCAGCTCAGCGAGCGCGAGCGCAGCATGCTGCGGATGCGCTTCGGCGAGGAGCTGACCCAGGCCCAGATCGGCGCCGCCCTCGGCATCTCCCAGATGCAGGTCTCCCGGCTGCTGACCCGGCTGCTCGCCCACCTGCGGGCCTCGATGCTGGACGATTCCGCCCCCACCGCGGCAGCCGCCTCCGCACGCCGCGCACGGTGATCCGGGTCACGTCGCCGTTTGCCCCGGTGAAGACCGGGCAAACGCGCGGCTGGAGCGGAACCACGCCTTCCGGCCCTTGGGGCGGGAGGCGTGGATCATGCGGGCCGATCCCGCCCCGCTCCCCGGCCACCGCCGCCAGCGGTGCCCCGGACCCCGTACGACCCGCGAGGTACATGTGTCCACGCTCCAGGCCGAACACGTCTACAAGGTGTTCGGAAGACGACCCGACCGGCTGAAGGCAGCCGTCCGGGACCTCGAACGCGGCGCCGACCGCGACGAGCTGCGTGCCGAGGGCACGACGGCCGCCGTGATCGACGCGTCCTTCCGCGTCGAGGCCGGCGAGATCTTCGTCGTCATGGGGCTGTCGGGTTCCGGCAAGTCCACCCTCCTGCGGATGCTCAACGGCCTCCTGGAACCCACGGCGGGACGCATCCTCTTCGACGGTGAGGACCTCACCGCACTCGGTGCGCGTGAGATGCGCCACGTACGCTCCACCAAGATATCCATGGTCTTCCAGCACTTCGCGCTCTTCCCGCACCGCGACGTCCTGGCGAACGCCGCCTACGGCCTGGAGGTCCAGGGCGTCCCCCGGGCCGAGCGCGAACGGCGCGCCGCCGAGGCGCTGGCGCTGTGCGGGCTCGGCGGCTGGGAGAAGTCCTGGCCCGACGAGCTGTCCGGCGGCATGCAGCAGCGCGTGGGCCTCGCCCGCGCCCTCGCCACCGACGCCGACCTGCTCCTGATGGACGAGTCCTTCAGCGCCCTCGACCCGCTGATCCGCCGTGACATGCAGGACCAGCTCCTGGAACTCCAGCGGACCCTGAAGAAGACCATCGTCTTCATCACCCACGACCTCAACGAGGCCATGCGCCTCGGCGACTCCATCGCCGTCATGCGCGACGGCCGCATCGTCCAGCAGGGCAGCGCCGAGGACATCCTCACCCGCCCCGCCGACGACTACGTCGCCTCCTTCGTCCAGGACGTGGACCGCTCGCGCGTGCTCACCGCCGACGCCGTCATGGACGAGGTCCCCGAGGACGCCGACGGCTGTGCGTGTCCCACCGTCAGCGCGGACACCCCGCTCGCCGACCTGTGCGCGGTCAGCGCCCGCGTCCCGCACCCGGTGTCCGTCACCGACGCGGACGGGGCCGTCGTCGGCTCCGTCCCCAAGGACCGGCTCGTCGCCTTCATCGGTGACGAACAGCGGCCCCCGATGGCCTGCGCGTGCGCGGAGGTGGCCGCCTGATGCCCCGCCTGCACCTCGGCGACTGGGCCGACAGCGCCGTCGACTTCCTCCAGCGCCACCTGTCCTGGCTCTTCGACGCCATCAGCACGGTCGTGACCGGCCTCTACGACGGCATCGACGCGGTGCTGTCCGCCCCGGCCCCGCTGCTCTTCGCGGGCATCCTCGCGGTCGCCGCCTGGTGGCTGCGCGGACTGCTCGCGGCCCTGCTGGCCTTCGCCGGGTTCGCCCTCGTGGGCTCGGTGGCCCTGTGGGACGAGGCCATGTCGACGCTGTCGCTGGTCCTCGTCGCGACCCTCGTCACCCTCGTCTTCGCCCTGCCGCTCGGCGTCTGGGCCTCCCGCTCCGACCGGGTCAGCGCCGCCCTGCGGCCCGTCCTGGACTTCATGCAGACCATGCCCGCCATGGTCTACCTGATCCCCGGCATCATCTTCTTCGGCGTGGGCGTGGTCCCCGGCATCATCGCCACGATCATCTTCTCGCTGCCGCCGGGCGTCCGGATGACCGAGCTCGGCATCCGCCAGGTCGACGGCGAACTCGTCGAGGCCGCCGAGGCCTTCGGCACCACCCCCCGTGACACCCTCTTCCGCGTCCAGCTCCCGCTGGCCCTGCCCACCATCATGGCGGGCGTCAACCAGGTCATCATGCTGGGCCTGTCCATGGTCGTCATCGCCGGCATGGTCGGCGGCGGCGGGCTCGGCGGCGCCGTCTACCGCGCCATCGGCAACGTCGACATCGGCCTCGGCTTCGAGGCCGGCGTCTCCATCGTCATCCTCGCCATGTACCTGGACCGGATGACCGGGGCGCTGGGCCGCCAGGTCTCCCCGCTCGGCCGCCGCGCCCTGGAGAAGACCCGCTCCGCCGCCACCGGAGCCGCCCGGCTGTGGAGCCACCGGCCGCAGCCCGCGTACGCCATCACCGGCGCCGTCGTCCTGGCCCTCGTGGCCGGCGGCATGAGCACCTTCGCCTCCCACGACGAGTCCCGCCCGGCCGGCGCCGTCGACATCGGCAAGGGCCGCACCGTCTCCATGGGCTACATCCCCTGGGACGAGGGCATCGCCTCCACCTTCCTCTGGAAAGAGCTCCTGGAGCGCTGCGGCTTCAAGGTCGACGCCCGCCAGCTGGAGGCCGGCGCCCTGTACACCGGCCTCGCCGGCGGCCAGGTCGACTTCCAGACCGACGCCTGGCTGCCCGTCACCCACGCCCAGTACTGGGAGAAGTACGGGAACAAGCTGGAGGACCTCGGCTCCTGGTACGGGCCCACCTCGCTGGAGATCGCCGTCCCCTCCTACGTGAAGGACGTCCGCTCGCTGGCCGACCTCAAGGGCAAGTCGGACCGGTTCAAGGGCCGGATCATCGGCATCGAGCCGAGCGCCGGCGAGATGGGCATCCTCAAGGACAAGGTGCTGGGGGAGTACGGCCTCGACGGCGAGTACAAGGTCGTCGACGGATCCACCCCGGGCATGCTCGCCGAACTGAAGCGGGCCTACGAGAAGAAGGAGCCCGTCGCGGTCGTCCTGTGGTCGCCGCACTGGGCCTACTCCTCGTACCAGCTCACCAAGCTGGAGGACCCCAAGGGCGCCTGGGGCAAGGGCGACGGCGTGCATACCCTCGCCCGCAAGGGCTTCGCCGACGACGAGCCGAAGGTGGCCGAGTGGCTGCGCTCCTTCAAGCTCAGCGAGGCCCAGCTCACCGGCCTGGAGGCGAAGATCCAGGAGACCGGCAAGGGCAAGGAGCAGCAGGCCGTGCGCGCCTGGCTGAAGGACCACCCGGAGGTCGACCAGCTCGCCTGAGCCTCCTTCCGTACCTTCCACATCTCCATGAGCGCGGCGGCGCGCGGGACCTCCACGGTCCCGCGCGCCGCCGCGTTCCGGGGGCGCGGCCGGCTCAGCCGACCGGCATCCGTTCGGCCTCGGCCCGGGCCGCCCGGTGTTCCCCCTCACCGGCGCGCGGGCGCAGCGGCCACCACAGCGACCGGCCCAGCAGCGCGGCCAGCGCGGGGACGAGCACGACCGACAGGACGAACGCGGAGAGCAGGATCCCGACCGCCGTCGCGAAGCCGGTCTGCTGCGTACCGGCGTGCGGGCTGACGGCCAGGCTGCCGAAGGAGGCGGCCAGCACCAGTCCGGCCGTCGCGATGGCCGGCGCGGTGTGCCGCACGGCGCGGGCCACCGCCGCCCGGGCCGTGCCCGGGCGCTCCATCTCCTCCCTGATCCGGTCGCTGATCAGGATGTTGTAGTCGGTGCCCAGCGCGACCACGAACAGGAACAGCACCAGCGGCAGGGTGAAGTCCACGCCCGGCCGCCCCATCCCGTGCTGGAAGACCAGCGTCGAGGCGCCGAGCGTGGCCGCGAAGCCGAGTCCGACCGCGAGCATCAGCACCACCGGCGCCAGCAGGCTGCGCAGCAGCACCAGCAGGATGACCGCGATCAGTACCGCCGCCACCGGGAAGATGACCTTCAGGTCCTCGTCGACAGCCACCGCGATGTCCGCGAACACCGACGCCGTGCCCCCGACATGGGCCTCGGTCCCGGCGGGGAGGTTCGCCCGTACCGTCTCCCGGACCGGACCGGAGACCAGGTCGCGGGCCTGCTGACCGGTGCTCTCGGTGGTCAGCAGCAGGTCGATGCGGGCCGCCCGGCCGTTCTCGCTCAGCGCGGCCGGGACGACCCGGCCCACCCCCGGCACCCGGGCCAGCGCCCCGGCCAGCCCGGCCACGCGCGCCGCGTCCAGCGGAGCCCCGTCCGTGGCGGCGACGAGCACGCTCGCCGGGTCCGAGACCCCGGCGGGCAGCGAGCGGGCTATCTCGGCGGCCGTTGCGACGGAGGCGGTCCGCTCGCCGTCCGCCCCGGACTGCCCGTAGTCCATCCGCAGGCCGGCCAGACCCGCCGTCAGCGCGCCGAGCAGCGCCAGCGAGGCCAGGACCAGGGCCACCGGGCGCCGGGCCGTGACCGCGCCGAGCCGGCCGGCCGCCCCCTCACGGGGCGTGCGCCGCAGGGCCTTCGACGGCCAGAACATCCTGCGGCCGGTCACCGCCAGCAGCGCGGGCATCAGCGTCAGGCTGCCGAACAGCATCACCAGGACGGACACCGCGATCGCCGGGCCCAGCACCCGGAACTGCCCGAAGGAGGCGATCCCGAGAGTGGCGAACGCGGCGACGATGGTCAGAGCCGCCGACGTGACGGCCGTGCCCACCCGGCCCGCGACCTGCGCGGCGGCCTCGCGCCCCGACTGCCCGGGGTGGTGGCGCAACTGCTCGCGGAAGCGGAACAGCAGGAAGAGGAAGTAGTCGATCCCGATGCCCATCAGCACCACGCCGATCAGCCCGGGCGTGGACGGGGCCAGCCGGATGCCGGTCGCCATGGCCCCCATGACCACCGCCCCGGCCGCCGCGCCCCCGACGACCGCCACCGCGACCAGCGGCAGCAGCGCGGCGAACACACTGCGGAACACCAGGACGTGGAGCAGCACGATCAACCCCATGACCACCGCGCCGACGACCTTCGAGCGGGTCTCCTCGGCGTCGGCCGTGTCCACCGTCGCGGCCAGGCCGCCGGTGAACCCGGTCCGCAGGCCCGCCTCCCGGAACGCGGTCCTGGCCTGCTCCCGGAAGGCCTTGTAGGTGCTCTGCACCCCCGGGTCCTGCGGGTTGCCCTTCAGCTCGACGGACAGCAGCCGGAAGCCGCGGTCCGGGGCGGTCATTCCCGCGCCGATCCGGGGCACCTGCGAGTGGTCCTGCATGAAGGGGGGATCGTCCTCGGTCTTCGGCATGACGACCTCGCTGCGCGCCAGCCGCGCGGACACCTCCTCGATCTGCCGCTCGTCCGCCGGGCCGAGCGCGCCGCCGTCGGCGCGGGCCACGAGCACGGTCAGCGGGTCGGATTCGGGCCGGGCGCCGAAGTTCTCCTCCGCGAGGCGCAGCGCGGCGGCCGAGTCGTAGGAGGCTGGCAGGAAGCCGTCGTTGCCGGGCTGGGTGGCGCGGAAGACGAACACCTGGCCCAGGATCGTCAGCCCGATGCCCAGCACCGCCCAGAGGGCGATCACCTTCCATGCGTTCCTCGTGGAGCATCCCGTCAGGGCGCGGATCACTGTTCTCCTCCGTCTGTCCGTCTGTCCGTCCGTCGGGCCGGTCCGGCCCATCACCAGAACATCAGCGCCCGGGGCGGGAAACGTCCTGGTGAGGAAGGAGTTCCCGGCCGGGACCACGGTCCGGGCGGCGGCCCGGACCAGGACCGGAGTCCTGGTCCGGGCCGGTCCCGGCGGCTGGTGTCCGGGGCCGCGGACGGTGTGAGAATGGAACGACGAGGGCGGCCGCGCGGCGGCCCGTGGGGGAAGGCCGACACGATGGGCACGCGCGGCGACAGGCTGACGTGGACGCGCAACGACGGACTGGTGGCGGTCGGCGCGGTGGCCGTGGACCTCACGGGCTTCGCGTTCGAGGTCCAGTTCGGCGGCGCTCCCCTGCAGGTCACCGCTGCGTTCCTCGTGGTGGCCGCGGCGATGGCGCTGCTCGCCCGGCGCCGCCACCCGGTGGCGACGCTCGCCGCGGTGGTGCTGCTGACCGCAGCGACGAACCTGACCTTCCACCTGTCGCCGCACTTCGGCCTCACCCCCGCCGTCGCCCTGTTCTCGGTCGCGGTGGCCTGCCGTCCCGCCGTGGTGGCCGGCGGCGCCCTCCTGACGGCGCCGCTGGTCACCCTGGGCCAGGGTGGTCTGCCGTTCGGCCCCCCCATCGGCCTCGTCGCCAACGCCGGCGCCACCGTCCTCGTCGTCGCCACCGGCCTCCTGGTCAAACGCTGGCAGCGGGAGACCGAGGCCAACCGGGTGCTGCTCGCCGACCGGGCCGTGGCCGAGGAACGCCGCCGGATCGCCCGGGAACTGCACGACATCGTCGCCCACCACATCACCACCATGCAGCTGATGGCGGGCGGCGCCCGCGCCAACCTCGAGCACGACCCGCGGGCCGCCCGCGAAGCCCTGGTGACCCTGGAGGGCTCCGGCCGGATGGCCCTCGGCGAGATGCGCCAACTTCTGTACGTGCTGCGCGCGGGGGAGGAGCCGGAAACCGCGCCGCCCGCACCCCAGCCCGGCGCAGCGGACCTGGAGCGCATCGTCACCGAGTCCCGGCTGGGCGGCATGGAGACGGAGTTCACCGTCCGCGGCCCGGTCCGGCCGCTGCCGCCCACCGTGGGCCTCACGGTGTTCCGGGTCGTGCAGGAGGCCCTGACCAACGCCCGCAAACACGCCGGGGACGCCCGGGCCCACGTACGGCTGACGTACCGTCCGGACGAGGTCGCCGTGGAGGTGCGCGACGAAGGGCCCGGCAGCGGATCCGGCGGCGGGCCCGCCCCCGCCCGGCCGACCGGTCCCGGCGGGTACGGTCTGATCGGAATGCGTGAACGCGTCGCCCTGCAGGGCGGCACCCTGGAGGCGGCCCCGCTCGACGAGGGCGGCTTCCGGGTCGCGGCCCGTCTCCCCGTCGCAGCGGGGGCCGGCGCCGCCGAAGGAGAGGAAGCCCGTTGATCCGCGTGCTCATCGCCGACGACCAGCCACTGGTCCGGCGCGGCCTGGCCCTGATCCTGGCCCCCCACCCGGACGTGGAGGTCGTCGGCGAGGCCGGGAACGGCGCCGAGGCCGTGGAACTCGCCGGGCGGCTGGCCCCCGACGTGGTGGTCATGGACATCCGGATGCCGGTGCTCGACGGGGTCCAGGCCACCGCGGAACTGGCCCGCACCAGCCCGGGGTCCCGGGTGCTGGCGCTGAGCACCTTCGACATGGACGAGTACGTGGTCGCCGCCCTGCGCGCGGGCGCCCACGGCTTCCTGCCCAAGGACGTCTCCCCCGAGGAACTGATCGCGGCCGTCCACACCGTGCACACCGGGGAGGCGGTCGTCGCGCCGCGCCTGCTGACCCGGCTGATCTCCACCTACGTACGGGCCTCCCCGCGCGAGCCCCGGCCCGCGCCGGCCGCGTCGGCCGCCGGGCTCACCCCGCGCGAGCTGGAGATCTGGCGGCTGCTGGCCGGCGGGCTGGACAACGCCGAGATAGCCGCGGAACTGGACATCAGCGTCTCCACGGTCAAGAACCACATCACCGGCATCTTCGCCAAGCTGGGCGTCCGCGACCGGGCGCAGGCCGTCATCGCCGCCTACGAAACGGGGCTGGTCGAGGCCGACCGGAGGAGCACTTGATCACCAAGTGTCCGCCGACGACCGCATTCGGCCCGGCAGACCCTCCTCTGACCAGCCAGAACGCTGGATGATCCGCCCGTTTGCGAGCGCGCCCCGGCATGGCACAGTGCCTGGAGCACCACCGCCGGACCAGGGAGCCGCCATGCGTGAACAGCAGCCCGTGCCGCCGACGCTCGCGGCCCCGCCCGGACGCGACGGGGCGCGGCCGGCCCTGCTGCCCGCCTGCCCGGCGTGCGGGGCCGTGCCCGAGCGGATCTCCTGGCGGCAGCGCCCGGGCGAACCGGTGCTCCTGTCCTTCACCCCCTGCGGCCACCACCACGCCTCACCCCGCCCGCCCGTGCTGGCCGTCACCCCGCCCGCCCCGTTCCGCGACTGAGCGGGCCCGGCTGCTCAGGGGGCGGGGACCGGGCCGCGCATGTGTGCGCTGACCCACTGGATCAGGGCGCCGTCGTGCATGCCGGGGACGTAGCTGCGGGCGTTGTGGGCGCCGCCCTCGATGATGTGGAACCGCGTCTTCACGGGCCCGGTGCCGTACCGGGCGATGAACTCCTCGATCTTCGGACGGCACCGGACGTCGCTGCCCTTCGTGCCGACCTGGAAGGCGAGGTAGACCTCGGGGCCCTGCCGCTCGATGAGCCGCTGCGCGAGCCACGGCGGACTGTTCTCCAGCTGCTCCCGCGGATGCCCCTGCCACAGACGCGAGTCGGGCAGGATGTCCGGCCCCCCGGCGATCACCGCCTTGAACCGCTCCGGCTTCTGCAGCACCGCCTTCAGCCCGGCGAAGCCGCCGGTGGAGCTGCCCATGAAGGCCCAGCCGTCCCGGGACCTGATGGTCCGGAAGGCGGACCGCACCAGATCGGGCACGTCCTCCGTCAGCCAGGTCCCCATCCTCGGCTGGCCCGGGATGTCGCTGCCGTCCCAGTACAGGCCCTCCTTCCCGTCCGTCCGCGGGTTGAGGACCGGCATGGCCAGGATGAACGGCAGGCTGCTGCCCTCCCGCGACCAGCGGGAGATGCTCGCCTCCAGCTTGAGGTTGCGGTCCATCCAGTAGTTGACGGGGAAGCCCGGCCCGCCCGGCAGCGCGATCAGCACCGGGAACCCGCTGCGGGCGTACCGGGGTTCCTTGTACTGCGGCGGCAGCCACAGCCAGACCTTGCCCGTGAAGCCGGACTTCTTCCCGGTGAGGGTGGTCACCATGACCTTGCTGCCGTCCTCCGGGATCGTCGCGGCGATCCGCAGCTCCGGCGCGGGGCCGGTGGGCAGCCGGGTCTGCGCGTCCACGGGGGCGCCCCGCGTCCGGCCCGGCCCCACGTCCAGCCGTACGGTCTGCCCGGTGTCGGAGGAGGCCCCGGAGGAGCCGAGCAGGCCGCCCGCCACCGCCCCCATGAGGGCCATGGCCACCGCGCCCCCGATCCAGCGGCCGCGGCGCGGGCGCGCGCGGCGGTGTCCTGCGACGCCGACCGTGTCGTTCACGCCAGCAGTATGTCCCTTTCACCCCCAACAGGGCCTGTGGCAGGCCGATGACCGCGACCTCGTATCCTGCAACCAGCTCGGCCCCGAGCAGTGTCGAAGGGCCGTGCCGCGCCCCCGGCGCGGGCACGGCGGGAAAGGGAGACCCCTGATGGACGTGCAGCACTTCGAGCGGATCACCGCGTTCATCGAGGCGCGGCTGACCCCGCTGTTCGACGCGGAGATCGGGAGTGAGCGCGGTTTCGCGATGGACGACACCTCCCGGGCCCTGCGCGCGCTGCGCAACAGCGTGCTGGAGGCGTCCGCGGTGAAGGGGCTCATCGAGCGGCGGGAGACGGCCGACCAGCGGATGCGCAACGTCATCGACCAGTCGGTGGAGCACCACTGGGACGTGCTGCGCGGTATCGCCCGCCAGTGGGAGGACCACGCGGACTTCCGCCGGGAGTTCAAGCGCCACGCCTGGGAGCTCGACGAGGTCCCCGCCTCCGCGTGAGCCGTGGCAGGTCCGCCGGGCGGTGACGGCCGGCGCGTGCGGCGTGCCGTCCGGCGCCACCGCGGCGCCCGGTGAGCCCGCCGCAGCGGCGGCCGGCGCGTCCGCGTCATCTGCTGGGCGCGCCGCCGATCAGGTAGTCGACCCGGCGCCGCAGTCCGCTCCAGCGCCGGTCATGGTGGTAGGCGCGCTTCATGCTCCGGGCCCGTGCCCTCGGCCGCCGCCGGTAGAAGCGCCGCGCCCACGGCGAGACGGGCCGGGCCAGCCGGACCGCCGCGACCAGGGCGATGAGCGGCACGATCACCCCGAGCACGGCCATCCGCGGCTTCCCTTTGAGGAGGGCGACGAGGGCCACCAGCAGGTTGAGCGCCACCGTCCCCACGACCGTCAGCCGGCTCTGTTCCTCCTCCGGCGTCAGCCCGTCCACGCCGAGCGGCAGGAAGCCGCACAGCAGCAGGGCCGCGAGCGCCGAGGTCATGATGACGACCTCGATGCTGACGGTCCCCTCCTTGGTCCAGTAGACGTCGCTCAGGTGCAGGATCAGCGCGAACTCGTCCAGCACCAGACCGGTGCCCATCCCGAACAGCACGGCCGCGCACCAGGCGCCCCACCCCGTCCGGCCGCCCGCGATCGCGGTGAACCCGCCCACGGTCATGAGGATCACCCCGGGTACCGCGTGGTGCACGTGCAGCCCGCCCGGGGTGACATTGCGGAAGGGGCCCTTCCCGGCCCGGATCATGCGGGTGATCACCCGGGTCACGGCGAAGGTCAGCACGAACGCGGACAGGGCCAGCAGCAGCGCCAGTTTCCCCGGCTCCAGGATGTTGCGGTACCACCATGCGCCCATGGCGTCACCCTCCCGGCCCCGGCGGCCCCCCGCACCGCGAGCACCGCCGTTCGGGCACCCCGGCGCCATGCGCGGCGCGTCAGGAGCGCCGCACGTCCTCGTACCGGGGCGTACGCGACGGCCACGCCCGGACGGGGGAATACGCGGCCCCGTGCGTGGCGGTGGCCGGCCGGCGTGGAAGCCATGCTGCATGCCGCCGGTGTCCCCGCCCCTGCGTACGGCCGCGTCCTACGCCTGGCGCCTGCTGGTCGTGGGCGCCGCCGTCTACGCGGTCTTCGTCGTGCTGGGCCGCTTCCACGAGATCACCGTGGCGCTCTTCCTCGGCCTGGTGATCACCGCCCTGCTCAACCCCCTCGTGGGGCTCCTGTCCCCGTGGGTGCCCCGGCCGCTCGCGGTCGCGGTGAGTCTGATCGGCAGCGCCGTGGTGCTGCTGGGCGTGCTCGCCCTGGTCGGTGAGGCGGTGGCGGGGGAGAGCGGCACCCTGGTGGGGGAGTTCCGTCAGGGGCTGACCAGCATCCAGGGGTGGCTGGCGCGGCCGCCCTTCCGGCTGGACCCGCACGCGCTCGCCGACCTCCAGTCGAAGGTCGGCGACTACGTCTCCAGCCACCGCTCGACGCTGCTGAACACGGCGGTCAGCGGCGCCGGCCAGCTGGTGCAGGTGCTCACCATGCTGGCGCTCGCCGTGTTCTCCTCGGTGTTCTTCCTGTACGGCGGCGACCGCCAGTGGGAGTGGTTCACCGAGCAGGTGCCGCAGCGGGCCCGGGGGCGGGTGGCGATCGGCGGGCGCGCGGCCTGGCGGACCTTCACCGGCTACACCCACGGGATCGTGCTGGTGGCCGCCACGAACGCGGTGCTCGTGGGGGTCGCCCTCTTCTTCCTCGGGGTCCCGCTGGCCGTGCCGCTGGCCCTGCTGGAGTTCCTCGCCGCCTTCATCCCGCTCATCGGCTCGCCGGTGGCCCTCGCGGTGGCCGCCGTGGTCGCCCTGGCGGCGAAGGGGCCGGTGGTCGCGGCCGTCGTGATCGCGCTGATCGTGGTCATCGGGCAGATCGAGGGACATCTGCTGCATCCGCTGGTGATGAGCTGGGCGGTACGGCTGCACCCGCTGGTGGTGGCCGTCTCGGTGGTCGCGGGCGCCATCGCGGCCGGAGTGGTCGGAGCCGTGGTCGCCGTCCCGCTCGTGTCGGTGGTCTGGTCGGTCCGCACCGCCTTGCGCGCACCGGCCCCCGAGGCGCCCCCGGCGCCGCCGCCCGTCGCGGAATCGTCGTGATCGCGCGGCCCGCTTACCGTGGAGGTGGGGGGCGAGGCGGAAGGCGGTTGCCATGGCAGAGCACACGGCCCCCGGAGCGGCGGCCCGCGAGCTGGAGGACGGCCGGTTGCTGAGGGAACTGGAGACCATCCACCGCACGCGCCACGAGACGTTGCTGCACGGGTCGGACGAGGCTCTGGCCACGCACACCCAACGGCAGCGGGAGCTGGAGGAGGAGTACCTCCGCCGTCATCCGCGGCGCGCCACCACGCCAGGCCGGACCCGCTCGGGCGCCCGGGCCCGTACGGCGGGCGACGGCTGAGCCTTCCGCGACCGGCCCCCTGAACCTGGTCCGCCCCGCGAATGCGCGGGGCGGCACGTCACTTCTGCCCGTGGGGCGCATGGCGAAACCCGAGAGCGGGACAGTGTAAGGCCATCGTGTCTCAGGTGAGCCTTCATTGCGTCGAGTGAGACATCTCTGTATCATTCGAGGCGAAGGAGGCTCACTTTTCCATGCGTGAAGAAGAACTGCTCGACGCCGCAGCGGGCGTCCTCGCCGGCGATCACAGCGCGTCGATGACGCAGATCGCCGCGGGCATCGGCATCAGCCGGGCCACGCTCAGCCGCCGCTACGCGACCCGCGAGGCGCTGCTGAAGGCCGTCGCCGTACGCGCCATCGACGTGGTCGACGGCTGCCTCGCCCCCGCCGACCTGCCCGGGGCGCGCGCCGACGGCCCCTCCTTCGACGCCGCGCTGGACGACCTCGTGGTCGCCCTGCTGCCCGCCGCCCACCTGTACGGGTTCACCTCGCGCGACGCCACCGTCCTCGCCGACGCCGCCTTCCGGGCCGGACTGGAGCGCCAGGACCAGCGCGCCCTCGCCTTCCTCGCCCTCGGCCAGCGGCTGGGGCGGCTGCGCGCCGACCTCCCGCCGTACTGGATCTGGTACTCCCTCTGGGGCCTGCTCGACGCCGCCGCCGAAGGCGTGCGCGACGGCCACCTGGCACCCCGCGACATCGGCCGCCTCGTCCTCGCGACCTTCCTCGACGGAGCGCGGCCCCCCTGGCCGCCGCCGGCCCCGGCCCCCGCCGCCTGATCCGCCGCCCCGGGCGGCATCCCGTGCGCACACCCGAACGGAATCCCATGCACACCCCCACGCTGGACCCGCGTCGCTGGATCATCCTGGCGATCCTCTCCGGCAGCCTCCTGCTCATCTCGATGGACACCACGATCCTCAACGTGGCCTTCCCCTCGCTCGTCGCCGACCTCCAGCCCGGCGCCGTACAGCAGCTGTGGATCATCGACGTCTACGCACTGGCCCTGTCCGGCCTGCTCGTCACCGCCGGCGCGCTCGGCGACCGCTGGGGCCGCAAGCGGCTGCTCCTCACCGGGTTCGCGATCTTCTCCGTGGCCTCGCTGATCGCCGTCTTCTCCACCGAGGCCTGGCACCTCATCGCGGCCCGCGCCCTCCTCGGCGTGGGCGGCGCGGCCATCATGCCCTCCACCCTGTCGATCCTGCGCAGCGTCTTCACCGACGCCCGGGAACGCGCCTTCGCCCTCGCCGTGTGGGCCGCAGTCTTCGGCGGCGGCATGGCCTTCGGCCCGGTGGTCGGCGGCCTCCTGGTCCAGGACTACGGCTGGCACTCCGCCTTCCTCCTCAACCTCCCCGTCGCCGCCGTGATCGTCGCCGCCGGGCTGCGCTACCTGCCCGAATCCCGCAACCCGCGCAGCACCGGCCGCTGGGACTGGGCCGGCGTCGGCCAGTCCGTCGTCGGCATGCTCGCCCTCGCGGGCGGCATCAAGGAACTCGGCAAGGCCGGCGCCGGCGACCCGCTCGCCTGGGCCCTGCTGGCCGTGGCCGTCGTCGCGCTCACCGTGTTCGTCCGCCGCCAGCTGCGCGTGGACAACCCGCTGCTCCAGGTGCGGCTGTTCGCCAAGCCCGCCTTCAGCGTCGCCGCCACCGCGATCTTCCTGCCGATGGTCGGCATGGGCGCGGTCCTCTTCCTCGTCACCCAGTGGTTCCAGTACGGCCAGGGCTACACCCCCCTCGAAGCCGGACTGCGCCTGCTGCCCGCCCCGCTCGCGCTGATCTGCGCCTCGATGGTGGCGCCCACGCTGATGCACCGCTTCCCGATCCGCCACGTGCTCGGCGCCGGACTGGTGGTCCTCGCGGCCGGCATGGCCCTGCCCTGGACCCTCCAGCAGTTCAGCGGCCTCGGCTACCCCGCCATCGCGGCCGCCCTGACGGTCATGGGGCTCGGCGCGGGCATCGCGACCACCGTGGCCTCCGTGACCCTGGTCTCCGCCGCGCCCGCCGACGAGGTCTCCAGCGCCGCCGCCATCGAGGAGACCTGCTACGAACTGGGCTCCGCCATGGGCGTCGCCATCCTCGGCAGCACCGCCGCCGCGCTCTACCGGGGCAACCTGCCCGCGCTCGACCTGGACGGAGCGGCCACGAGCGCCGTACGGGACTCCGTGGGCGAGGCGGCGCACACCGCCCAGCAACTCGGCGGCACCGTGGGGCAGGCCCTCCTGGAGACGGCCTCGCGGGCCTACACCCTGGCGATCACCCCCGCCTTCCTGCTGGCCGCGTTCCTGGCCGTGGCCGCCGCGGCGACGGCCTGGGCGCTGATCCCGCGCGACCTCCAGCCCACCGAGAACCACTGACGTACGCCGGCTCCCGGCCTCCGTCCGCCGCTCCCGGCGCCGCCCTCACCGCGGCGCCGGGAGCGGCGGCGCGTCCGGGCAGGCCGTCGCGCCGGGGGCTGCCGGGGGCGGGCCCAGGGTGGTCGTGCCCGGCGCCGCCGCGCGGTGGCCGAGCCCGGTGCGGTAGGCGTCGAGCGCCGCCTCGGTGCGGCCCGCCCGCCGCAGCAGGTCGCCCAGCAGCCGGCACAGGTCCGCCAGATCGCCGCCCGCCCCGCTGCGCTCCAGCAGCGCCAGTGCCCGTACGTAGTGCTCCTCGGCCGCCTCCGTGTCCCCGCGTTCCTGCGCGATCAGCCCCAGCAGCCGGTGCGCGCCGCCCGCGTGCACGGCCCCGGCGTCGACCGACCCCGGCCCGCCGTCCGGGTCCACCAGGGCCGAGACCAGCTCCACCGCCTCGTCGAACCGGCGCAGCCGGCGCAGCACGTCGGCCAGCTCCACCTCCACCTGCGCGGTGTACAGGGTCGCCCGCCGGGCCGCCAGCATCTCCCGCGCGGTCCGCAGCTCGCGCTCCGCCGCCACCAGTTCCCCGTGCTGCGCCTGGAGGTAGCCGCGCATCCAGTGGCAGTGCGCCAGGTCCGTACGCATCCGCAGCTGCCGGTACACCGCCTGGGCCTTCTCCAGCGCGGCGTCGGCGTCCGCGGGCCGCCCCTCCGCGAGGAAGGTCCGCGCCACCTGCCGGTGCATCCCCGCCACCAGTACGGGGTCCCCGACCCGGGGCGCCAACGCCAGCGCCAGTTCGGCGGCGTGGGCCGCCCGGGCCAGGGCGCCCATGTCGAGGTACGGGCTGATCACCGCCGCGTACAGCAGGACCAGCGCCTCCGGATCCCCGAGGCCCCCCGCGTTCAGCGCGTCGATCGCGGACTCCAGCAGGTAGCAGGCGTACCGCAGTTCCCCGCGCAGCAGGTGGGCGACGGCCCGGCCGCGCACGGCCCGCGCCCGGCGCGGCAGCGGTTCGGCGGCCAGCAGCAGCTCCGCCGCCTCGAAGTGGCGGGCCGCCCCGGCCGGATCGCCGGATTCCAGGGCGCAGTCGCCGAGCCCGAGCAGGGCCTCCGCCCGCTCGCCGGTGAGGTCCAGCCGCTCCGCCTCGGCGAGCAGCCGCGCGAAGTCCGGTGCGGCCTCCCGCGCCGAGCCGGTGGCCAGGGTGCGCTGGGCGTCGGTGAGGGCCAGCCGCAGCTCGGTGGCCACGTGCGCCGGACGGCCCGTGGCCAGCTCCTCGTACGAGGTGCCGAGCCGCCCCGCGAGGAAGCGCAGCGCGGTCTCCGAGGGCCGCACCTTGCCGGCCTCCAGGGTGGAGACGTACGCCGGGGTGTAGCCGGGCTGGGCCAACTGCTTCTGCGTCAGGCCGCGTTCGGTGCGCAGCCGCTGCACCCGGCGGCCGATCTCGGCCGGTTCGTCCATGAGGTCCCCCTGTCGTGCGCCCGACTGGGCCCGGTCGTCGTTCAACTCACCAGTATTCAGCGGGAGTCACCCATTGCGCGGAATGCGTGCGCCGCTTAATTTAAGCAGCCGATTCAGCAGATTTAACTATGCACTTAACCGCGTACGGAACTTCCGGGCCGAACCCGCGCTCCCGACGGAGGACTTCATGAGACCAGCCGACCGACCGAGCCGCGGGCCGGTGCTGCGCACGGCCCTCGCCGCGCTCTGCGCGGGCGCCGCCCTGCTCGCCGCCACCGCACCCGGGGCGGCGGCCGCCCCGCCGCCCCGCCCGGGCGCCGCCGTCGAGGTCGAGATACCGGGCCCGGAACACGGCACGGAAGCGGGCTCCGGGCACGTCCGGGTGCCGGCCACCGGTCCGGCGAAGGACGCGCCCCGCCTGTCCGGGGCCGCGCGGGACGCCGACGGGCAGGTCACGAAGATGATCGACAACGGGCCCGTCGGCGACCGCCTCGACGTGGTCGTGATCGGCGACGGCTACACCGCCGGCCAGCTCGGACAGTTCCACGCCGACGCCCGCGCGAAGTGGGCCGAGGTCACCGCCGTCGAGCCGTACACGACGTACCGCGACCTCTTCAACGTATGGACCGTGGACGCCGTCTCCGCCGAGTCGGGCGTCTCCGGCGACCCCGGCCCGGACAGCGTGCGCGCTACCGCGCTCGGCTCGTACTTCTGGTGCGAGTCCATCGAGCGGCTGCTCTGCGTCGACCAGCCCAAGGTGGACGCGTACGTGGCCAAGGCGCCCGCCGCCGACCTGGTCATCGTCCTGGCCAACAGCGCCAAGTACGGCGGCGCCGGCTACAACGAGCCCAGCGCCACGCTCGGCTACGAGGGCATATCCACTGCCTCCGCAGGCCACCCCAAGTCGGGGCAGGTCGCCATCCACGAGACCGGGCACTCCCTCGGCAAGCTCGCGGACGAGTACTTCTACCCCGGCGTCCCCGACTACGAGAAGTACACCGGCCCCGAACCGGCCGAGCCCAACACCTCCACGCTGGACGCCGCCGCGATGGCCGGGCAGCGGGCCAAGTGGTACCGCTGGCTGGGCGAGGAGTCCCCCGACGGCGGGGCCGTCGGCGCCTACGAGGGCGGCGGCTACTACGTCACCGGCCTCTACCGGCCCACCGACAGCTCGATCATGCGCGTCCTCGGCAAACCCTTCAACCTGCCCGGCGTCGAGGCCATGATCGGCGGATTCCACCGCCACGCGAACCTGGTCACCCCGCTCACGCGTACCGACCGGACCCTGCGGCCGCGCGACACCGCGAAGGCCGCCGTCCCGCGCCTGCACGCCCCGGACGGACGGCAGGTGACGGTGCGCTGGTACCTCGACGGGCGGGAGGTCAAGCGGCTCGCGGGCCGCACCGAGGTACGCGTGGCCGAGCTGTGGCTGCACGACCTGCGCACCCACAGGCTGTCGGTGACCGCCGAGGACCGCACCCCCGCCGTCCGCGACCCGGCCATCGCCCGCACCCTCACCTCCACGGCCGCCTGGAGCGTCCGCCTCTGAGCGGTCCGCCCGCCGCCAGGGCCGGTCCAGGTGGGCGAGGACGGCGCGGACCGGTCAGGAAGGCCCGGGACCGGCCGCGTGGCGCCAGAAGTCGCGCATCACCGCGGGCGGGGTCGGGCCGGTCAGCGCGCGCTGGGTCAGCAGGATCGCCACGGTGCCGGTGGCGGGGACGATGTGGGCGGCCGTGCCGGTGCCGCCCACCCAGCCGTAACGGCCGTAGACGTTCCACGGATCCCGGGAGACGACGTCCACCGAGCCGCCGAAGCCCCAGCCCTGGCCCTCCAGGAAGAGCTCCCCGCCCGCCCGTTGGGCCGGCGTCAGCCAGTCCGTGGTCATCAGCCGGACGGCTCCGGGCGACAGCAGCGCCCGGCCGTCGTCGTCGGCGCCCCCGGCGAGCAGCATCCGGGCGAAGGCGTACAGGTCGCCGGCGGTGGAGACCAGGCCGCCCGCACCGGACGGGAACGCCGGCGGCCGGCTCCACTGCCCGTCGGGGGCGTCGATCAGTTCGAGCGGACCGCCGTCCCCGGACCCGCCGCGGTAGTAGCCCGTGAACCGGCCGAGCCGGTCCTGCGGCACAGCGAACACCGTGTCCGTCATGCCCAGCGGTCCGAAGACCCGCTCCTGGAGGAACGCGGGCAGTGACACCCCCGCTGCCCGGGCGATCAGCACGCCGAGGATGTCGGAGCAGGTGTTGTACAGCCAGGCCTCACCCGGCTGGTAGAGCAGCGGGATCCGGGACAGCGCCGCCATCCAGTCGTCCGGCGCCGCGACCCGCTGCGGCTGCGGCGGCCCCTGCCCCAGCTCGCTGAAGAGCAGTTCGACGGCCGGCCAGGAGAAGTCCGCGGGGAAGCCCCAGCCCGCCCGGAAGGTCATCAGGTCCTCCACGGTGAGGGGCCGCGCGGCCGGCACCACGTCGTCGACGGGCCCGTCCGGCCTGCGGACGACCACCGGCGACGCCAGTTCGGGCAGCCAGCGGGCGACCGGGGCGTCCAGGGCGAGCCGGCCGTCGCCCACCAGCATCATCACGGCGGCGGCGGTGACCGGCTTGGTCAGCGAGGCGATGCGGAAGAGCGTGTCCGGGGCCATCGGCGTACCGCCGCCCGCCTCCGCGTACCCGAGGGCGGCGGTCTCGACCCGGTCGCCGCGCGCGACCAGCGCCACCGCCCCCGGCAACGCGCCGCCGCTCACGTAGGGGTCAAGGATCTCGTGCAGGCCGGTCATCGGATCACCTTCCGGGGGAGCGGGGGCCGGGAGCGGGGAGAGCGTCCCACAGGCCGCAGTGGTGCGCGGAGGCGGCCTCGACCGGCCGGACGCCGTCCGCCCCCGGCGCCAGTGCGAGCACCGGTCCGGCGGCGGACGGCGTGAACCGCGGCCAGGCCACGGCGCCGGCCCCGTCGGGCGAGCCGGTACGGGCGAAGCGCGTCCAGTAGCCGGTCATCGCCTCCGACAGCGGCCGCCGGGGCCCGGTCAGCGGCACCGACCGGAAGAGGTAGGGCAGTTCGAAGCCGTGCGCGGCGCCGTACGGGAAGTCCGCGAGCTCCGGCAGCCCGCTGGAGTTCGGGGCGCCCCGGTCGGCGAAGAGGTACCCGTACGTGGGCACGTGGCGGGCCAGCGCCCGGCCGTCGCGCAGCGCCGGGCAGGTGAACGAGGCGTCGGACAGCGCCGTCGCCCAGGCCAGCGCGGCCGTGGGGAAGGCGCCCGGCGGGTACGCGGCCTCGATGGCCGGGGCCGCCGTACCGAAGGAGGCCGACAGCCGCCGGCGGTAGCCCCGTTCGCCGTCGACCGGGTACGCGGCCAGGGTCTGGGCGAGGAAGAGCCGCATCTCGTCCAGGGTCGTGCCCAGGACCACCGGGACCCGGTGGAAGCGGCCCGACTCCAGGGCCCGGCGCGGTGCGAGGGGCAGCAGGGCGTTGCCGTAGGAGAGCCCGGAGAAGCCGTTCATCAGCTCGGCCGTCGCCAGCCGGGCCACGGGCAGGGCGCGCAGGCAGTCCGCCACCGTGCCGGACCGGGGCGCGCCGCAGCCGAGCCGGGCCGCCGCCCGGACGCCCTCGGAGACGGTGCGCCGCTCGGGCACGAACGGCTCGTAGGCGCCGAGCGTCGGCAGCAGGGCGTACGGCGGCATCGTGGTCGAGCAGGAGCCGCTCTGCGCGACCGCCCGCCGGAACAGACCGGCCGAGGCGGGGGAGACCAGGTGGGCGCAGACGGAGAGCCCGCCCGCCGACTCCCCGAACACCGTCACCCGGTCCGGGTCCCCGCCGAAGGCCGCCGCGTTGGCCCGGACCCAGCGCAGCGCCGCCTGCTGGTCGGCCAGCCCGAAGTCGGGGGCGCCGCCGAGGTCCGGGTGGCCGAAGAAGCCGAAGACGCCGAGGCGGTAGTTGGCGGTGACGACCACCACGCCGCCCCGCGTGACCAGCGGTTCGGGCCGGTAGGGGTCGCCGGCGCCGTTGCGGAACCCGCCGCCGTGGAACCACACCATGACCGGGCGGCCCCGGCCGGGCCCGGCGGGGGCGGTCACGTTCAGGTACAGGCAGTCCTCGGAGCCACTGGGGCCGCCCGGCCCGAGCGGCGGCAGTTGCACGCAGCGGGCCCCGGGCGCTCCCGCGTCGAGGACCCCCGTCCGGCGCGGGGCGGCGCGCGGCAGCCGCCAGCGCAGCGGGCCCGTGGGCGGGGCGGCGTACGGGATGCCCTGGAAGGTGGCGTACGTTCCGTGCGCGCGGCCCCGTACGGGTCCCTCGGCGGTGGCCACGACCGGCCGGGGGCCGCTCCCCGCGGCGGCGGCCGATGGGGCCGACCCGGCGGAGCAGAGCAGGAGCGCGGCGATCAGGCGGCGGGTGCGGTGGCGGTGGTGGCGGGCGGGGCGGGGATCCGGCACGGCGGGCACCTCCGGTCCTGGGCGACGGGCACGCCCACTGTGCCCCGCCCGGCGCCCGGGGCCCGTGCGGGGCGGGGCGTGTCCGGGGGGCGGCCCCGGACGGCCGGGAGGGGGACCCGTTTGCCCGCCCCGAATGGCGCAGCGCGGGCCGCTGCGGGTGAATGTGACGAGGCGTGCGCGACGCATGACGCACGATGACCGGCGCGCGCTGCGCAGACCCCGCGTGCCGGCGAACGGGGCGCGGGATGCGCAGACCCCGCGTGCCGGCGAACGGAGCTTTCGATGAACGACCCCAGCACCCTCGCGACGGACCAACCCGACGACCGCCAGGGGCCGCCCCCCGACCCGCGCCCCCGCCCGGCCCGCGCCGCCACCCGTCGCCAGGGCGCGGAGGCGGCCCGCCCTCCGGCCCGGGACTCGGACGCGGCCCGTGCTACGGACGCGGCCCCGGCTCCGGACGCGGCCCGCCCTCCGGGCACGGCCCCGGCTCCGGCGCCCGCCCGCACCCCGGTGTCCATCCCGGCCCGGGACCGGGACGCGCTGCGCCACCGGCTGCGCCGGCCCACCGCCGCCGTACTGCTGCTGTGCGGGTTCCTGCACCTGCCGCTGGGGGTTCCGGTCCCGGGCCACTGGTCCGCCCCGGCCGCGTCCCTGCTGTGCCTCGTGCTCGGCGTCGTGCTCGCGCTCCGGGACACCCCGGCGGTGTGGCGGTCCGTGGCGGTGGCCGCCCTCGCGGTCGTCACGCTGCACGTGGTCGGCGGGATCGTGCCGTTCGACCCCCTCGCGGGCGCGTTCGGCGGGGCCCAGCCCTGGGCCGGCGTCACGGTCGTGCTGTGCGCCGGGGCCACGGCGGTCCTGGCCGGCCTGGCCCTCACGTACCGGCCCCCGCCCCCCGGCACGGCCGACTCCACCTGACCCACCCGGACAAGGGGCTCCGACCGCCGGGGTCCTGCCGTTGAGGCCGCGCCGTCGGGCCCGGGCGGCCCCGGGGCCTCACCGTGCCAGGAGGTTCACCGCCCCCGTGAACGCCCCCGGCAGTCGCGCCGCCAGCGGTACGATCCGGCCGGCCAGTGGCGGGCGGCCGCGGGCCCACAGCAGGGTGGAGGTCAGGACCCGGTAGCCGCGGGACAGTTCCCGCCACGCCCGCTCGTACTCCTGCGGGCGGCCCGCGCGCACGCACCGTACGAGTTCCCCCGCCGCCGACACCGCCAGGGTCAGCCCCTCGCCGGTCAGCGCGTCCACGTACCCGGCCGCGTCCCCCACGAACAGCACCCGCCCCGCCACCCGGGTCCGGGCCCGCTGGCGCAGCGGGCCGGCGCCGCGCACCGCCGCGCCGGACGGCCCCGGCGCCGGCAGCCGGGCGGCCAGCGCGGGGAAGTGGCCGGCCAGCTGGACGTCGAAGGGCGCCTGACGGGAGGTCAGTACCGCCACCCCGATCCGGTCAGGACCCAGCGGGGTCACGTAAGCCTCGCAGTCGGGCGCCCAGTGCACCTCCACCAGGTCGCTCCACGGCGCCACGGCGTAGTGGCGGCGCAGCCCGTACCGCGCGGGCCGCCCCGGCGCTGCCGGTACCGTCAGGCCCAGCGCGCGCCGCACCGGCGAGTGCAGGCCGTCCGCCGCCACCAGGTACCGGGCCGTCAGCCCGGCCGCCGCGACCCGGTCCGTGTCCTGGCGGACCTCCCCGGCCCGCCGCGCGAGCACCCGTACGCCCAGCGCCTCGGCCCGCCGGGCCAGCGCCGCCTGGAGTTCGGTACGCCGCACCCCGCGCCCGGGGCCGGCGCGGAAGAGGCCCTCGGCGCGCAGCCCCGTCACGCCGTCCACGTAACGGATCCCGCGGAAGGGCCGGCCCGGCACCGGCACGCCCAGTTCCCCGAAGCGCCGGACGGCGCCCGGCATCAGCCCCTCCCCGCAGGCCTTGTCGACCGGGGTCGGCCGCGGTTCGAGGACCACCACCTCCAGCCCGGCCAGCGCCCCGTGGATCGCGGTGGCCAGCCCCGCCGGGCCACCGCCCGCGATCAGCAGGTCGATCACGAGGCGACCCGGGCCAGCGGTCCCGCCCCCGGGGCGGCGGCCAGCGCCCGGTCCTCGCAGCCGATCCGCACCCGCAGCAGCAGGGCGTTGAGCACCGTGAAGGCACTCGCCGTCAGCCAGGCGGAGTGCACCAGCGGCAGCGCCAGTCCCTCCAGCACCACCGCTACATAGTTGGGGTGCCGCAGCCACCGGTACGGCCCGCCCGTCACCAGCGGCAGCCCGGGCACCACCAGCACCCGGGTGTTCCAGCGCGGCCCCAGCGTCGCCACGCACCACCAGCGCAGCCCCTGCGCCGCCACGGCGAGGCCGAGCGCCGTCCAGCCGAGGACGGGCAGGAACGCACGGTACGGGGCTTCGAGCGCGCAGCCCGCCAGCAGCGCGGTGTGCAGGGCGACCATGGCCGGGTAGTGGCCGCGGCCGTACTCGCGCGCCCCCCGGGCGCGGCTCCAGGCGGCGTGCCTCCGGGCGGTGCCGAGTTCGGCGAGCCGCTCCACCGCCACCAGGGCGAGGAGCAGCAAATAGGGGGTCAGGGAAGCGGACGTCGATGTCATCGGGACCTCACCAGCGCAGCAGGACGAGTTCGGAGGCGAAGCCCGGACCGAAGGCCAGCATCAGGCCGACCGATCCGGGCGCGGGCGGACCGGCGGCCTGCACGGAGCCGAGGATGTGCAGGACGGACGCGGAGGAGAGGTTGCCCACCGCCGCCAGGGAGCGGTGGCTCGGCGCGAAGGCCCGGTCCGGCAGCCCCAGGGCCCCGGCCAGCACGTCGAGGATCTTCGGGCCGCCCGGGTGGCAGATCCAGGTGCCGACGTCCGCCGGCTTGAGGTCGTGCTGCGCGAGGAAGGACTCGACCTCCTCCACCACGTGCAGCCGCACCAGTTCGGGCACCTCGCGGCCCAGCACCATCCGGAACCCCCAGTGGCCGATGTCCCAGCCGAGCAGGTGTTCGGTGCCCGGGTAGAGGCGGCTGCGCGCGGCCACCACCAGGGGCCCCGCCCCGCCGTCGTGGAGGGGGTGGCCGGCGCCGACCGCCAGCAGGGCGCCGGCGCCGTCCCCGAAGAGGGCCCCGGCCACCAGGTTCGCCATCGAGGTGTCGGTGGGCTGGAGGGTGAGCGAGCACAGCTCGGTGGACAGCAGCAGCCCCGCCTGTCCCGGACGGCCCGTCAGCTGCTCGTGCAACAGCCCGAGTCCGGCGGCGCCCGCCGCGCAGCCGAGCCCGAACAATGGCATCCGGCGCACGTCGGGGCGCAGCCCGCCACGGGTGACGAGACGGGCCTCCAGGGAGGGGGTGGCCAGCCCCGTGACGGTGGTCGACAGCACCAGGTCCACCTCCCGCGCCGCCAGCCCGGCCCCCGCCAGGGCCCGGGCGACGGCTTCGGCGCCGAGGTCCAGGGCGGCGCGGACGAAGAGCGCGTTGGAGGTGCCGAAGTCGGTGGCCGGGCCGTAGCGCTCCAGCGGGAGCGCGAGGTGGCGCGACTCCACCCGGACCGAGGCGTGCATGCGGCGCAGCAGGGCCGCGTCGGGGCCGGGCGGCAGGAAACCGGCGAGGGCCTCCGTGATCCGCGACTGGGGGTAGAGGTGGGGCGGGAACACGCTGCTCACTGCCAGGACACGTGTCATTGGCCCAACATAGGGAAGAAGCGGCGAATCCCAAGGAAGGGCGCGAAAGGTGCGGAGCGGACGTGTCGCCACGGCGTAGCGTGTTGCCGTGCCCGCCCCCGTGCTCCCGGCCCCGCCGCCCGCGCCCCCGGCGGGCGCCGCGACGGCCGCCCTGCTGGGCGCCTGCCACCCCCTCCCGGCCGCCGCCGTCACCCTGTGCGCCGCCGTGCTGGCGGCCGCCGCCGGGCGCGGCGCCGTCGGCACCGCCCTGACGGCCGCCGCCGTGGCCGCCGGCCAGCTCTCGGTCGGCTGGTCCAACGACCGCTTCGACCTGCGGCGCGACCGGTCCGCCGGCCGCCGGGACAAACCCCTGGCGACGGGCGCCCTGACGGCCGCCGCCGTGAGCCGGGCCGCCGCCGGGGCGCTGCTGCTGTGCGTGCCGCTGTCCCTGGCCGCCGGGCTCCTCGCGGGCGCCGCGCACCTCGCCGGGGTCGCGGCCGCCTGGGCCTACAACCTGGGCCTCAAGGGCACGGCCGCGTCCTGGTTCCCGTACGCCCTGGCCTTCGGGCTGCTCCCGGCCTTCGTGACGCTCGGCCTGCCCGGGAGTCCCTGGCCGCCGCTCTGGCTGACCGGCGCCGCCGCCCTGCTCGGCGCGGGCGCCCACTTCGCCAACGTGCTGCCCGACATCGCCGACGACCTCGCCACCGGGGTGCGGGGCCTGCCCCAGCGTCTCGGCGCCCACCGCTCGGCCGCCGTCGCCGCCGCCCTCCTCCTCGCCTCGACGGCCGCCCTGGTGCTGGGCCCGCCCGGCCCGGCGGGCCCGTACGGGTGGGGCCTGCTCGCGGTGAGCTGCGCGCTGCCCCTCACCGGCGTCCGGGCGTCCGGCCGGATCCCGTTCCGGGCGACGATGGCGCTCGCCGGCGCCGACGTGCTGCTGCTCCTGGCCCGGGGCGCGGGCCTGCGCTGACGCCCGTTCAGACGCGGGTACGGGTCCACTCCAGCAGCCGCTCCGCCGGCCAGGTGTTCACCACCCGGCCGGTGTCCACCCCGCACTCCACGGCCCGTTCACAGCCCGCGATCTGCCAGTCCAGCTGGCCCGGGGCGTGCGCGTCGGTGTCGACGGCGAAGAAGGTGCCCGCCGCCACGGCGAGGCGCAGCAGCCGCCGGGGCGGGTCCAGCCGCTCGGGCCGGCTGTTGATCTCCACGGCCGTACCGGCCTCCGCGCACGCCGCGAACACCCGCTCGGCGTCGAACCGCGACTCCGGGCGGGTCCGGCCCGTGACCAGGCGCCCCGTGCAGTGCCCGAGGACGTCCATCAGCGGGTTGCGCACCGCGGTCAGCAGCCGCCGCGTCATCTCCGGGGCCTCCATCCGCAGCTTGGAGTGGACGGAGCCCACGACCAGGTCGAGCCGGTCCAGCAGCTCGGGCTCCTGGTCGAGCGAGCCGTCGGGCAGGATGTCGCACTCGATGCCGGTCAGCAGCCGGAACGGCGCCCACCGGTCGTTCAGCTCCCCCACCACCCGCAGCTGTTCGCGCAGCCGTTCGGGGGACAGGCCCCGGGCGACCGTCAGGCGCGGCGAATGGTCCGTGAGCACCGCCCACTCGTGGCCCAGCGCGGCGGCCGCCCGGCCCATCGCCTCGATCGGACTCCCGCCGTCCGACCAGTCCGAGTGCACGTGGCAGTCCCCGCGCAGGGCCGTCCGCAGCGCCGCGGCGGCGGGGCTGGGCGGTGGGCCGGCGGGCAGCGCGGCGGCCTCGTCCTCCAGGGCCTGGAGATAGGCCGGGATCGCGCCGGTCAGCGCCTCGCGCACCACCTGGGCCGTCTTCGGGCCGATGCCCTTCACCGCTTCGAGGGAACCGGACGCGGCCCGCTCGGCCGTCTCCCGTTCCCCCATCCGGGTGAGCGCGGCGGCCGCCGTACGGAAGGCCCGTACGCGGTACGTGGGCGCCTGCGCGCGCTCCAGCAGGAAGGCGATCCGGTCCAGCGCGGCCACCGGCTCCATGGCCCACCTCCTCCCGGGCCAGTGTCGCAACGCACCGCCCGGCCCGCGACCGGCGGGCGTCGGGGTCCGCTCAGAGGTCGGAGGTGAGGGTGAACAGCGCGCCGTCCGGGTCGCGCAGGGCGATGGAGCGTTCGGTCTCCGTCGTGGTGAACACCGAGACGGTGCGTCCGTCCAGGCCCAGGGCCGCCTCCACGGCCTCGTCCAGGTCAGGGACCCGGAAGTGGACGTGCCAGCGCGGCCGGGTGTGCGGGGTGTAGGCGCCGGGCTCCACGGGCCCGCTGTTCAGCCGGGCGACCGGCTCGCCGCCCTGGCGCAGCACGACCTGCTCCTCCTCGTACGAGACCTCGCAGTGCCCGGGGCCGCCCGTGGCCCACTCCAGCACCTCCCCGTAGAAGAGCGCGGCGTCGAAGGCGTTGCGGGTGCGCAGCTCCAGCCAGGCCGGGGCCGGTCCGTGGCCGACCCGCCAGCCGGCCGCGACGGCCCCGGCCCAGATCCCGAACACCGCCCCGTCGAGGTCGGCGACCAGCGCGGCGCGGCCACCCGCCGGGAACGACACCGGACCCACCGCGACCGTGCCGCTGCGCTCCCGGATCCGGGCCGCCGCGAGGTCGACGTCCTCCACGGCGAAGTACGGGGTCCAGGCCACCGGCACCGCCAGGTCCCCGGCCAGCGCCCCGATGCCGGCGACCGGTACGCCGTCCAGGACGGCCACCGAGAACCCCTCGCCGAGCCGCGTCGCGGGCCGGAAGGTCCAGCCGACGACCGTTCCGTAGAAACGCTGGGCGGCCTCCAGGTCACGGGCCATCAGGCTCACCCAGCAGGGGGCCCCGGAGACGTCCTTAGCAGAAATAGCCACAGCACAAGAAGTAGCGCCCGGCCGCCCCCGCCGCCGCGCAGGCGCGCCAGTGGGTCATCACCACCAGTAGGCGGGGTACCTCGGTGCCGTGCGGCGGATGCGGGAGCCGGCGTAGCCGGTGAGGACGAGGAGCACGGTGGAGCCGAGGAGCAGGGGCACGAACCGGGTGGGCGCCGGGGTCTGCAGGACGATCACCACGGAGGTGGCCACCGCCGGCGAGTGCGGGGTGCGGGCCAGGGTGAGCAGGGCGAGGGTCAGCCCGGCGGCCAGGGCCGCCGCCCAGGCGCTGCTGCCCGCCGCGGCGAGTACGGCGAAACCGGCCACGGCGCCGATCAGGTGGCCGACGACCACACCGCGGGGCTGCGCGAGCGGCAGGGCGGGGGCGCTGTGGATCAGGGCGGCGCTGGCGGCGAGCGGGGGGATCAGCACCGGTTCGTGGATCGTCGCGCCGATCGCCACCAGGGCCAGCAGCACCGTCGTCGCCGCGCTGACGCTGTGGACGGCGGCGAGCGCGCCCGGCCGCGCCGGGGGCCGCAGGGCGGTGGGTGCGGGGTGCGCGGCGGGGCCGGGGCGCGGGGCGCCGGCGCTGGCGGTGGTGCCGTACGGAGCCGCTTCGGGGCGCGGGGTGGTGGCAAGGTGCCCGGCGGATTCCGGGTGCGGGGCGGTGGCGGTCGCCGGGCTGGGGTTCATGGCTGCGGGGATTTCCGGGGCAGGGGACGGGGCGGGCGGGACCGGCGCGGACAGCCGGACCGGACCCGGTGATCCACCTCCGGCCCGGTCTCGCGTCCGTTCCGGGTGCGACCGACGCGATCCGGCCACCACTTTATCGCTCACCCGTACGACCGCGGCGAAGGGGGCCCGCGAAGAGCGGGAACGGCCCCGGAACCACCGCCCCGCTCGTGTAGGAATACGGGACAGGTACGACGGCAGGAAGGACCGGCATGACCACGCACCCGGCCCCCACCGGGGCCCCGGCGGACCTCGACGCGGTGATCGCGCACGCCCCCGACGACGCCACCGGCGCCCTCTGGCGGCTGACCGACCCCGCGCGCGGCATCGACTCCAACCTGATCCGGCTGCGCCCCGGCGCCGTCATCGCCGAGCACGCCGAGCCCGCCCTCGACGTCCTGCTCGTCGTCGTCGCCGGCACCGGGCGGATCGACACCGGGGACGGCCCGCACGAGCTGCGGCCGCACACGGCGGTGTGGCTCGCCCGGGGCGCGCGCCGCTCGCTCGCGGCGGGCCCGCAGGGGCTGGCGTACCTGACCGCGCACGTCCGGCGCCCCGGCCTCGGCATCGCCGCGCCCCCCGCCGCCGGCGGCGAGAGCGCCTGCCTGCTGCACCGGGTCTGCCCCGGCTGCGGGCGGCTCGCCACCGAATCCGGCGCCCGCTACTGCTCCCGCTGCGGCGCCGGGCTCCCGGACTGACGGGCCCGGGGCGGCGAAAGGCCTCCCGGGCGGGACCCGGGAGGCCGTGCCCGGACCGTGGCGCGGCCCGGAGCGGATCAGCGGTGGATCAGCGGTGGATCAGAAGCGCCACGAAGCGGATCAGAAGCCGCAGCCGGTGACCCACTTGTGTGAGGAGATCCGGTCGTTCCACTCCCACGGGATGTTGCCCCGGGAGCCGTTCGGGGCGCAGGTGGAGGCGCCGCCGTAGTTGATGTTCTCGTAGACGCGGACGTCGCCGAGGCTGCCCGAGTAGCCGTTGTTCCAGTAGGCCGAGGCCTTGTCGTTCATGTTGTAGTTGCCGCCGGAGCCACAGGTGCGCCAGTCGGCGTCGTTCCCGCTCCACCCGCAGCGGGCCCCGCCCTCGTTGGTGTTCTCCCACACCCAGTAGTTGCCGTCGGCCGACACCCCGGAGGCGTCGGCCGGGGCCGCGGAGGCGGTGGTGAGCGTCGCGGGGACCGCGAGCAGCGGGAGCGCGAGCGCGCAGGCCAGCATCGTCGTACGGAACTTACGCATGGGATCCTCCGGAAGTGTCGGTGCTCTTGGTGGTGGTGCCGTCGGTCTCGTCGGTGTGGTCTTCTGGTCGGTCGGACGGGGGGACGACGCGCTCCGCCTTCGGGAGCGCGGCGTTCTGGAGCCTGCGCCGCAGGTCGATGTCGTCCCGGTGACGTGCCCGGAACTCCTCGCCGTAGGTGCGGTCCAGAGCTTGGGAGACCCGGCTCAGGCCGGTCTCGGTGGCGCAGGTGGCCTCGGTGACCGCGAGGGCGCTCTCGGCCTCGTCGGCCCGGTCCGGCGGCAGTTCCTCCGCGAAGGCGGCGGCCGCGGCCCGGGAGTCGTCGGGGGAGCCGTACGGCCGGCCGGCCGCCCGCATGCAGGCCGCCCACGAGCCGACCGCCTCCGTGTACCGGGGGTCCTCGCGGACCCGTGCCTCCTGCGCGGGGCGGATGTTCATCGTGACGACCTTGACGCGGAACCAGGCGGCCAGGTCCCCGTAGAGGGAGCGCTCCGCCCGGGCGATGCATCCGTCGGGGCTCGCCGTGAGCGTCGTGCCGGTCGGGGCGGTGGCCGACAGGCCCACGGGGGAGGCCCCCATCAGCGCGGTCCTGGCGGCCGCCCGCTCGCGGTCCGACAGCCCGTGGAAGTACCGCTGGTTGGGGTCCGCCAGCCGGGCCGCCTCGCTCGCCCGGTCGTCCCGGCCGCCGTAGCCGTGGGCGCGGGCCCACTCCACGTCGTCCAGTCCGTACGGGAACGAGCGCTGCTCCCGCGCCTCGGGCGGGGGTTCGGTCACGGCGTACCGGAACCCCCGGTCCGCCATGCAGTGGCTGATCAGGACCTGCTCGGCCCGCTCCAGCAGCCGGGACTGCCCGGCGGTGGATTCCACCGCGGCGGCCGGGCCGCCCGGCCGCGGGCCGGGGCCGCCCGTCCCGCATCCGGTGAGCGCGGCCAGGGCCAGCGCCGCAGCCAGAACGGCCACCGGGGCCCCTCGTGTTCGCCTCATCCGCGCGGTCCTCCTCTTCGGTGTGCTCTCCGGGTACCGGCGTCGTCCGGGGCGTGGTCGCCGCCGTCGGGACCCAGGTCTAGCCGCCATCCGTTGTTCGCCGTCGGCGCCCTGGCAGCGAACAAACAATTGCTGAACAATCCACCCCGGAGCGCAGAAAAGGGGCCTGGTGGAAGGGCCTGGGGGAAGGAGCTGTGCATGGCACGCAAGGAACGTCCGCTGGAAGGCGGGGACGGGCCTCTGCTGGAGTTCGCCACCGCCCTGCGCCGTCTGCGCCACGAGGCCGGGTCCCCGCCGTACCGGGACCTGTCCGCGCGCGCCCACTACTCGGTGGCGACCCTGTCCGGGGCCGCCGCCGGCCGCCGGCTGCCCAGCCTGGACGTGACCCTGTCCTACGTACGCGCCTGCGGTGGCGACCCGGCGGAGTGGGAACGCCGCTGGCACGCCGCCGCCGTGGAACTGGCCGTCGAGGGCCTGGCGCCGCCCGGCTCCGGGGCCGCGCCGCACGGCGCCGACCCCGGCGGGCCGGACGCGCGGGGACTCCCGTACGTCGGGCTCGCCGCCTTCCGCGCCGAGGACGCCCCGCTCTTCTTCGGCCGCGAGCGCCTCGTCGAGGACCTCGCCACCGCCCTGGCCCGGCACCGCGTCGTGGCCCTCGTCGGCGCCTCCGGAGCCGGCAAGTCCTCCCTCCTGCACGCCGGGCTGCTGCCCCGGCTGCGCTCCGAGGCCCCCACGGCCGCCGTCGAGGTGCTCACCCCCGGACCCCGCCCCCTCGACCGGGCCCGGCGCACCCTCGACGGCCACGAGGGGCCCGACGCACCCGAACGGGTGCTGATCGTCGACCAGTTCGAGGAGGTCTTCACCGTCTGTCCGGACGCCGGGGAACGCGCCGCCTTCGTCTCCCTGCTCGTCGGCGCCGCCCGGCGGCCCGGCTCAGGCTGCCGGGTCGTCCTCGGTGTGCGCGCCGACTTCTACGCGCACTGCACCCGCCACCCCGAACTCGTCGCGGTGCTCCGCGAGGCCCAGGTCGTCGTCGGCCCCATGACCGCCGCCGAACTGCGCCGGGCCGTCGTGGAGCCCGCCCGCCGGGCCGGTCTCACCGTCGAAGGGGCCCTCCAGGCCACCCTCGTCGCCCACGCCCACGGCCAGGTCGGCGCCCTGCCCCTGCTCTCGCACGCGCTCCTGGAGACCTGGCGCCGCCGCCGGGGCGCCGCCCTCACCCTGGACGGATTCCATGCCGCAGGGGGTTTCGAAGGCGCCCTCGCCCAGTCCGCCGAAGCCCTCCACGCCTCCCTCACCACCCGTCAGCAGGCCCTGGCCCGGCGGGTGTTCGTCCACCTCATCGCCCTCGGCGAGGGCACCGAGGACACCAAACGCCCCGTCGCCCGCGCCGAGTTCGGGCAGGACGCCGACACCCGGGCCGTCCTCGCCCGCGCCGCCGCCTTACGCCTGCTGACGCTGGACCAGGACGTCGTCGAGCTCACCCACGAGGCCCTCATCCGGGCCTGGCCCCGGCTGCGCGGCTGGATCGGCGACGACCGCGAACGGCTGCGCCGCCATCGCCAGCTCGCCGAGGCCGCATGCGCCTGGGAAGGCGTGGGACGCGACCCCGGCGCCCTCCTGCGCGGCACCCGGCTCGCCCTGGCCCGGGAGATCGTCGCCCCGCCCGCCCTCGGGCTCAGCCCCGCGGAGCGGGAGTTCCTCGACGCCAGCAGCGCCGCCGAGGCCGCCGCCGGGAGCCGGGCCCGCCGCCGCACCCGCCGGCTGCGCTGCCTGGTCGGGGCCCTCGCCGCCGTCGTCGCGGTGGCCGCCGTCGCCACCGGCAACGCCGTACGGGCCGAGGGCGAGGTCACCCGCCAGCGCAACGACGCCGTCGCGCAGAACCTCGCCGAGACCGCCTCCGACCTGACCGGCACCGCCGCCACCACCGGCGCCGGCTCCGGGCTCGCCGTCCAGCTGAGCCTGACCGCCCACCGGCTCTCGCCCACCGCCCGGACCCGCGACAGCCTCCTGTCCGCCCTGATGACCTCGGTCGCCGCCCACGACAAAGAGGTCGTCGCCCTCGCCTACCGCCCCGACGGGCGCCAGCTGGCCACCGCGAGCGGGGACCACACCGCCCGGCTGTGGCAGACCCGCGGCACCGCCCGGCCCGCCCTCGTCGCCACCCTCGGCGGCCAGGCCGACGACCTGCGTGCCGTCGCCTACCGGCCCGACGGCCGCCTCCTCGCCACCGCCTGCGCCGACGGCAGCGTCCGGCTGTGGGACGTCTCCGAGCCCGCCCGGCCGGCGGTCGAGGCCGAGCTGCCCGCGCGCGGCGGCGACGTACGCGCCCTCGCCTTCAGCCCCGACGGCCGGGCCCTGGCCACCGCCGGCGCACGGGGCGGCGTACGCCTGTGGGACGTGAGCGGGCCCGCCGGGCGGGAGCCCGCCGAGACCGCGCTGGTCGGCGGAGACCGCGACACCGTGCGCGCGGTCGCCTTCAGCCCGGACGGGCGGGTCCTCGCCACCGCCGGGGAGGACACCACCGTCCGCCTGACCGACGTGGCCGACCGGGCGCGGCCCGTCCCGCTGGCCCTCGTCACCGGCCACGACACCGCCGTCTTCTCCGTCGCCTTCAGCCCCGACGGCCACACCCTCGCCACCGCCTCCGGCGGCCACACCCCCATCCGACTCTGGGACGTCACCGAGCCGCGCCGCCCCGCCGCCCTCGCCACCCTGACCGGGCACACCGACGTGGTCGGCGCGGTCGCCTTCGCCCCCGACGGGCGCACCCTGGCCACCGCGAGCGACGACCGCACCGTCCGGCTGTGGCGCCTGCCCCGGCCCGGCCGGCCCGGCCCGCTGGCCACCCTGACCGGGTTCACCACCGCCGTCGGCTCCGTCGCCTTCAGCCCGGACGGCACCGCCCTGGCCGCCGGGGGTTACGACAGCACCCTGCGGCTGGCCGACACCGACCTCGACCGGGCCGTGGCGGGGGCCTGCGCGCACACCGGCCCGCGGATCACGCGCGCGCAGTGGTCCTCGTACATGCCCTATCTGGACTACGCGCCGCCGTGCAGCGGCCTCGAACGCCCCTGATCACCGCCCGGTCCCCCTACCCTCGGTGGCCGGACCCCCGGCTCCGTCCCGGAAGGCAGGCCCCGCATGGTGAGCTCCCAGGTACCCGTGATCGACCTCGGGCCGTGGCGGTCCGGTGACGCCGCCGCCCGGGCCCGGATCGCGGACCGCGTCGACGAGGCGCTGCGCAGCGCCGGGTTCCTGCTGGTCACCGGGCACGGAGTGGATCCGGCCCTGCCCGCCCGGATCCGCGCCGAGGCCCGTACCTTCTTCCGGCTCCCGCCGGAGGCGAAGCGGCCCTACGCCGTCAGCGTCGGCGGACGCGGCTGGCTCGGACCCGGCGCGGAGGCCAACGCCTACGCCGAGGGGACGCCGTCGCCGCCCGACCTGAAGGAGTCCTGGTCCTTCGCCGCCGACGAGCCGACCGGCGTGCCCGCGGTGGACGACCGGTGGTTCCGGCCGAACGCCTGGCCCGCCGAGGTGCCGGGGCTGCGGCAGCCGGTGACCGCGTACCTCGCCGCGATGCGGGCCCTCTCCGATGAGCTGCTGGAGCTTCTCGCCGTGGCCCTGGCCCTGCCCGGCGACCACTTCACCCGTCACACCGGCCACCCCACCTGGGGGTTCAACCTCAACTGGTACCCCGGCGCCGAGGTGGTCGGGCCGCCCCTGCCGGGACAGTTCCGCATCGGCCCGCACACCGACTTCGGGACGGTGACCGTCCTCGACCGCGAGCCGGGCGCCGGCGGCCTGCAGATCCACACCGAGGCCGACGGCTGGCAGGACGCCCCCTACGACCCGGCCGCGCTCACCGTGAACATCGGCGACCTCCTGGCCCGCTGGACCGGCGACCGGTGGCGGGCCGGCCGCCACCGGGTCCTGCCGCCCCCCGCGGACGCCCCGGCCGAGGAGCTGGTCTCCCTCGTCTACTTCTACGAGTGCGACCCGCACACCCGCGTCGAGTCCCTGCCCGCCCCCGTCGGGCGGGTGGTCCACGAGCCGGTCGACTCGCACGCCTACCTGCGGGCGAAGCTGGACGCGATCACCGTCGCCTGAGCCGGGCCGGTTCTTCCCGTCCGCCCGTCCGCCCGTCCGCCCGTCCGCCCGTCCGCCCGTCCGCCCGTCCGCCCGGCCGTCCGCCCGGCCGCCGGAGGGGGCCCGATTACCGTCGGCCGGAAGCGTTCGGCAGGATGAGGGCATGACCGAGATCCGCACCCCCCGCCTCATCCTGCGCCGCTGGAGCGACGACGACCTCGTCCCCCTGTCGGAGATCCTCGCCGACCCGGAGGTGATGCGCTGGATCGGCGACGGCTCCGTCCTCGACCTGGACGGGACCGCCGAGGCCATCGAGCGCTGGGAAGAGGAGTGGGACGACGAGGGCTTCGGCGTGTTCGCCGTCGAACTCCTCGCCTCGGGCGAACTGATCGGCGCCGTCGGTCTGACCGTCCCCGCGGGCCCGCCGGAGGTGGAGCACGGCGTGGCCGTCGAATGGCGGCTGGGCCGGCCCTTCTGGGGCCAGGGCTACGCCTCCGAAGCGGCCCACGCCACCTTGGAGTTCGCCCTCCAGGACCGCGGCCTCGACCGCGTCGTCGCCGTCAACCGGTCCGGCAACGAGGAGTCCGAGAACGTGCTGCGCAAGCTCGGCATGAAGCAGGACGGCGACACCACCGACCCGCAGTCCGGCGCCCTGCTCGGCCTCTACAGCATCGACCTCACCGAGTACGAGGCCTGAGGCCGCCCCGGCGCTCGCGGGCCGCCTCGTGGGCGGGCCGCACTGTCAGCCAGAAGTCAGCCTTTGGTAAGTCATAAGCTCTGGTTATGGGGTCATAACCCGGGGGCGGGTGCCGGGTTAGGGTGGCCTTAGTTTAGGGTTCACTTGATCAGTCAGATTGTCGGTCGAAGGGAACCCAGTCATGCCTCGCCCCCTGCGGGTAGCAATCGTCGGAGCCGGCCCCGCCGGCATCTACGCGGCCGACGCGCTGCTCAAGTCCGAGGCGGCCGTCGCTCCGGGTGTGTCCATCGACCTCTTCGAGCGGATGCCCGCCCCCTTCGGCCTGATCCGCTACGGCGTGGCCCCCGACCACCCCCGCATCAAGGGCATCATCACCGCCCTGCACCAGGTACTCGACAAGCCCCAGGTCCGCCTCTTCGGCAACGTCGACTACCCCGGTGACATCTCCCTCGACGAACTGCACGCGTTCTACGACGCCGTGATCTTCTCCACCGGCGCCACCGCCGACCGCGCGCTCGGCATCCCGGGCGTCGAGCTCGACGGCTCCTACGGCGCCGCCGACTTCGTCTCCTGGTACGACGGCCACCCCGACGTCCCGCGCACCTGGCCGCTGGAGGCGGAGAAGGTCGCCGTCCTCGGCGTCGGCAACGTCGCCCTCGACGTCGCCCGCATCCTCGCCAAGACGGCCGACGAGCTGCTGCCGACCGAGATCCCGGCGAACGTCTACGACGGCCTCAAGGCCAACAAGGCCCTCGAAGTCCACGTCTTCGGCCGCCGCGGCCCGGCGCAGGCCAAGTTCAGCCCGATGGAGCTGCGCGAGCTCGACCACTCGCCCAACATCGAGGTCATCGTCAACCCCGAGGACATCGACTACGACGAGGGCTCGATCGCCACCCGCCGCTCCAACAAGCAGGCGGACATGGTCGCCAAGACCCTGGAGAACTGGGCGATCCGCGACATCGGCGACCGCCCCCACAAGCTGTTCCTGCACTTCTTCGAGTCCCCGGCCGAGATCCTCGGCGAGGACGGCAAGGTGGTCGGCCTGCGCACCGAGCGCACCGAGCTCGACGGCACGGGCAACGTCAAGGGCACCGGCCGGTTCACCACCTGGGACGTGCGGTCCGTCTACCGGGCCGTCGGCTACCTCTCCGACGAGCTGCCCAAGCTGCCCTGGGACGTCGCCTCGGGCACCGTCCCCGACGAGGGCGGCCGCGTCATCGAGAACGGCGAGCACCTCGCCTCGACGTACGTGACCGGCTGGATCCGGCGCGGTCCGATCGGTCTGATCGGCCACACCAAGGGCGACGCGAACGAGACCGTCGCCAACCTGCTGGCCGACCACGCCGAGGGCCGGCTGCTCACCCCCGCGACGCCCGAGCCCGAGGCGGTCGAGGCCTTCCTCGCCGAGCGGCGGGTCCGCTTCACCACCTGGGAGGGCTGGCACAAGCTGGACGCCGCCGAGAAGGCGCTCGGCGAGCCGCAGGGCCGCGAGCGCGTGAAGATCGTGGAGCGCGAGGGGATGCTCGACGCCAGCGGCGCGTGAACGAGCGAGTGGGGGCCGCCCGCCGGCGGGCCCCCCCCGCGTCTCCCGCCCCGGGCCCCCGGGGGGGCGGGCCGTTGCGGGGGCGGCCGGTCCCGGGCGGGGGCGGTGAGTCGGTGTTTGAGGTGTTGTTATTCTTG
>NZ_JBVJLO010000001.1:513070-680189 GCF_055584685.1 Streptomyces sp. NPDC102258
CGCCGCCCCCGGGCGGGCCGGGGGCGCCCGGCGGGGCGGGGGGGGGGGGGGGGTGGTGGGGGGGGGGGGGGGGGGGGTCGCGGGGGGGGCGGGCCGGGGGGGGGGGGCCCCGCCGGCGGGCGGCCCCCACTCGTGTCTCCGGACCGGGACGCCCGTGGCGGCGGGCCTTTCCGGAGGCGTCCGGTCCCGGACGTGTCCGGTCAGTCGGTGATGGAGGTGATCTTCTTCGTCTTCAGGTCGGCCTGCACGTGGATCCGGGTGGTGTTGTCGCCGCTGCCGCCCCAGGTCAGGGTCACCGTGGCGTTGGTCTTGCCCGTCCCGCTCCCGGTCGACGTCACCTTCCACTCCAGGGGGACGTTCTGCGCGCGCAGGACGCCGTTCGCGTGGTTGGTCTCCTCCCACTGCTTCAGCTCCTGCTGGAGCGGCTTGGAGAGGTAGAAGGAGCGCAGCTGGTCGGCCGTCTTGCCGTCGCCGTCGTAGACCGCGTCGATGTACGAGCCGTAGAAGTCGGCGATCCGACTGAAGGCGCCCTCGGGGCTGCCCGACACGGACTGCGGCGCGGCCGCGGTGGCGGAGGTGCCGGTGACGAGGGCGAAGGAGAGCGCCGCCACGCCGGCGGTGGCCGCCAGGGCGAGGGAGGTGGCGCGCTTGGTCGGGAGCTTGGACATCGGTCGGTACCTTTCCCCGTGCTGAGTGCTGCCTGCCGGTACGGTCCCCCGGCACTGCCCTGGAGGACGGCGTGCCCCGGCCAACCGGTTCTCGGTGTGCGGGGAATGGCCGAAATTCGCCCGTACGGGGTAACCGGGAAATCCGGGTGCCCCCAGCGGAATGCGGCGGGCGGTCCGGTGGTTCGGACAGACGCGATATCCGGTTCCTCCGCACGCATGCACGCACGCACACACGCACTGGAGAGCTCATGAAGATCGGCATCATCGGCGCGGGCAACATCGGCGGCAACCTCACGCGCCGGCTCACCGCCCTCGGGCACCAGGTCTCCGTCGCGAACTCCCGTGGCCCCGAAACCCTCGCCGACCTCGTCGAGGAGACCGGTGCCACCGCCGTCCCCGTCGCCGAGGCCGCCCGGGGCGCCGAGGTCGTCGTGGTGACCGTCCCGCTCAAGAACGTGCCCGACCTCCCGGCCGGGCTCTTCGACGGAGCCGCCGAGGGCTTCGCCGTCATCGACACCTGCAACTACTACCCGCGTCAGCGTGACGGGCGCATCGCCGCGATCGAGGACGAGGGCCTCACCGAGAGCCGCTGGACCGAACAGCACCTCGGACACCCGGTGATCAAGGCCTTCAACGGCACGTTCGCCGCCGACCTCCTCGACCGGCCGCGCCCGGCCGGCGACCCCGACCGCATGGCCCTCCCGGTCGCCGGCGACGACGAGGCGGCCAAGAAGACCGTCCGCGCCCTGATCGACGAGATCGGCTTCGACACCGTCGACGCGGGCGGCATCGACGAGTCCTGGCGCCAGCAGCCCGACACGCCGGTCTACGGCCTGCGCGCGGGTGTCGCCGAGGTCACCCGGGCCCTGTCCGAGGCCTCGCCGGTGCGGCCGGAGGACTTCCGAGGCTGACCCGTTCGGCCGGGCGCGTTAACGTTCCGCGTCGGACCGTTTGCCCTGTGCTACGGTCGGCTCAGTTGCAGGTGTGGTTCCCAAGATTTCAAGCGCGGCCGTCGGTTTTTCCGACGGGAGCACTTTTTATTTCCGGATGCTTTCGGACAGGGTCAATCAACACGGCGACGCCGGCGTCGCACAGTGCGGCCCCGGGTACAGCCCCGAAGGAGAATCCATATGGCATCCGGCACCGTGAAGTGGTTCAACGCGGAAAAGGGTTTCGGCTTCATCGAGCAGGACGGCGGCGGCGCCGACGTGTTCGCCCACTACTCGAACATCGCCACCCAGGGCTTCCGCGAGCTTCAGGAGGGCCAGAAGGTGAACTTCGACGTCACGCAGGGCCAGAAGGGCCCGCAGGCCGAGAACATCGTGCCCGCCTGACGCCGACGCGCAGCCGAGAGCCGGGGTCCGCACCGATGGGTGCGGGCCCCGGCCCCGTTTCCCGGCCCGCCACCCCTTCTACGCCCCGGGAGCCGTCGGGTCCCGGGCGGCTACCGGGAGGCGTGACCCACCCGGCAGACTGTCCGGCGTGACGACACTGAGCAAAGGCGCCAACCTGCCGGTTCCGGCCTCCTCCGTCAGAGTGGTCCTCGGCTGGCGGCCCGGCCCGGGCGTGCCGGACGTGGACGCCTCCGCCCTGCTGCTCGCGGGCGGCGGCCGGGTGCGCTCCGACGGTGACTTCGTGTTCTACAATCAGCCGGTGCACACCCGCGGCGCGGTGCGCCACCTCGGCAAGCAGCCCGGCGCGGACGCGGTGGAGGTGAACCTCGCCGCCCTGGAACCGGACGTGGAGCGCGTCGCGCTCTGCGCCTCCGCGGACGGCGGCACCTTCGGACAGGTGCCCGGACTGCACCTGCGGCTGCTCGACACGGGGTCCGGGGCCGAGATCGCCCGCTTCGACATGACCGCCGGGCCCGAGACGGCCTTCGTGAGCGGAGAGCTCTACCGGCGGGCCGGTGTCTGGAAGTTCCGGGCCGTGGGCCAGGGATACGCGAGCGGGCTCGCGGGACTGGCCAGGGACTTCGGGATCACCGTGGACGACGAACCGGCCGCCCCGCCCGCGCCCGTGGCCCCGCCGGTCCGGACCGCCGCGCCCGCCCCCATCCCCGCCCCGCCGGCCCGTGTCGTACCGCCCGCCCCGAGGCCCGTCCCGAGGCCCGTCCCCGCGCCCGCCGCCCCGGCACCGGCCGCCGGGCCCGTCGTCCGGATGGTCAAGGGGGAGGAGCGGCTGCCCGCCGACATGCGCGACCGGCTCTCCCTGCGCAAGCGGCAGGTGGCCGTCAGCCTCGACAAGAGCGGCGCGGCGGGCGTGACGGCCCGCGTCGTCCTCGTCCTCGACGCCTCGGGCTCGATGAGCGCGCTCTACTCCCGCGGCACCGTCGGCTCGGTCGTGGAACGGATGGCGGCCGTCGCCGCGCAGCTCGACGACGACGGCGAGATGCAGGCCTGGACCTTCGCCAGCCATCCCGCCCGGCTGCCCGACCTCACCATCGGGGACATGCCGGAATGGATCCGGCTGCACGTGCGCGTCGGCCAGATGAGTCTTTTCGGCCGCCGCAAGCCGGCCCGGGGCCTGCTGCCCGGTCAGATCGACATGCGGGAGGTCGGGTTCCAGAACGAGGAGCAGAAGGTGATCGCCGAGGTGCGTGCCTACGTACGCGCGCACCCGGTGCCCGCCCCGACCCTCGTGCTGTTCTTCTCCGACGGCGGGGTCCACCGCGACGCCGAGATCGAGCGGGAGTTGCGGGAGGCCGTGGAGGAGCCGGTGTTCTGGCAGTTCGTGGGCCTGGGCCGGGCCGGGTTCGGGGTGCTGGAGCGCTTCGACACCATGACCGGGCGCCGGGTCGACAACGTGGGCTTCTTCGCCGTCGACGACATCGACCGCCTCTCCGACGCCGAGCTGTACGACCGGCTGCTCTCGGAGTTCCCCTCCTGGCTGCGGGCCGCCCGGCAGGCGGGCATCCTGCGCTGAACTCCCGTACGCGGCGCGGCAGACGGCTGGATCCGGGGTGGCCGGCCCCTTGACCCCGTGGTTGGTCCAGACCAATCATGGGGCGTCCGTCCGTTCGCTCGCGCCCCACCGGGAGCCACGTTGACCCACCCTTCGCGTTCCGCGCGCCGTCCGCGCCCCCCGCGGTCCTTAACCGCGGCGTTCGCCACCCTCGCCACCTGCGCCGCGCTCCTCGTCGCGGGAGGCGCGGGCCCCGCGCAGGCCACGCAGGCCGCGCCGGCCCCGCTGCCCACGCACGTCTTCGCCCCGTACTTCGAGGCCTACTCCTCCGACAGCCCCGCCGACCTCGCGCAGAGGTCCGGCGCCCGGTACCTGACGATGGCCTTCGTCCAGACCGAGGCCAAGGGCTCCTGCACCCCGTACTGGAACGGCTCCACCTCCCAGCCCATCGCCTCCTCCGTCTTCGGCGCCGATTTCGCCACCCTGCGCTCGCGCGGCGGCGACGTCATCCCCTCCTTCGGCGGCTACGCGGCCGACAACGGCGGCACCGAGATCGCGGACAGCTGCACCAGCGTCGACTCCATCGCGGCCGCCTACCAGAAGGTGATCACGACGTACGACGTCACCCGCCTGGACATGGACATCGAGGACAACTCCCTCACCAACAAGGCCGGGATCGACCGCCGCAACCAGGCCATCAAGAAGGTGCAGGACTGGGCCGCGGCCAACGGCCGCCCCCTCCAGGTCTCCTACACCCTCCCCACCACCACGAGCGGCCTGGCGGCCAGCGGCCTGGCCGTCCTGAAGAGCGCGAAGACGGCCGGAGCCCGGGTCGACGTCGTCAACCTGATGACCTTCGACTACTACGACGGCGCCGCCCACAACATGGCCAGCGACACGAAGAGCGCCGCCACCGGCCTCTACGACCAGCTCGCGGCCCTCTACCCGGCCAAGACCCCGGCCCAGCTGTGGGGCATGATCGGCGTCACCGAGATGCCCGGCATCGACGACTACGGACCCGCCGAGACGTTCACCACCGCCGACGCCACCGCCGTCTACGACTGGGCCGTCGCCAAGGGCATCAACACCCTCTCGTTCTGGGCGCTCCAGCGGGACAACGGCGGCTGCCCCGGCACGGGCGGCTCCGACACCTGCTCCGGCATCGCCCAGGACCCCTGGTACTTCACCCACACCTTCGCTCCCTTCACCCGGGACGCCGGACCCGTCGCCGACGACTTCTCGCTCTCCGTCGCACCCGGCTCCGCCTCCGTGGCCCCCGGCGGCAGTGCCACCGCCACCGTCTCCACGCAGGTCACCTCCGGCGCGGCGCAGCCCGTCGCGCTGACGGTCACCGGCGCCCCGGCCGCGGTGACGGCCTCCGTCGCCCCCGGCTCGGTCACCGCGGGCGGTACGGCCAAGCTGACGGTCACCGCCGCCGCCTCGGCCGCGCCCGGAACGTACGCGCTCACCGTCACCGGAGCCGGTGGCACGCTGAGCCACTCCGCCGCCTTCACCCTCAGCGTCTCCGGCCCGGGCGGCGGCAGCGGCGCGCTCGTCAACGGCGGCTTCGAGAGCGGCTCCCTCGCGCCGTGGACGTGCGAGAGCGGCGGCTCCGTCGTGACCTCCCCGGCGCACGGGGGGACGTACGCCGTCCAGGGCACACCGGCCGGTGACCGCACCGGCGAGTGCGCGCAGACCCTCACCCTCACCCCGAACACCGCCTACACCCTCAGCGGCTGGGTCCAGGGCAGCTACGCCTACCTCGGCGTCCGGGGCGGCGCGAACGCCAGTACGTGGACCAGCTCGGCCGGCTGGACCAGGCTGAGCGTGCCCTTCACCACCGGCGCCTCCGGCACGGTCACCGCCTACCTGCACGGCTGGTACGGGCAGGGCGCCGTCCACGGCGACGACTTCGCCGTGAGCTGACACGGGGCGCGGCCCCCTCCCCGCCGCCGGGCCGCCCGTCGCCGCACCGCGACGGGCGGCCCCGTCCCCCCATCGGCGTAACGCGCGCTCCGTCTGGTCGCGGGTCATCCGGGTGATGGATAGCCTCGTGGAGGTTCGTACGGTTTCGTACGGGTTCGCACCGAGGGGGAGAACGCCGAGACGGGAGTCACCGTGAAGTCCATACCGCGCAGCCTCTGTACCCGGAGCATCACCGCCGCCCTGCTGTCCGCCGCCCTCCTGGGCGCGGGGACCGCCGGGGCCGTCGCCGCCACCCCCACCCCGAGCGCGAGCCCGGCCGGCCAGATCACCGTCAAGGCCGACAAGACCGAGGCGAAGGCCGGTGACGTGGTCACCTTCTCCGGGCGCACCAAGGGCCTGAAGGTCGGCAGCAAGCTGGTGCTCCAGCACAACAGCAAGGGCAAGTGGACGACCCTCCAGTCGAGCACCACCGTCAAGAACGGCAGCAGCTACTCCCTTCCCGGCAAGCTCAACACCAAGGGCAAGGAGCAACTGCGCGTCATGGGCGACGACAAGACGATCTCCCCGACCGTGGTCGTGAACGTGAAGTGATCCCGGCCCGCGGGCCCCGCCCGTGGGCCCCGCTGCGTGGGCCCCGTCCGGCGCGTCGGGCGGGGCCCACGGGCGCGCCCGGCCCACCCGGCGGAGCCCCCGGTAGGCTCGGGGCCGCCGTGTCCCCGACCCGGCACCGACCCGAGGGAAGGAACGCCGCATGCCCGGCCCCGCCGACATCCGGATCCTGCGCGCGGCCGACCGTACGGCGGTGCCCTGGAAGAACGGCGGGGGAGTGACCCGCGAGATCGCCGCCGGGCCCGAGGGCGCGGGCACGGCCGGCTTCGACTGGCGGGTCAGCCTCGCCGAAGTGGCCGCCGACGGCCCCTTCTCCGCCTTCCCCGGCGTCGACCGGACGCTCACCCTGGCCGACGGCGCGGGCATGGACCTCACCGTCGGCGGGGAACGCCGCCTCGTCGACGAGCGTTACGCGCCCCACCACTTCCCCGGCGACCTGCCGACCGGCTGCCGGCTGCTGGACGGCCCCGTCGTGAACTTCAACGTGATGTACCGCAGGGCCGGCGCCCGGGCGCGGACCGCCGTCGTCCGGGGCGAACTCGCCCTCGCCGCCGGGGCGGACGAGATCCTGCTGGTCTGCGCCCTGGACGGCCCGGCCACCCTCGGCCCCGGCCCGGCCGCCGCCCTCGGCCCGTACGACGCGGCCCTGGTGACCGGGCCCGCCCCCGTCCTCCTGCGCACCGACGGGCGCGCGGCGGTGGTCCGGCTGGCCGCGATGGCCGGGACGCGACCGGCCGGCTGACGCACCGCCGGGGGCGGGTGACCGGCGGCGCGCGCGGACGGGCAGAATCGAACGGTGATCACGACCGAACCCGGACCGGACCCCTTCGAAGAACACCGAAGGATCCTCTTCGCCACCGCCTACCGCATGCTCGGCACCGTCACCGACGCCGAGGACATCGTCCAGGACGCCTGGCTCAGCTGGCACAAGGCCGACCGGTCCGAGGTACGCCACCCCAAGGCGTACCTCGTGCGCACCGTCACCAACCTGTCGCTGAACCGGCTGACCTCCGCCCGGGCCACCCGCGAGGAGTACGTCGGCCCCTGGCTCCCCGAGCCCCTGCTGACCTCGCCCGACGTCGCGCAGGAACGCGAACTCGCCGAGAGCGTCTCCACGGCGATGCTGGTCGTCCTGGAAACCCTGACGCCGGTGGAGCGCGCGGTGTTCGTCCTGCGCGAGGTCTTCGGCTACTCCCACGCCGAGATCGCCGGATTCCTGGACCGCCCCGAGCCCGCGGTGCGGCAGATCGCCCACCGGGCGCGCGGGCACGTGGCGTCCCGAAGGCACCGCTACGACACCGACACCGCGCAGCGCGAGGAGATCACGGCCCGCTTCCTGAACGCCTGCGCCGGGGGAGACCTCAACGCCGTCCTGGACATGCTGGCCCCCGACGTCACCGCCTGGTCGGATGGTGGCGGCAAGGTCAGCGCCGCCCGCCGGCCGATCCACGGCCCCGACCACGTCGCCCGCTGGCTGCTCGGCGTGCTCGCCAAGAACGCCGGGGACGGGTTCCGCGTCGTCCCGGCCGACATCAACGGCGAGCTGGGCGTCCTCGGCCTGGTGGGGGACGCCCCGATGGGGGCGGTCACCTTCGACCTGGAGGACGGCCTGCTCCGCACGCTCCGCTGCCAGATCAACCCCGAGAAGCTGGCCGGCCTGCGCCCCGCCCGCGGCCGGGCCTGAGGCCGCCGGAGGGCCCCCGCCCCGGGTGACCCCGTACCGGCCGCGGGAAACTCCGGTGCGGGGTGCGGGCCGGCGGCCCTACGGTGGGGGGATGAGCACCCGCACCTTCCGCATCACCGTCCGCGGCTTCTTCGACGACCTCAGCGCGGACCAGCGCGCCGAACTGACGGCCGCGGCCCCGGAGCACGACCTGCTGACGGCCTCCTTCACGCCCGAGGGGCACCTCTCCTACGAGCTGGCCGCCCGGAACTCCTTCTCCTTCCGCTTCCTCGACTCGGGCGAGACCGAGGAGGACATCATCGACGCCGCCGCCCGTGCGGAACTGGCCGCCGAGGCCTGGCTGACCGAACGCGGCTACGGGTTCAAGCGCCTGCGCTGCACGGCCGAGGACCTCTCCCTGGCCAAGCAGAGCAAGCGCCAGCGCCAGGCGGCGGCCCGCGACGACGCCTGACCGTCCTGCCGTACCCGGCCGTCGCCGGCCCCCCCGTAGGCCTGCGACCTGCGGGGACGCGATGGACGGAGCGGCCCCCGGCAGCGTATGTTCCCCCAGCGCGCCCACCGTGGCGCGCGGTTTCGGTTTGCTTCGTTCACCCGTGGGGGGTCCTTCGTCATGTCCGCATCCAGCCAGCTGAGACCACGCCCGTCCCTGCCGACCGGGTCCCCGGGGATGCCGCGCGTCCTGCCGGCCGCGGCGGTGGCGCTGCTGGGGGCGGTCGCCCTGGCCGACCTGTTCGCCGTCTTCGCCGAGGCGCGGACGTACGGGCTGATCGACGGGACCGCCGGCTTCGCCGTCGCCGACGCCGAGGAGTACGACGCCGCCGACGCCCTCGTCCGCACGGCCGCCACGGTCCACGACCTTGCCTTCTCGCTGTGTGTCCTCGTCTTCATCCTCTGGTTCCACCGGATGCGGCGCTGCGCGGAGGCGCTCGCGCCGCACGCCTTCTCGACCGCGCCCGGCTGGGCGGTCGGCGGCTGGCTGGTGCCGGTGGTGAACCTGTGGAGGCCGTACCGGATCGCCGTGGAGATGTGGGCGGTCTGCGTGCGGCCGCCCGAGGGGCGGGGGAAGCCGGGCGCGGTGTCGTTCTGGCCGGTCAACCTGTGGTGGGGACTGTTCGTGTGCGGCGGGGTGGCCACCGCCTACACCGGCCGGCTCTACGAAAGGGCCGAGAGCCTGGGGGACGTCAAGAGCGCCCTGCTCCTGGTGGTCCTCTCCGACCTCCTGGACGTGGTCGCGGCCGCGGCGGCCATCCACTTCGTCATCCGCCTGACCACCGCGGGACGCCGCGGGGCCGCGCTCGGACCGGGGCGCCCGTGAGGATCACGCCGCGCGGCGCGGGGCGTCAGCGGTCGGGCAGCGGGCGGGCCGCCAGCGGGTGGGCGGGGGCCTGGTGGCCGCCCGAGGGCATCATGCGGACTTCGCCCTGGTCGCTGATCTCCGCGCGGACGATCCCGGTCGCGTCGGCGTAGACCGGGTGGCCGCCCGGCCCCGCCGTGTCGGTGCGGTCGACCACGACGATGTCCTCGCCTTCCGTTCCGTCCGCGGCGGGGAAGGCCAGCTCGTACCGCTTCACGCTCATCTGCGCTCTCCCGTCGGTGGCCGCTGCTACGCCTTCCATCGTGGGCCGATCCGAGCCTCCCCGCCCGTCGGCTTTACCCGCGTTTTGCGGTCGCGTACGCCGGGGGCGCCGCTAGACGGCGGTCGCGCAGATCACGTCGTACGGACGGCCTATGGACAGGGTCAGCTCCATGGGCTCGGTCGTCCCCGCGGGGCAAAGCTCCTTCTTGTCGACCAGGTCGAGGACCTTGAAGCCGCCCGACCCGGCGGACGAGCAGGCCACCTCCTGGGCCGTCGAGGTGACGCAGTCGCCCTTCACGAGCTGCCCGCCGCCGGCGCCCGGGTCACCGGGGTGGTCGCCGGACAGGTTGCGTCCGCAGACGGTTTTCGTGGGGATCCCGCCGCCACTGTTCTTCTTGCCGTAGGACACCGATACGCGGACCATCAGGTCGGTCCCGGCCGGGCACTGGATCGAGCCGGGCAGGATCCCGGCCGCCGCGATCTCCAGCGCCTTGAAGGTCGCCCCGGAGTCCCCGCAGTCGAACCGGCGGAACCCGTCCGGTGCGTCGTCGGGGTCGGGCCCGCCACAGGTGCCGACCTCCCAGGTACCGCTGTCCTTCGAGGACGAGTCGGAGGAAGAAGAGGAGGGCGAACAGGCCGTCAGCGCGAGGAGGACGGACAGGGCGAGAGCCGAAGCCACCGCTATCCCCCCGGTCCCCCTGCCCCTGTTCCGCTTCCCCTGCCCGGGGTTGTCGCCGGGGGTGGTGCCGTGCTGAACCATGTGGTGCTCCTCGTCGCTGCGGTCATCGCGGTGCGGGTCGTCATGGATGGTGACGCGCCCCCGGGAAGGGGCACAAGGGAGCCCGTCCCGCCCCGATGGGCCGGACCTGGCACGCCGCCGGGCTACGGAAACCGGTCCAGCCCGACCACCGGCCGGCCGAACACCCCGCCCAGGACCCTACGTTGCCGCTCGGACAACGGCGTCACGAAGGCCGCCCGCGGTGCCGGTGCATGGCTACACCGTAGGCGGGGTGGTGGTCGGGGTGGTAAGGGGTTTTGGGGGTGGGGGGTAGCTGCGAGTGGTGGCTACGTGGGGAGCCAGGGTGGTGAAGGCGCGGGCTGCGGCGCTCAGGTAGGCGCCGTCGCGGTGGAGGAGGCAGGCCGTGCGGGCCGGGAGCGGCGGGGTCAGCGGGACGCGGGTCAGGCGGGGGTGGTCGTCGGTCACCGCGTCGGGCAGCACGGTGGCCAGCGGGGTCCGTTGGACCAGCTCGGTCAGCGCCTGTACGGAGTTGGCCTCCACCGCGATGCGCGGCCGGACCCCGTGGGCGGCGAAGTAGGCGTCGACGTGGGAGCGGGTGGCGAAGTCCCCGCTGAGGAGGGCGAGGTGGCGATCCGCCAGATCCTCGACCGGCAGGGGGCCGGGGGCGGGGCCGGATTCGGTGCCGGCGACCACCAGGCCGAGGGTCTCCGTGAAGAGGCCGGTGGCCGCGATGCCCGGCAGGTGGGTCCCGTGGAAGGCGATGCCGAGGTCGGTGTCGTCGGCCAGCAGGGCGGCCTCGATGCGGTCCTGGGGCATCTCCCGCACCTGCACGGTGAGGGCGGGGTGGGCCGTGTGGAGGGCGGCGAGGAGCGGGCCCAGGAAGTACGCGGTGAAGGTGGGGGTGAGGGCCAGGCGCAGGTGGCCCCGCGTGAGGTCGGCGAGGTCGTGCACCGCCCGCTCGGCGGCCGCCAGATCGCGCAGCGCCCGGCGCGCGTGCTCCGCGTAGACGGCGCCCGCGTCGGTGAGGCGCACCGCCCGCCCGCCACGGTCGAGGAGCCGCGTCCCCACCGTCCGCTCCAGCTGCTTGATCTGCTGGGACAGGGTGGGCTGGGAGATCCGCAGTTCCTCGGCGGCCCGGGTGAAGCTGCGGTGCTCGGCGACCGCGACCAGGTAGCGCAGGTGACGCAGTTCGACAGCCATGGCGCAAGTATAGATGTCATCGATGGGTTGGATCGATTTCACGTCTTGGACATTATGGTCGCTGGTCAGGCAGGGTGAAACAGGTCAGCCGCCCCCACCGGGCGGATCCCAGAAAACGGGAAAGCGGGAGTGACCATGCACGACCTCTTCCAGGGCGTCGAACGGTTCCGGCACGACGTCTTCCCCGCCAAGGCGGAACTCTTCGCGGAGCTTGCCTCGGCGCACCACCCCCGGACCCTGTTCATCGGCTGCTCCGACGCCCGCGTGGTGCCCGAGCTGATCACCCAGAGCGAGCCCGGCGAGCTGTTCGTCATCCGCACCGCGGGCAACCTCGTCCCCGCCCACACGGCGGCCCCCGACGGGGTGGCGGCCAGTATCGAGTACGCCGTCGCCGTCCTCGGCGTCACCGACGTCGTCGTCTGCGGCCACTCCGCCTGTGGCGCGATGACCGCGCTCGCCGAGGGCCACGACCTCCGCGCCGCCCCGGCCGTCGCCGCCTGGCTGCGCCACGCGGACGCCTCCGTGGCCCGTAGTGCCCCGGCCGGGGACGCCCCGTACGCCGTGGACGCGCTGGTACGGGAGAACGTACGGGCCCAGCTCGCGAACCTGGCCACCCACCCCTCGGTGGCCCGCGCCCTCGCCCGGCGGACCCTGACCGCCCACGGCTGGGTCTACGACATCGCCTCCGGCGCCGTCGAACGGCTCGGCGACGCCGGCCGGCCCGTCACCCTCGCGGCCTGACCGGCCCGTCGCCCGCGTGGCCCGAACGCCCGCACACCCCACCCCCCCCGGAAGGAACCACCATGACCCACGCCCAGTTCGCCCCCGCCGTCCGTGAACGCATCGCCGACGCCGCCGTCGAGGCCAAGGTCCGCAAGGGCCTGACCTGGCGCCGGATCGCCGAGGTGGCCGGCCTGTCGCCGGCCTTCGTCACCGCCGCCGTCCTCGGCCAGCACCCGCTGCCCGAGCCCGCCGCGCAGGCCGTCGCCGAACTCCTCGGCCTGGACGAGGATGCCGCGATGTGGCTGGCGACCATTCCCACCCGGGGCTCCATCCCGGGCTCCGTCCCCACCGACCCGACCATCTACCGCTTCCACGAGATGCTCCAGGTCTACGGCACCACCCTCAAGGCCCTGGTCCACGAGGAGTTCGGCGACGGCATCATCAGCGCCATCAACTTCCGCCTCGACGTGAAGAAGGTCGCCGACCCCGAGGGCGGCGAGCGCGCCGTGATCACCCTCGACGGCAAGTACCTGCCGACCAGGCCCTTCTGACGCTCACGCGGCGCCGCCACCCGGCCGGGCCCGCAGGCAGGTCAGGGCGGCGGTCGTGAGCGCGGCCACCCCCGCCGGGAGCGCCGTGCGCGCGTCGGGGGCGAAGTCCGGGGCGTGGTTGGCCGGGAGCGCGGCCAGCTTCCCGGCGGCGCCCTCCCCGGGCGCCGCCGCCCAGGCCGCCGGACCGATCACGCCGAACATCCAGTAGGCGAGCCGCACCCCCGCCGCGCCGTGCACCGCCCGCCCCGCGTCGCCGAACAGCCCGAAGTCCTCGGTGGCCAGGGACGGCGGCCACATCGCCACCCGCTCCGCCCCGAAGTGCGCCGCGTGCGCCTCCCGTACGGCGGCCGTCGTCGCCGGGTCGGGATGGGTGACGGGGGACTCCGTCTCCCGCACCACCTCCGGCTCACGGGGACAGCCGGCGGCGGCGCACTCGGCGCGGACGATCCGCTCGACGGCGGCCGCCGCCCGCGCGAGCGCCGCCCCTCCCGCGGCCCGTACGGTGATCCCCAGCTCGGCCCGGTCCGGGATCACATTGGCCCGCTCACCGGCCCGGAACGAGCCCACCGTCACGGCCACCTGCTCCGACGGCGCCGCCTCCCGCGCCACCACCGTCTGCAGCCGGGTCACCACATGGGCCGCCGTCACCACCGGGTCCACCGTCAGGTGCGGGGCGCCCGCGTGGCCGCCCCGCCCGTGCACCACCACCCGGAAGGTGACGCTCCCCGCCGTCATCGGCCCGTACCCGTGCGCCACCATCCCGGCCGGCAGCGGGGCACTGTGCTGCGCGAGGACCACGTCCGGGCGGCCGACGCGCTCGTACAGCCCGTCGGCCAGCATCGCCCGGGCGCCGTCCAGGGTCTCCTCCGCGGGCTGTCCCACCACCACCAGCGTGCCCCGCCAGGCATCCGCCTCCGGTCCGGCGCCCGCCAGCAGGGAGGCGGCCCCGGCGGCCGCCGCCAGGTGCAGGTCGTGGCCGCAGGCGTGCGCCGCCGGGCCCTCGCTCGCGTACGGCAGCCCGGTGGTCTCCCGCAGCGGCAGCGCGTCCAGCTCGGCGCGCAGCAGCACCGTCGGTCCCTCGCCCCGGCGCAGTACCCCGGCCACGCCGTGGCCGCCGATCCCGCGCGTGGTCGCGTACCCGGCGGACTCCAGCCAGTCGGCGAACGCTCCGGCCGTACGCCGCTCCCCGCCCGACAGCTCGGGATGCCGGTGCAGATCCAGGTAGAGGGTGGTGAGGGGCCGCGCGAGCGAGGGGTACGCGCCGAGAGCGGCCGTGGCGGCGGTGACGGGCGGGGTCATGTGCCCATGCTCGGTCACCCGGCCCGGCCGCGTCCGTCAGACCGCTGACACTTCGTGTCAGCGGAATGTCAGGAAGGGACCGGGTGGGATGACGGCGCGAGGGGCTCTCCTGGAGGGGCACCGCACGGAGACGGCCGTCCCGTGGTCGCGCACCCAGTGACCGCACCTACTGAAGGAGTCCCCATGGAGAAGTCGCCGCTCGCTTCCCTCGCCGACGAGATCCTGGAGCTGGAGTCGGAGACCTTCGAGATCTCGGACTACTCGGACGCCAGCGAGGTCGTACTCGCCGGTTCCACCAGCTGCAGCTCCACCTCGACCTGCTCCTCCACCACCAGCACCACCTCCTGCAGCGCCTGACCCGAGCCCGGCAGGGCGTGCACACGGATGCCCCGGACCCCTCGCACGAGGGGCCCGGGGCATCCGGCGTCCCGCCCCCGGCCTCAGGGGAACGGGTGCGGCACCAGCCGGATCTCCGCGTCCGTCAGCGGCGCCTCCCGCAGCCCCGCGCGCACGGCGGCCGTCCGCAGCCTCGGCAGGTACGGGGCCCGTTGGCGCGACCAGCCGAAGTCGATCGGCAGCAGCCCCGGCACGATCGCGCACACCGTGCTCAGCCCCGCCCGGCGCTGCTCCGGCGTGGTCTGGTCGACGACGATCACATCGTGCCCGGCGGCCGTCAACTCGCCGACGCACAGCATCAGGTCGTCGCGCAGGTCCCCGGTCCGGGGCCGCCGCTCCTCCCACCCGGCGTACAGCTCCGCCACCGGCCGCACCGCGAGCGGCTCCCGGTAGGGGCGCACGTGCTCGGACATCGCGGGCAGCCCGTACAGCTGCGCATGGTCCTTGAGGTGCTTGACCAGGGAGAAGTCCCCGGCCATGGCCTCCAGTTCCGGCCGACGGCCGGCCACCTGCCCGGGCAGGTGCGGAATGTAGGTCAGCACCTCCGAGAGGGCGGCCTCCACCGCCGCCGCCGGATCCAGCGCCGCGCCCGCCCCGAAGGAGTACAGCCCCGGCCCGCCGTCGCGCCGCACCGCGAGCCCGGTGACGACGGGCACCGCCAGGTCGATCCGGTTGTCGAAGGCGTGCACGTCGTACCCCTGCAGGGCCGCCCGGTCCACCATCATGCGCACCGCCGGTCCCGGTACGGAGGCCAGGTCGATCTCCGTCAGCCGCTGGCTCCCGTACCAGGCGAGCAGGAACGCGTCCCGCTCGATCAGCTCCAGCAGCGCGCCGAGCAGCGCCTCCTCCGTACAGCCGCCGATGGCGCAGCCGTTGGAGCACTCGAAGACGAAGTTGTCGGCGGCCAGCCCCGCGCTGTAATAGGCCAGGCGGGCCGGGACCAGCACCGGCCGGTCGTCGCGCAGCGAATGCCCGTACACCCAGGGGATGGGCCGCCGTGGGTCGAAGGGCGAGACCAGCGGGTCGTCGCGGTAGGTCGAGGCGGGGTAGAAGCCGCACTCCGCCGGGTCCAGCGCCCGCTCGCCGAGCTCCGCGTACGAGGCGGTGAGCACCTCGGTGGCGCCCGTGCGGCGGTGCGTGCCCGCGTACCGCTCCAGGCCCTCCAGGAAGGCCAGGTCGCGGCTGGCGGCGAAGCTGTTGGCCTGCCCGCTCCAGGTGACGTCGGTCAGCCCCGCGTAGCCGCGCATGAAGACGCTGCCCGCGACGGGCGCGGTGGTCGGTGAGGTCACGTTGATCCAGGTGCCGCCGCCGAGCACCCCCGTCACCGGATTGGCCAGTGCCTCCCGCGGCAGCGGGTACGAGGAAGCCGCCCGCAGCCGCTGCGCGCCCGGGGAGGGCTTGGGCCGGGAGGCGGGGCGCAGCGGCCGCGGTACGTCGGTCCCGCGCGGGCCGCAGTCCGGGCACAGCGGGTCGGCGGCCAGCGGGTACGTGCGCACCTGGAGGGTCTCCAGGTCCAGCCGGGACACCTGGGGCAGCGCCCGGTCGGCCGCCAGCGGCCCGGGGGCGCGCACTCCGCCGCCCCGGACGGCCGCGTACAGGGCGGCCACCGCCTCCAGGACGTACGGGGACAGCCGGGGCCACTCCGCTCCGACGGCGGTGACGGGCCCGGTGCCGGTCTCCAGCGCGTCCCGTTCGCTGCGGCTGCGCAGCCGCTGCCAGCGCATGGCCAGGCACTGGCCGCAGGCGGGGGCGCTGCCGTCGCCGCCCCAGGGCCCGAGCAGCACGGCCCGGGCGCCGAGGTGGACGGCGGCGCCCGGCCGCACCGCCGCGAACGGGTCGGCGGCGCGCGGCCCGAGGGCGTCGTGCACCCCGAGGGTGACGACGGCGGGCCCGCCGCGAGCCCCGGCGAGGTACCCCTCCAGCGTGCGCCGCGCGGACTCCAGCGGGGCGCCGGCCGCCGCCCCGGGAGCCGCCCCGGCCGGCGCCGTGCTCGTCGCGGTCATGACTGGTTGCTCCAGCGGAAGGTCCTCAGCCCGATCCCGCCGAACACCAGGGCGAACCCGCACAGGGCCGCGCAGCCGATCCCGATGGTGGCGAGCGAGCCCGAGCCGGTCAGCGCCCCGGTCGCCGCGTCGTTGAGGTAGCGCAGCGGCAGCACCCGGGACACCGACCGCAGCCAGCCCGGCATCATGTCCAGCGGCAGGAACGACCCGGACAGGAACGCCATCGGCACCATCAGGCAGTTGGCGATCGCCGCGACCGCCTCCGGGGTGTTGGCGAAGGTCCCGACGATCACGCCGATCGCCATGAAGGCGGTGACGCCCGCCACCAGCGCGGGCAGCACCAGCGGCCAGCGGCCGTCCAGCACCAGCCCGAAGCCGGGCAGCATGGCGACGGCGACGAACACCGCCGCCTGTACCACGCCCACTACCAGGGACAGTACGTACCGGGAGGCCAGCACGGTGGTCAGCGGCGTCGGCGTGAGCCGGATCAGTCGCAGCAGGTCGTCGCGCCGCCACTGCATCAGGGTGAAGGCGATGCCGAAGACGGCGGCGTTGGCGACGCCCCAGGACATCACCCCCGGCGCGATGTAGGAGATGTAGGGCCGGCCGCTCTGTTCGACGTCCTGGCCGCTGAAGATCAGGCCGAACACGACGAGGAAGAGGAGCGGGAAGGCGAAGGTGAAGAACAGGGTGGCCTTGTCCCGGACCTGGGCCCGGTATCCGGCGGCGGTCAGTGCCGTGTACGCGCTCATGCCGTGGGCTCCGTGGTGTGCTGTGCGGGGATGCGGTCGGCCGCGGGGCCGTGGTGGCCGGTCAGTTCGAGGTAGACGTCCTCCAGGGTCGCGGTACGGGTCATCACCCCGTCGAGCCCGGTGAGCGCGTCGACGGCCTGGAGGACCCGGCCGGGTGACGAGGTCTCCAGCACCAGCGAGCCGCCCTGCTCGCTCACCCGGTCGACGCCGTCCAGCGCCGCGGCCCGCGCCCGGTCGATGCGCCCGGCAGGCACCAGCAGCCGGGCCGGCGCCCCGGCGGCGGCCACGAGCCGGTGCGGGGAGTCGAGGGCGGCGATCCGGCCCGCGACGAGGATGGCCACCCGGTCGCACAGGGCCTCGGCCTCGTCCAGGTGGTGGGTGGTGTAGACGATGGTGCGGCCCTGGCCCTTCAGGGCGCGCAGCACCTCCCACAGGTCCCGGCGGGCCTGCGGGTCGAGGGCGGCCGTCGGCTCGTCCAGGAAGATCAGCTCCGGGTCGTGGACCAGCGCCGAGGCGATGGCCAGGCGCTGGCGCTGGCCGCCGGAGAGGTTCTCGACCAGCACGTCGCGCTGCTCGGTCAGCGCGACCGTCTCCAGGGTGCGGTCGGCGGCGGCGGAGTCCTTGCGGTACAGCCCCGCCACGGTGGCGAGGTGCTCGCGCGCCGTCTGCCGGACGAAGAAGGCCGAGGCCTGCGTCTGGACGCCGATCCGCGGCAGGAGGGCCGTGTTGCGCGGCCAGGGGCGGTGGCCCAGGACCTCGACCGTGCCCGAGTCGGCCTGGCGCAGGCCCTCGACGATCTCGATGAGGGTGGTCTTGCCCGCGCCGTTGGGGCCGAGGAGACCGAAGAACTCCCCGCGGCGCACGTCGAGGGTGATGCCGTCCACGGCCTGCCGGTCGCCGTAGCGCTTGCGGACCTCCTGGACGGAGACGGCGACGGGACCGGCCTCGGTCGCGTCGGGCGGTGGGGTGCGGTCAGTTGTCATGGGCGGTGCGGTTCCCTCGGTGTCGGTGTTCGGTGTTCGGTCTGGGTGGGGAGCGGGAGCGGGGAAAGGGCCGGCGGCGGAGGGCGTTTCACGCGCGCACGGCGAGTACCACGGCGGCCACCCCGCCCCCGGCGAGCAGCAGGACCAGCACGGCCGAGCCGATCCCGTAGCCGAGGTACAGCCGACGGGCCCGCCGCGGGTACGCGTCCGCCGCGGCCCGGTCGCGCATCCGCAGCCGCAGGTACGCCGAACTCGCGGGCGCCAGCCGGGTCACGCGCAACGCGTGCCCCAACAGGGTGTACCCGTCCAGCGGCGGCAGCGGGACCAGGTTGACGAGGGCCTGCGCGCTGCCGAGCAGCAACAGCGCGCCCAGCACCCGGCCGGTGGCGTCGCCCGCGGGCAGTGCGACCCACCAGAGGCAGAAGGGCAGCAGGAACAGCAGGTTGACGAAGGCCCCCGCCCCGGCGACGGCCAGCTGGGCGCGGCGGCGCGGGAGGTAGCGGTAGTTCTCCACGGTGCAGTACATGATCGCCACCGGCAGCCGCCAGCGCAGCCCGATCTCCCCGACCCGCCCGCCGACGTGCCGGGCGGCGACGGCGTGGCCGAACTCGTGCAGCGCGGTGCTCAGCCACAGCAGCGTGGCCACCGCCAGCAGCGGCACGGGCCGCGACAGCAACCACCACAGGTCACTTAGGAGTTCCCGGCCCGCGAGGGCCACCGCCCCTTCCATGCCCAGGCATACGAGGACCAGCGCACCCAGCACCACCGGCCGCAGGGCCGGCCGCAGGAACCGGTGCAGCCGCGCCGTCGTGGCATCGGCGTCCGCGACCAGCCGGAGGGTCCCGCGCAGCAGCCCCCCGGTGCGCTGCGGGCCGGGCCCGGCGGCCGGGTCGGGCGCCGGGCCGCCCGCCAGCAGCCGCCGGGCCCCGAGCAGCCCCAGCAGCTGCTGCCAGTTCCGCTCGCCGAGCCGGCGCCCGAACCTCGCCCCGTACGCCTCGCCGATCTCCGCGAGGCTGCGCGAGCCGTCCAGCCGCGAGACCAGGAAGTACTCCTTGGGGCCGATCTCGAAGGAGGCCCCGGAGACCGGGTCCTTCACCAGGTGCACCACGGCCGGGCCGTTCAGCAGCGGCGGCGACAGCAGGATCCCGGGCCGCAGCGCGGGCCGGAGCTCCGGCATCCCCGGGGGCGCGGCGGCGCTCACGGCCCGACCACCGGCGCCCCGGCCGCCCCGGACGCGGCGCCCCGGGCCGTCATCTCCTCGCGCAGGACCCGGCCCAGCAGGTGTGCCAGGTAGGCCTCGTCGCGGATGGTCACGTGCAGCCGGTTGTTGGTCATGTGCATGTACGGCGAGAGCAGCAGCGGAAGCGCCACCGCGGGATCCGTCACCCGCTCGTCGCGGCTCCCGTCCCAGGACCGGAAGACCAGCTCCCCGCCCACCGCCAGGGCCTCGGCGCGGCGCCGCAGTTCCCGGCAGTGCTCGGCCCAGCCCGCGAGGAAGGCGGGCAGCCGGCCGGTCTCCCCGGAGCCGAGGGCCTCCAGCACCCCCGCGAAACGGCGCGCGAGCCCGGGGGCGGTCTCCCCGTAGCTGCGGTCGTACTCGGCGGAGCCGATGAAACCCGTACCGGGGAAGGCCTGGTGCCAGAACCGGTAGTAGCGCTCCAGGTAGTCGCCGAGCTCCTCCCGGCCGGGCAGGAACACCCCCGCCATCACCATCATCAGCTGCGCGGACGTGCCCAGCAGCACCGTCCGCAGGTGCAGGTTCATCGAGCCGAAGGCGTCCATGACCAGATCGCTGGAGTGCGCGAAGTGCCACTCGGCGAGCTCCACCCCGGCCGGGCCCCCGTACTTGCCGAACTCCGGCTCGTACGGCTCGTAGGCGTACGAGTTGTTGGGCCGCAGGTTCATCCGCCCGTCCGCGCCCATGAACGCCGCCCGGTCCCCGCCCGGGAACTCGATGTCGAAGAGGGTGTTGTAGAACTCGTTCAGGAAGCCGGAGTCCACCTCGTACAGCGCCGGGCGGGAGCGCAGGAACGCGGACACCGCCTCCTCGGTACGGCGCCGCACCTCCGCCTCCGCCCGCGGGGTCACGGGCCGCAGCCGCAGCCGTACGTGCGGCCCCTCCAGCCAGTAGTTGATGAAGAAGTGCCCCGCCAGCAGGCCGTCCCCGGTCAGCGAGGCGATCAGCGGGCGGACGCACCGCACCAGCAGCGGCTGCGGGTTGGCGGCGTAGAAGATGTGCATGGCCTGCCACGCGCCACGCGTCGGGGTCAGCTCTGACATCTCGAAGTGCCTTCCGCGTCCGAAGGGTTGGGGAGGGTCGTGGTGAAGGTTTCCACGGCGAGCTCGGCGACGTGCGCCCCGCGGGCCGAGAAGGTGTGCAGCGCCCCGGGGTCCGGCAGCATCTCGCGGAAGACGACCCGGTGCCCGGGCTCCCGCAGCAGCGGTTCGAAGGCGGCCAGCGAGAGCAGGCTCGCGAAGTCCACGTACTGGGGTTTCGCCCCCAGCGCGGACGGACCCGCCGACACGGTCGCGAACACCCGCTCCGGCAGCCCGTGGGCCCGGCGCCAGCGCTGCCACTCCAGGAAGTGCGCGGCCTCCCGCGCCCCGCGCGCGGGCAGGCAGCCCGCCGTGGTGCTCCAGCTGCGCCGGCTGAGCACCACGTCCCCGTGCACCACCCGGGGCCGCGCGCTCACCCCGCCGTGCGCCACCGGCTCCGGCACCCCCGCCCACACGTCCAGCGGGGACATCGAGGACGGCGACAGCAGCAGCAGGGTGCGCGGTACGGCGGGCAGCGCGAGCGGCACCAGGTAGCCGAGGTACACCGGGATCACCCGCACGCCGAGGCGCCGCGACCACAGCTCCACCCGGCCGGTGCCGGCGGAGTGCTCCGCGTACAGGTCGTCCAGGCGCAGCAGCCGGTCCTCGGGCAGGGTGCCGCTCTCGCCCGGGCAGACGATCTCGTACTCGGTGAGCCGCCCGTGCAGGTTCAGGTTCGTGGTGACAGGCCCGCCGGTGACCTCGGCGAACACGGCGCCGTCCGGGGTGACCTCGGCGGCCGTGGCGCGCAGCTGCCCGTCGAGGCCCGACCGGCCGTCCCGCTCCCCGTAGACGTGGGTGAAACGGCTGAACGGGAAGGACAGGCCGCCGTACGAGCGGTTCAGCACGGTCAGCGGCCCGCCCGTGGCCGGGTCGCGGGCCAGCTGCACGTGGTGGCAGCGCGGCGCGAAACCGGGCACCACGGGCTCCAGTTCGGCCGCCACCGCAGCCATGTCCTCCTCGGAGAGCCGCAGTTCGCCTCCGCTGCCACCCTGCTCCCGGTACGCCGCCCAGTGCGCCCGCATCCGGTCGGTGAAGGCGCACCGGGCCGAGTCCAGGGCCCGGATCCCCGGCAGGCCGAGCCAGTTCTCCTCCGGCACGTACTGGCCGCGCGCGTCGAAGGGCGTGCGCCGGGCGGTGAAGGACAGGTACTGGTCGAAGAAGTCCTCGTGGAAGTCGTGGACCAGGCCGAGGAGGTCCTCGCAGCGCCCGCCGGGCCCGTAGCGGGCCGTGAAGAACCCCTCGAAGGTGATCCGCTGGGCGAGCGTCAGGTCGAAGGCCGGCAGGATCCGCTCGACCGAGCGCAGCGCGCCCCCGCCGGAACCCTCCCGCGCCCACGCGGGGACCGGCGCGGCCAGTTCGCGGCCCGCGCTCACGTCCTCGTAGACCAGGGTCTGCGGCAGCGGCGCGTCCGGGGGCGCGCCGAGTTCCGTCTGGGCCCGGCGCAGCGCGGCCCGCAGCGCGCGCAGCAGCCCGGCCCGCTCGGCGCGCCCGGCCCGGGGGTAGCGCTCCAGCAGCCGGGCCGGCTCCTCCAGGAGCCCGGCGAGGGCGTCGGCCCAGGGCCGCTCCAGCGCGGCGAGGGAGCGCTGGAAGGCGCGTACGGGGTCCCCGCCGTGCACCTGCGTGTCCAGGCACGGCACCCGCACCATGCCGAGCTGGAGCAGCGCCCCGAGGTACGCCTCGCACTCCGCGGGGGCCGCCCCGTGCTCCGCCGCCAGCCACCCGGCCAGCTCCCGGTGGCGCAGTTCCGGTGCCCCGTACCGCTCCTCCCGCTCCGCGAACAGGGCCAGCATCCGGTCGAGGGTGCCGCTGCGGCGCAGGAAGAACAGCCGGTCCTTGACGGCGTCGAAGGTGACGGCCGCCGAGTCGTCGCCGGCCGTGACCGAGCGGCGCACGTAACGGATCCGGTCCTCCGCGTGCCCCCAGCCCGGAGCCGGGCGCAGCGGCAGGTCCCGGCGGCGCACCGGATCGGCCAGGACCAGCTCGGCGAGCCGGGCCAGCACCACCACGTTCAGCCGGACATGGCTGCTCCAGTCGTCCGCGACCCGGATGCCGTCCGCCTCCCCGGCCGCTTCGGTGAACCGGCAGGTCGCCACCCCGGTGAAGGTGCTGAAGGGGCTGGTCTTGCAGGCGGTGCGGTAGAGGTACGAGAGCACCGAGCGCTCGGCCTTGCGGGCCCGGCCCCCCGGTACCCGGCCGTCCGCGACGGCCTCCGCGTACGCGTCGAGCTGACCCTCCAGCACCGGGGACGCCAGCAGCAGCCCGTGCCGCAGCCGTTCGTCGCCCAGCAGCTCGCACAGCGCGGCCCGGCCCCGGCCCAGATCGGCGGCGAGCAGCGGCTCGCCCTCGGCCAGCAGCTTCGCCAGCTCGGCCGCCCGCAGCAGCCAGCCGCCGAGGCGCTCCACGGCGGCGCCGGACGCGCCCGGCTCCCCGATCTCCCCGGTCTCCGCGGTCCCGCCGGTCTGCTGGATCTTCCCCGTCTCCCCGATCTCCGCCAGCACCCGCAGGGCGGCCTCCGGGTCGGCCGGCGGGCGGCCGTTGTGGATCTGCCGACGCAACCCCAGCAGGGCCCGGCGCCGGGCCGCGTCCGGGCCGCCCGGCTCCGGATCCGTCGCGCCGACCGCCCGGTGCAGGACCTCGCTCAGCCACTGAGCGTCCGCCCGCAGGGCGTCCTCGGCCGCCAGCACGTCGGCCGCCCAGCGCCGGGTGTCCGGGCAGCGCAGCGCGTCGGCCGCGGTCAGGGGCAGGCCGGCCACCCGCAGCATGAACCGGTCGCCCGCGCGCCATTCGGTGGTGGTGTTCATCCTGATCGTCCGCTTCTCTCGTTGGCTCTCGGCACCCGGTCAGGCGATCTCGTGGCGGAAGTCGGCGGGCCGCGGCCGCTCGTGGCCGAGCAGCATGATCAGCAGCGGCGCCTCGTCGGTGCCCGCCAGTCCCAACCGCTCGGCGTACGAGACGTTGTCGAAGCCCAGCGCCACGCCCGCGCCGAGCCCGTGCGCGGCCGCCGTGGTGTAGAAGGTCTGCGCCACCGCGCCGACCGCCGCGCCCACCAGTCGGTAGCCCCGGTCACCCACCGCGTCCAAGACGGCCGTGGTGCGCACGGTCGGCACCAGCACCGCCGCCGCCTGCTCCAGGTTGTAGTTGGACAGGAAGTAGTTGGCCTGCAGGAACGCCCCCGGCGGCTCCGGCACCACCGGCCGCAGCGCGTGGGCCGCCGGATCGTAGGCGTAACCGCCCGGCTCGACGCCCTCGACGTGGTTGACGAAGGCGTACAGCGCGGTCAGCGAAGGCCCCCCGGGGCGCTCGGCCTCGCTGCCCACCCGGGTGGCCGCGCAGTCGGCCAGCGCGGCGCCGAGCTGCGCCGCCGTCACCGGCCGGGTCGCGTCGAACCGGCCGAAGCTGCTGCGCCGCGCCCGCAGCGCCGCCACCGGCTCCAGCGGGGCGGCGGGCGGGGCGGGCAGCGGGAGCGGCGTCCCGCCGCGCGGCGGGTACGCGGCCGCCGCGTCCAAAGCCTCCGGCGCGGGCCGGTCGGCGGCGCGGCCGAGGGTGGCCGTGTGGATCCGCAGCAGCGCCGCGAAGGACAGCACCGTACGGGAACGCTCGCTGTCCCGGTGGCGGACGGCCGCGCCCGAGGACGGCGCCGGCGGGGCGGGCCGGGTCCCGTCGCCCGCCCACTCCAGCGGGAGCACCGCGAAGATCCCCTCCTCCTCGGGGGCCACGCCGAGCAGCCGGGCGAGCCGCTCCTCGTCGAACCACAGCGCGGGCGCGATCCGCAGCCCGTACGCCCGCGCCCACAGCCGCCAGGTCTGGAGGAGCGCGCCGACGTCCATGCTCACGGCGTGGAAGGAGAAGCTGTTGTACTTGAAGGCGTTCTGCCAGTACTTGACGCTCAGCACCAGGTAGTGGGAGGCCGCCTCCGGCCCTGCCGTACCCTCCGTCCCTGTCGCCCCCTCCCGCCCCGTCGTCCCGAGCGCCTCGCGCACGTCGCCCGTCACGTCACCCGTCAGGAGCCGGCGCAGCCCGTGCTGGTGCGGGGCGTAGTGGTAGAGGCCCGGGGCGAGCGGGCCGCCCGGCCCGGCCGCCCAGTACACGCCGACGGGGTAGAGACCGCCGCCCGAGGCCGTGCCCCGCGACCAGTTGGCCTGCGTGTAGTGCGGCAGCGCCGCCAGGTCGGTGTTGGCCTGCACGCCCAGGCGCCGCCCGGTCAGCCCGTACGAGTCCTGGAGCATGCCGGAGAGCAGCGGCAGGGTGAACCCCGGCGCGGGCCGCGGCCCCTCCGCCGGGTCCGGCAGCGGCAGGGTCTCCGCGTCCGGGTAGAACTTCGCCTTGCGGGGGCGGTCGGCCCAGTCGGGCACGAAGTCCACGGGCTCCATCGGGATCCGGCCCCGGTACATGATGGCGCCGGCGTAGTCATGGGCGTGGCCCACGGGGGCCTCCTCGGTCGGTCGGGGGTGCCGGGCGCGCCGGCGTCCGGGGGTCAGGGGAAGGGGTGCGGAGCCGGGTTGAGGTCGGCGTCCGCCAGGTCCCGCTCGCGCAGTCCCGCCGCGCGCAGGGCGGTCCGCAGCCGGGGCATGCCCAGCGCCCGCTGGCGCGACCAGCCGAAGTCGATCGGCAGCAGTCCGGGCACCAGCACGCTGACGGTGTGCAGGCCCAGCGCCCGCTGCTCGGGCAGCGTCTGGTCGACGGCCACCACGTCGAACCCCTGGGCGGCGACGGCGCCGACGCAGCGCGCCAGGTCCTCGCGCACGTCGTCCGCCACCCCCTCGGGGAAGCGCAGCGCCGACAGCGGCCGCAGCGGCTCGCGGGCCGGGGCGCGGAGCAGGAAGTCGGCGTGCCGGCCCATCTCCGGCACCCCGTACACCAGCGGATGGTCGTGCAGCGCGGTGACCAGGTCGAAGTCGGCGGCCATGGCACGCAGCCGGTCCGCGTCCCGCTCGGTGCGGCCGGGCAGGTTGACGGCGTCGGTGGCGATCTCGCACAGCGCCGAGTCCAGCGCCGATTCCGGGTCCAGCCCGGCGCCCGCCCCGAAGCACATCCGGCCCGTGCCGCCGTCGAACCGCTCGGCGACGGCGGTCACCACCGGGACCGGGAAGCTGATCCGGGTGTCGAAGAACCGTGCCCGGTACCCGTAAAGGGCCAGCCGGTCGACCATCGCCCGCGTGGCGGCCCGGGTGCTGGTGGCGGGGTCGATCTCCGGCAGCGGCTGGCGCCCGTACCAGGCGAGCAGGAAGGCGTCCCGCTCGATGACCTCCATCAGCCCGAAGTAGCAGGCCTCGGCCAGGCTCCCGCCGGAGGCGCAGCCGTTGGAGCTCTCCTGGACGAACCGGTTCTCCAGGCCCGGCGCGTGGTAGTACGTCAGGATCTCCGGCACCAGACGGGGCTCCCGGTCGCGCAGCGACCAGCCCCATACCCAGGGGATCTCCCGGTCCGGGTCGAAGGGCCGCACGCGGGGGTTGTCCCGGTGGAACCGCTCGCTGTACAGGCCCACGTCGCGGGGGTCCACGGCCTCGGCGCCGAACCGCCGCAGCGAGCCGGTCACGCTGGTGGTACGGGAACGGGCGCGCATCCCCGCGTACCGCTCCAGCCCCTCCAGCACCCCGACGCGCGCGCTGCGGTCGAAGGTGGCGGTGTGACCGCCCCAGAACGTCTCGCGCAGGTACTCGCCCGAACGCATGGAGAAGCAGCCGATGGTGGCGGAGGTGGACGTCGAGGAGACGTCCTGCACCAGGGAGGGCCCCAGGGCCCCGCACAGCGGATTGGCGAAGGCCGCCACTTCCAGTGCGTACGACTCCACGGGACGGGTACGGAACGTCCCCCGGCGGTACTTGGGTGCGGGCGTCAGATCCAGCGGAGCGGGCGCGTCCACCGCGGGCGCGCCACACCCCGGGCACTCCGGGTCCGGCACCAGCGGGTAGCGCCGGACGGCCCCGGTCCGCAGGTCCAGCGCCCACACCCCGGGAAACGGACCGGCTGCCGGGCCGGCTTGCGGGACGGCCCCGGGCGCGGCTGCCGACGTGCCTCCCGGGGTGGCTGCCGGCGCGCCCGCCGGGGTCGCTCCTGGAGCGGCTGCCGGGCCGGCTCCAGCGACGGCGGTGACCAGCGCGGCCACCGCGTCGGCGGCGAAGGCGTGCGCGTACGGCCACCCGCCCGCCGCGCGGGTCCCGCCGCCCAGCTCCAGCGCGTCCCGCAGCGCGACGGACCGCACGGCCTGCCACCGCCGCTCCAGGCACCGCGCACAGCCGGGCCCCGCGACGGGCACGGGCCCGACGACGGCCTGGTACCCGTACAGGCGCACGGGGATGGCGGGCCGGCCGGCCGCCGCGCCGAGGGCGTCGGCGAGGGGCGCACCCGCGCCGGCGGTTGCGTTGGCTGCGCCGGGCACGTCGGGCACGTCAGCCACGGTGGCCGCGTCGGGCACTCTGGTCGCGTCAGCCGGGTTGGCCGTCTCAGCCGTCTCAGCCGCGTCGGCCACGCTGCCCGTGTCACCCGTGTCAGCAGCGTCAGCCGTGTTAGCCACGCCGGGCACGTCAGCCACGCTGGCCGCGTCGGGCACGCTGGCCGTGTCAGCCGTGTCAGCCGTGTCAGTCGTGTCAGCCGCGCTGGCCGCGCTGGCCGCGTCGGGCCCCTCGGCCCCGCCGGGCACGTCGGCCGCGTCGGGCACGCCGGCAGGCAGGCCCCTGCCTTGGGGCGCACCGGCTGCACCGGCCGCGGCGGCCCGGCCGGAGGTGGGGGCCCGGCCGGGGGTGGGGGCCGTGCCGGGTGTGGCAGCCCCCTCGGTCCCGTCGGCCCCGGCCGCCGTGCCGGGTGCAGCAGCCCCCTCGGTCCCCTCGGGCTCGGCCGCCGTGCCGGGTGCAGCAGGCGCGTCGGGGGCCTCGGCCGCGTCGGCCCCTGCCTCGCCCGGGGCCGGGGTGGCGAAGGCGTTGTCCAGGCCCAGGGGGGCCAGGGTCACCGGTGGGCCGTCGAGGGTCGTGAGGGCGCGGTCCAGCAGGACCGCGAACCGGGCGGCGGCCTCCGCGCCGAGGGCCCGCGCCAGTGTGGCGGCGGCGCTCACCCGGTCGGCGGGGGCGGGGGAGTCACGCGTCATCGCCGGGCTCCCGCACCGCCGCCGTCAGCAGCACGCGCACGGTGTGGAGGCCCGCGCCCGCCAGCTCCGCCGAGCCGGTCGGCACCGCGTACGCGTCCAGCCCGGCCGCGCCGAGCCGCTCCAGCACCCGCTCCCAGGAGACGGCCCCGTCCGTGTCCGCCGCCGCGTCCGCCGCACCGGCCGTCGTCAGCGTCCGCGGGTCCAGGTCGGCCAGCAGCGGGTCCCCCGTGTCGGCCGGGGCCCGGCCCGCCGGATCGGCGGCGTACTGCGCGGCGCCCAGCAGCTCCCGCAGCGCCGCGAGCGCCGCCGTGCGCCGGTCCAGCCCCTCGCCCAGGGCCCACCGCTCCCCGGCGCGGGCCAGCAGCACCTGCACCCCGCTGCGCCCGCCCTCGCCGAGGTCCAGCAGCTCCGGCCGCAGCCCGAGCCGCTCCGCCGACCGTACGAGGAAGGCCGGTTCGGCGTCGGCGCCCTCCGGATCCGGCAGCGGCACCAGGGCCGCCGGGGCGCCCCGTACGGCCCGCAGCAGCGCGGCGTGCCCGAGCGCGGACAGCAGCCCGGCGGCGGCCGCGTCGGCGGGGGAGGGGCCGGCCCCGGCCCCGGCCCGGGTGCGCTCGAAGAGCCGGCCGGCGTTGTGCGGACCGAACGGCCGCACCGCCCCCGCCGGCACCAGCACCGGTTCCTTCGTCAGCAGCGACACGCCCCGCTGGTACGCGGACACCTCGCCCGGTAGCCCGGAGGCCGTCGCCAGCCCCGCCGGGACCGCGACCGCCTCCGCCACCGCGTCCGCCGCGCCGGCCTTCACCAGGCCCCGGGCGGGCACCACGTGCTCCGCGTACACCAGTGCGGCGGCGTCCAGCGCCCGCATCCGGGCCCCGGCCACGTGATGGACGTCGAAGGCGGCGACCGTACGCGGCCCCGCGTGCCCGATGCCCAGCTCGACCGCGCCGAGCTTCAGCGGGATCTGCGTCAGTTCCTCGTCCGCGTACCGGGTGAACACCCCCGCGTACGGACGCACCAGCGCGGAACGCCGGTTCAGCTCCTCCACCAGCGCGTCGGCGTCCCGGGCGGTCTCCAGCGTGGGCAGCGCGGGCGACCCCGAACGGCCCGCCGCCGCGAGGTCCAGCGGAGCCGCCGCGGGCTCCTCCTGCGCGCAGAACGGGCACCGGGGGTGCGGGAACAGCGGCTCGGCGGTGACGTCCAGCGAGGCGGTGTCCTGGACGAGCAGCCGCCCGGCGGTCTCGGCGGGCAGCGTGCCGGAGGTCGCGCGGAACACCTCGTAGCCCAGCAGGTTGCCGATCATCGCGGCCAGCGGCCGCCCCGGCACCGGCCCCGCCGCGAGGGGGGCCTCCGGCAGCGCCAGCGCGCTCCACAGCTCCGCGGCGCCCGCCCCGCCGCGCGTCGCGCCCAGCCGCAGCGCGGCGCAGGACCAGCAGCCGGCGGTGCCGTGCGTCATCAGCGGGCCGACGACGACGTCGTCCCCGTACGACCAGGCGGCCAGCAGGGAGCGGCCCTCCGGTATCCCGGCGCGCAGCAGGGGCAGCAGCCGCGCCGGGGCCGCGGGGCCTCCGGTGACCACCACGAAGTCGGCGTCGGCGAGTTCCGCCCAGCCGGGCGTGGCCGTGGTCAGCGTACGGACCTCCACCGGGCAGCCGTCCGCGACGGCCTCCGCCGCCTCGGCCGCCGCCTCGGCGAGGTCCGCCCCCGGCGCCAGCGCCACGGACGCGCAGCCGTTGCGCACCAGGCTGAGCGCGCACCAGCGGGCCACGGCGTCGTCGCCGAGGACGGCCACCCGGGTGCCGCGGAAGCGCAGGAAGCGGGCCTCGGCGTCGTCGGCGTAGTGGTCGGCGTAGGCGATCTGCGGGGCGTACCGCCGGGCCACGTCGGGCTCGGGTACGGCGGCGGGCCGGGGGGCCGGGTCGGCCACGGGGCGGGCGAAGTCCCGTTCGTACAGGGTTCTGACGAGTTCACCGACCATCGCGCGCTGGGGGTCGCCCAGCCCCTGGCAGAGCTCGGCGACCGAGTGCTCGCCGGTCAGGTGCGGGACGATCAGCGTCGCGAAGCGGTACGCCGAGCGGGCGGTGAGCCGGAACCCGCCGTCGGAGTTGTGGAAGAGCACGCCGTCCGGGGTCTCGGTGAAGAGCACGTCCCGGCGGATCCGGGGCCGGGTGGCGGCGAGGTCGTCGAAGCTGGCTTGGGACACGGAACACCTCTGGTTGCGGTCTGGTGGGGACGGAGACGGGAGGCGGGAAACGCCCGGAGGGACGGCGCGGAGGCGGCGGCGCGGGGGAGCGGGACCGGCGGGTCAGCCCGTCACCGGCGCCACACCGGTCGGCGGCCGAGCCCGCCCCCCGTCCCGGGCACTGACATTGCCGCCCGCCCCGACACCGGCCTCGGCCCGCACGCTGGACGGGGCTCCGGCCCCGGACCGGAGGTCGGCCTGCGCCCCGTCCCGCGCGCCGGTCTCGGGTTCGGCTCCGGTGCCGGTGCCGGGTTCCGCGTCGGCCTGCGTTCCGGTGCGGGTCCCGGTCGGGAGGGGAACTCCGGCCCGGGCGCTGGCGTGGGCCCCCGCGCCAGGGCCGGCGTCGGCCTCGGCCCGGGCCGTGGGCAGGGCTTCGGCCCACGGCGGGGCGTCGGCCTGCGTCCCGGTGCGGGTCCCGGTCGGGATGGGGGCTCCGGGCCGGGCACCGTCGTGGGCTCCCGGACCGGCGTCGGTCCCGGACGCGGCGTCAGTCCCGGATCTGGCCTCGGTCCCGAACCCGGCGTCGCCCCCAGGCCCGGCCCCGGACTCCGCGTCGGTCTGCGTCTCTGTCGGGATGGCGGCTCCGGTCCCCGCCCGGGCGGGGACCTTGCCGAAGGGTTCCGTGTCGGGATCGGGAGTGAGGGTTCGGGAGAGCCATCGGGCGTAGACGTGGAGGAAGGCGTGGATGCGGTACGGCTGGCCGGGCGGGCCGTCCTCCAGCATGCCCGCCTCCACGAGCTGTTCGAGGACGGTCTCGCTACCGGCCCGGGTCAGGGCCTGCGCCGGAGCGAGCCCGCCCAGTCGAAGAAACGTTTCCCTCATCGGGGCCGTCAGCGCCCCCACCGCCTGGCCGAACACCTCCGGCACCGACAGCCGGGGGTCCTCCGCCAGGGCCAGCCGGCCCGGCGGATCCTCCGCCAGCCAGGCCGCGCAGTCCGCGACCGACAGCCCCGGCCGGGTCAGCAGCCGCCCGGCGGCGATCCGCAGCGCGAGCGGGAAGTACCCGCACACCCCGGCCAGTTCTCGCGCGGCCGCCTCCTCGGCGCCGATCCGCTCCGCCCCGACCAGCCCGGACAGCAGCCGGTACGCCTCGCCGGGACCGAGCACGTCGAGCCGGTGCACGGCCCCGCCGTAGGTGGCGACGACCGCCGCGAGCCCGCGCCGGCTGGTCACCAGCACCGAGGCGTCGCCGGCCCCGGACAGCAGCGGCAGCACCTGTCCGGCGCCGGCCGCGTTGTCCAGGACCAGCAGCCGCCGCCCCTCGCCGCCCGGCTCGGGCAGCAGCTTGCGGGCCTCCTCCACCTCCAGGCCGCTCCCGTCCGGCCGGGCCAGGTCGATGACCGACACCCCGCCGGGGAACGCGCGGCGGACCTCGTACGCGCTCTGCAGCGCGAGCGCCGACTTGCCGATGCCGGGGGCCCCGGAGACGACGACGATGCGGGGTCCGTCGGCGTCGGTGAGGCGCCGCGCCATCGCCCGCAGGTCCGCCTCCCGCCCGGCGAAGGCACGCACCGGCGACGGCCCGCCCGCCACCTCCCGCCGTACCGGCACGGCGGTGGCCAACTCGCCGCCGCGGTAAGGGGTTTCGGCAGGCGTGTCCGTACGTACCGCCGGCCCCAGCTCCTCGGCCCGCAGGATCGCGAGTTCCAGCCGCCGCAGCCCCGGCCCGGGATCCACACCGAGCTCCTCGCGCAGCCGGTCGCGCACCGCGCGGTACTCGGCCAGCGCCTCCGCCTGCCGGCCGGTGCGGTAGAGCGCCTCGACGAGCTGCTCGGTGAACCGTTCGCGGACCGGGTGGCGGCGGGCGCTCTCGTAGAGGTCGACGAGCACCTGATGGCAGTTCCCGGCGGCCAGTTCGAGGTCGCAGACCCGTTCCAGCACCCGCAGCCGCTCCTGCTCCAGGGCCGGCACCGCGTCCCGCTGGAGCATGCGCGAGGCCACGTTGGCCAGCGGCTGTCCGTGCCACAGCGAGAGCGCCTCGCGGAGCCGGTACAGCTCCTCGCCGGTGCCGGCGGCGGCCCGCGCCCGGGCGGTCAGTAACCGGAACAGGACGAGGTCGAGGGTCTCGGTGTCGTTGTGCATCCGGTATCCGCCGGGCACGGCCTCGATGGTGGTCGCGGATATGCCGTATTTCGCGAATAACCTGCGCAGCCGCAGCACGCACGTCTGGAGCGCGGCCCGCGCCGTGGCGGGCGGCTCCTCATCCCAAACGGCGCGCAGCAGATAGCCGGTGGAAACCACGACGCCGGGATGGAGCAGAAGCGCCGCGAGCAGACTGGTGGGTTTGGACGGTTTGAGAACCACCGTCTCGGGGCCGTGCGCAATACTCAAGGGCCCCAATAGCTGGAACCGCATGATGGTCCCCCGTGTCGGGTCACGTGTCTCACAGACGAGTGTGCCGGGGGCGGTGGTGTGCGGAGCTTATGCCTCAGACGGCAGACGTCAGACCTGCTCCGGAAATAGTCCGGACCATGGTCTGATACCCCTCGCCGCTCCCCGTTGGGCGGTGAATAGCTGGAACCCTACATAACGGATCTTGTGAAAGTCGAGGTGTCGGCCGGATCATTTCCGGCGTTCCGGCTGCCCTTCTCCTCTGCGTCACGCGCAAGACTCGTTGAGTTACCGGCCCGGCGTCAATACTTCGCAAGTAAACGAGTTTTGCCGCGCCGGATGCCAGAGTTTGAATTGCGGTCACATTGCGGATCCGCCGCGACCTGGAGGGCAATGATCCCCCGCGTGGCTAAAACCAGACTGTAGGAAGGGTGGATTCCGCTTCTGGAAGCGGAATCCACCCTTCGTCTGCAACGGGACCTGCGGTGGTGCGGCGCGGGGCTACTCGAAGCGGTCGGTGTCGCCGGCCCCCCGGCGCACGATTTCGGCCTCGCCGCCGGAGAAGTCGACGACGGTGGTCGGCCGCGTGCCGCAGTCCCCGGAGTCGAGCACGGCGTCCACCACGTGGTCCAGCCGCTCCTTGATCTCCCAGCCCTGCGTGAGCGGCTCCTCCTCGTCCGGCAGCAGCAGCGTGCTGGAGACCAGCGGCTCACCGAGCTCGGCGAGCAGCGCCTGGGTGACCACGTGGTCGGGGATGCGGACCCCGACCGTCTTCTTCTTCGGGTGCATCAGCTGCCGCGGCACCTCGGAGGTGGCCTTGAGGATGAAGGTGTAGGGGCCGGGCGTCGCGGCCTTGATCGCCCGGAACACGTCGTTGTCGACGTGCACGAACTGACCCAGCTGCGCGAAGTTCTGGCACACCAGCGTGAAGTGGTGCCGGTCGTCGAGATCGCGGATCGTCCGGATCCGCGCGAGGCCGTCACGGTTGCCGAGCCGGCATCCCAATGCGAAACACGAGTCGGTCGGGTACGCGACGAGCGCACCCGAGCGGATGCTGTCGGCCACGCTGCTGAGGGTGCGCCGCTGAGGATTCTCGGGGTGCACGTCGAAGTACTTCGCCATCCGCCGAGCCTACGGGACCGGACCCGCCACCTCCGCCACACGGTGGACCGGCAGGGGGCGGCCCCTGCTCCGTACGGGTTCTCTTGGGGCGCCCGTTCGGCCCCAGGGCCGAGTTTACGATCATCGTTTCGGCTTCCGGTCGTTTTGATGCTGCCATCCGGCGGTGTGCGATCTGGGAGGGCTGCGTGGCGAAGTCACGGACCAAAGCATGGAGCGCGGTGGCCGCGGTGACGGGCGCCGTCCTGACCGTCGCCGCCGCCCCCGGCCAACCGGACCCGTTCCAGGGCTCCTTCGGGCAGCCCGCCGCGGGCCCGGGCCGGGAGGCGGCGGTCACCCTGCTGGTCGGCCGGGCCGTGGACGCGGGCCGGGCCGACGGCGCAGGCTGGTGCGAGGCCGGGGCCTTCCGCACCGGGCGGTGCGGGGACTGGCGGGAGCAGCGGGTGCTGGCCACCGCCCGCGGGGCGGGGTCCGTCGTGCCGGACCCGGCGCTCGCCCGCACCGCGGCCCTGCCCACCGACTCCGGCGGCCCGCTGGAGATCGCCCTCGCCCGGGCCCGGGCGGGCAGCCTCACCGACGTCACCGTCCAGGACGGGCACGGCCGCCACCTGGCCGGCGCCCTCGCCCACGGCGGCGGGCTCTGGCGCAACACCGAACCCCTGCGGGCGGGGGAGAGCTACACCGTCCGGGTCGGCGCCCAGGACGGCAACGGCACCCCGGTCGGCGTCACCATGGCCTTCCGGACCGCGCCGCCGGCCGACGGGGGCCGGCTCACCGCCGAGTTCGGGCCCCTGCCCGGCACGTACGGAGCCGGGCAGATCGTGACGGCCACCCTCAGCCACCCGGTCCCCGGTGAGGACACCGACGCCCGGGTCCGCGTCGAACAGGCCCTCCAGGTCACCTCGCGGCCGCACGTCGAGGGCGCCTGGCACTGGGTCGACGACGCCACCCTGCACTTCCGGCCGCGCACCTACTGGCCCGCCCACACGGTGGTCCGCGTCCGCAGCGGTCTCGACGGCGTCGAGCTCGGCGACCACGGGTACGGGGGCCCGTCCGAGCCCGTGGAGTTCACCGTCGCCGACCGGATCGAGGCCGTCACCGACGCCGCCGCGCACGAGATGACCGTACGCCGCAACGGCCGGGTCGTCCGGACCATCCCGGTCACCACCGGCAAGGCCGGGTTCCTCACCCGAAGCGGCATCAAGGTCGTCCTCGGCAAGGAGCCGAAGGTCCGGATGCGCGGGGACACGGTCGGCATCGGAAAGGGCACCAAGGAGTTCTACGACCTGCCCGTGCAGTACGCGACCCGGGTGACGTGGAGCGGCGAGTACATCCACGCCGCGCCCTGGTCGGTGGAGTCGCAGGGCGAGGAGAACGTCAGCCACGGCTGTACGGGGATGAGCACCGAGGACGCGGCCTGGTTCTTCGAGCAGGTCCGGGAGGGGGACGTCGTCGAGGTGGTCAACAGCGGCGGCGAGCCGATGCCGCCCTTCGCGAACGGCATCGGCGACTGGAACCTGTCCTGGTCCGCCTGGCTGGCAGGCAGCGCCCTCTCCCACCCGACCACCCCGCCACCCCCCACTCCCACCCGCCTCTTCCCCACCACATGACCCCACCGACCCCCGGCCCCGCCGGGCGGCCTCCTGCCCGGGTTCCCGGCGGGGCCGCCGCCCCGCCGCGGGGTGGCGCCGCCGGACCCGGGGGGCGGCCGCGTCGTGCGCTGTTCGCGGGGGCGGCCGGGAACTTCGTCGAGTGGTACGAGTTCGGCGTCTACGGCTCCTTCGCCACCGTCATCGCCGCCCGCTTCTTCACCCCGGACCACCCGGCGGCCACGGCGCCGCCGACGGCCGTCCCGCTCCTCGCCACCTACGCGTCCTTCGCCGTGGCCTTCTTCTTCCGGCCTGCCGGAGCCCTGCTGTTCGGCCGCCTCGCCGACCGGGCCGGCCGCCGCCCCGCGCTGGTCCTCGTGATCGGCCTGATGACCCTCGCCACCACCCTGATCGGCCTCCTCCCGACCCGGGAGACGGCCGGCGCCGCCGCGCCATGGCTGCTCGTCCTGCTGCGGGCCGTACAAGGCCTGTGCGCCGGAGGGGAGTTCGGCGGTGCGGTGGCCCTGATGACGGAGCTCGCGCCCCCGGGCCGGCGCGGCCGCCACGGAGCCTGGCAGTCCCTCACCGTCGCCCTCGGCCTCCTCGCCGGAGCCGCGGTCGCCGCCGTGCTCGCCTCGCTGCTGTCGCAGGAGGCGTTGTACGCCTGGGGGTGGCGCGTCCCGTTCCTCCTCGCCCTCCCGATGGGCCTGACCGTCCTCCACCTCCGCACCACCCTCCCCGAACCCGCGCCCCCCGTTCCCGACCCCGCCCCCGCCCCCGCGGAGGGCAGGGTCGGAGTCGGGTGGGCCGTTGTTCTCGGGGTGGGGCGGGTCATGGGGTGGTCCGGGGCCGGGTACGCGTTTCTCGTGGTGCTGCCGGCCTACCTCCAGTCCGCGCTCGGCGCCTCCTTCCGGGAGGCGCTGGGTGCCACCGCCCTCGCCAACCTCGGCTTCGCCGCCTCGATCCTGCCCGCCGGGATCCTCAGCGACCGCGTCGGCCGGCGGCCCGTCATGCTCGGCGGGGCCCTCGTCATCGCCGGCTGCGCGCTGCCGTTGCTGCACCTCCTCCAGGACCCCGCCGCCCCGGCCCCGGCCAGGGCCGCCGCGCTCCTGGCCGCCGGCGCCGCCGTCGGGCTGCTCGCCGGGCCCGGCCCCGCCATGCTCGCGGAGATGTTCCCCGCGCCCGTGCGCTGCACCGGCCTCGCCGTCTCCTACGCCCTCGCCAACGCCGTCTTCGCCGGCTGCGCGGGCCTCGTCATCACCGCCCTGACGGCCGCCACCGGCGACCCCGACGTCCCCGCCTACTACGCCGGAGGCCTCTGCGCCCTCAGCGTCCCCGCCCTCGCGAGCCTGCGCGGCGACGACCACCTGAGGCCGCTGCGGTGAGGGTCATCGGCCTGATGTCGGGCACCTCGTACGACGCCGTCGACGCCGCCGCCGCGGACCTCACCCTCGACCCCGACGACGCCACCACCCTGCGCCTGACCCCGCTCGGCATGGTCAGCGCCCCCTACGAGGCCCCCCTGCGGGCCGCCCTCGCCGCCGCCCTGCCGCCCGCCGCCACCACCCTGGGCGACGTGTGCCGCCTGGACACCGGCATCGGCCGCGCCTTCGCCGCCCTCGCCGTCCGCGCCGACCGCGAGCTGTGCGAAGGCCGCGCCGATCTGGTGGCCTCCCACGGCCAGACCGTCTACCACTGGGCCGACGCCGGCCAGGTGCACGGCACGCTCCAGCTCGGCAACCCGGCCTGGATCGCCGAGGCCACCGGCTGCCTCGTCGTCAGTGACTTCCGCCCCCGGGACGTCGCCGCCGGCGGCCAGGGCGCCCCGCTCGTCAGCCTGATCGACCTGATGCTGCTGCGCGGCCGCCCCGGCACCCCCGCCGCCCTCAACCTCGGCGGCATCGCCAACCTCACCGCCCTCCCGCCCGGCGGCCCACCCGTGGCCTTCGACACCGGCCCCGGCAACGCCCTCCTCGACGCCGCCGTACGCGAACTCACCGCGGGCCGCCTCGACTACGACGAGGACGGCGCCCTCGCCGCCGCCGGCCGGGTCCACGAACCGCTGCTGCTGCGCCTGCTCGCCGAGCCGTTCTACCGGCTGCCCGCCCCCAAGACCACCGGCAAGGAACTGTTCCACCCCGGCCACCTGCGCACCGCCCTCGCCCCCTTCCCCGGCCTGCCGCCGCAGGACGTCCTGGCCACCCTCACCCGGCTCACCGCCCGGACGGTCGCCGACGCGCTGCGCCCGCTCGGCGCCACCGAGGTCATCGCCTCCGGCGGCGGGACCCGCAACCCGGCTTTGATGGCGGCGCTGCGCGCGGAACTGCCCCCGCACACCGTCCTGCTGGGCTCCGACGCGCTCGGTCTGCCGGCCGCCGCGAAGGAGGCGTACGCCTTCGCCGTACTCGGCTTCCTCACCCTGCACGGCCTCCCCGGCAACGTGCCCGACTGCACCGGCGCCCGCGGCCCCCGCGTCCTCGGCTCCCTCACCCCGGGCCGCCGCCCCCTGCGGCTCCCGCCCACCCCGGCCCGCCCGCCGCACGCCCTCACCATCGCCCCGGCCCGGGCGACCTGACCGTACGGCCTGGCAAGAGGGCGGCACCACGGCGCACCACGGCGGCACGAGTGCGGCACCAGTGGATTCGTACAGGCTTCCGGCGTCCACATCCGCGTACCCGTGCGTCCAGCCGTCCGGCACGCGAGGCGCCGGGAGACCCATCCACGGGGGAACAGTTGATCACTCGACGGACCGCACTCAGGGCAGGCGTGGCCGCCACCAGCATCGTCGGCACGGGCGGCATGCTGCTGCCCGCCGTCACCGCCACCGCGACCGAGCCCCGCGCCGCCGCGGCCGAGCTCGACCCGGCCGGCATAGCCAAGTTCACCCAGCGGATGCCGCTCGCGCCCGTCCTCCAGCCCTACCTCACCACCAGCACCACCAGCTACTACCGGATGGACCTGAAGGAAGTCTCCCGGGAGATCGTGCCGGGCCTGAAGACCCCCGTCCGCACCTTCAACGGCTCCTTCCCCGGCCCCGTCATCAAGGCCGAGTCGAACCGCCGCGTCGTCGTCCGGCAGACCAACTCCCTCTCCGTGCCCACCTCGATCCACCTGCACGGCGCCCACGTCCCGCAGGACAGTGACGGCTCCCCGATGGACCTGATCGCCCCGGGCGGCGGCACCAAGACGTACACCTACCCCAACACCCAGCCGCACGCGAACCTGTGGTTCCACGACCACGCCCACCACATGGAGTCGGAGAACGTCTTCCGCGGCATGACGGGCACCTACATCCTCACCGACGACATCGAGCGCCGCCTGCGCCTGCCCTCCGGCGCCTACGACATCCCGGTCTCGCTGCGCGACGCCCGCTTCTCCACCTCCGGCGAACTCATCTACGAGATGGGCGACTTCCACAACCGCAACGTCATCCTGGCCAACGGCAAGCCCTGGCCCTACTTCGAGGTGGCGGCCCGCAAGTACCGCTTCCGCTTCACCAACACCGCGAACCAGCGGTTCTTCGGACTCCGCCTCGCCGACGGCTCCGAGCTCGTGCAGATCGGCACCGACGGCGGACTGCTCCCGGCCCCGTACCGGACGGACACCGTCGCCATCAGCCCGGGCGAGCGCGCCGACGTCGTCATCGACTTCTCCCGCTACCCCGTCGGCAGCACCGTCGAACTGGTCAACAAGGACGTCTCCCCCTTCGAGTCGGCCGACCTGGTCGGCAAGGTCGTCCAGTTTCGGATCACCCGCGGCGCGCAGGACGACAGCGTCGTCCCGGACACCCTGCGGACCCTGCCGCCGCTCCCCGCCGCCACCGTCAACCGCACCGTCGACATGAAGATGGACGAGACCGGCAGCCCGGGCAGCCAGGCGTACATCAACGGCAAGACGTACGACATGGACCGGATCGACACCGAGATCGCCTACGGTGCCACCGAGATCTGGACCGTGAAGAACTCCAACCAGTTCGCCCCGCACAACTTCCACATGCACCTCGTGCAGTTCCGGGTGCTGGAGCGCAACGGGCAGCCGGTCACCTCCGGCCCCGAGACCGGACTCAAGGACACCGTCCCGCTGAGGCCGGGCGAGACCGTCAAGGTCCAGGCCACCTTCACCGGCTACCGCGGTACCTACGTCTACCACTGCCACCTTTTCGACCACGGTGCCATGGGCATGATGGCGAACATGCGGATTTCCTGACCCGGACCCCGCCCCGGTGGACCAGGTCCGCCGGGGCGGGGCCGTTGCCGGAGCCGGGTCGTGATCGTTCAGCCGCCTGACGGACAGCCGGGCGGACGTGGCACACGAGGCGGGTGGTGGTCGACATGCGCATGGCACGCAGGACGGTACTGGGAGCCGCGTCGGCGGGGGCCCTGACGGCCCTGCTCGGCCGGGCGGAAGCCGCGGCCGCCCCGGGTCCAGGGCCGGCCGAGACGGTCCGGATCCGCCTCACCCGCACCACCAACGGAGCGGCCACCGCCACCGCCACCGGCGAGCGGGTCGTCGCCGAGGTGCAGGGCGTCCTGTGGGCGCTGCCGCCCGACGGCGGCCCCGCGGCCCGGCTCACCCCGCCCGACCTGGAGCCGGGCCGCCCGGTGTTCTCCCCGGACGGCACCCGGATCGCCATGAGCGCCTACCGGGGCGGCGCCTTCCACATCTGGGTCATGGACGCCGACGGCTCCGGCCCGCGCCGCCTCACCGACGGCCCCTTCGACCACCGCGCCCCCGCCTGGTCACCCGGCGGCCGCCGCCTCGCCTTCTGCTCGGAGCGCGGCGGCGACCCGGTCGCGGGCAGCCCGTACCGGATCTGGACCACCGCCCTGACCGGCGGCGCCCCGACCCCCCTCACCGGGCTCCCCGGCCAGACCGGCCCGGGCCAGGACGGCGCCTGGGAGGACTTCGACCCCGTCTGGACCCCGGACGGCGCCCGCGTGCTGTTCGTCCGGGCCACCGTCACGGGGGAGACCCTCACCGCCCGCACCCTCGCCTCCGTCGCCGCCGACGGGCGGGGCCCCGTACGCCTCGAACACACCGCCCCCGACGGCAGCCTGCTCACCCCGGCGCTCTCCCCGGCCGGCCGCACCGCCTGGCTGTCCGGCGCCGCCGGCCCCCGTACGGCGCAGACCCTCACCCTGTACGCCGACGGCCGGCCCGTCCCCCTCGGCGGGGACCTCGCCCCCGCGCCCCCGCGCTGGATCGGTGACGACCGCCTGCTGGTCACCCTCGACGGCCGCTTCCAGGTGATCCGCCCGCACCGCGACACCACCCGCCACACCATCCCCCTCGACGCCACCCTGGAGGTGCCCCGGCCCCACCACCGGATCAAGGCGTACGCCCTGGAGGCCGAGGAGGGGCGCCCCGTGCGCGGCATCCACCTGCCGAGCCTCTCGCCCGACGGCCGCACCGTCGCCTTCGCCGCCCTCAACGCCCTGTGGACCGCGCCCGTCACCGGGGGAGCCCCGCGCCGGATCGTCCAGGCCCCCGCGACCGCCTACGTCCAGGGGCCGGTGTGGACGCCCGACGGGCGCGCGCTGCTCTACACCGACGACCGCGACGGGCTGAACACCGTACGCCGCCGCGAACTCGCCGACGGCCGCGAGAGCGTGCTCTCCCCGGCGGGCCGCGTGTACGGATCGCTCTCCCCGGACGGCACCCGCCTCGCCTGCCTCGACCTCGCCGGACGCCTGATCGTCCGCGACCTCGCCGACGGCGCCGAAACCCCGCTCGTGACCGCCCTCGGCGGCGGCGGACTGCCCAGCCCGCCCAGCTGGTCACCCGACGGCCGCCACCTCGCCCTCTGCGACCGCAACCGGATCAACCGCCGCTTCCGCGAGGGCTACAACCTGATCCGGATCGTCGACACCACCACCGGCGCGGCCCGCCTGTACGCCCTCGCCCCGCACACCTCGCTCTCCGACCGCTACGCCGCCGGGCCCGTCTGGTCACCGGACGGCCGCCACCTCGCCTGCGTCGCCGAATCCGCCCTCTGGCTGCTGCCCGTCGCCCCCGACGGCGCCCCGGCCGGCCCCGCCCGCCGGATCACCGACGAGGCCGCCGACCATCCCTCCTGGTCCGCCGACTCCCGCGGCCTGCTCTACCAGTCGGGCGCCCGGCTGCGCCTGCTCGCCCTCGACGCCGACGGCGCGCCCGCCCGGGCGCCCCGCACCGCCCCGGTGGCCCTGAGCCACCGGCGCCCCGCCGCCGTCGACACCGTCGTCCGCGCGGGCCTGCTCTGGGACGGCACCGGCACCCCGCCCCGCGCCGACGTGGACGTCCTCATCAGCGGGGGCCGCGTCACCGCCGTCGAGCCGCACCGCCCCGGCCGGCGCGCCGCCCGCACCGTCGACGCCTCCCGGGGCACCGTGCTGCCGGGACTGTGGGACGCCCACGTCCACCCGTACCCGTACACCTACGGCGCCCGCCAAGGCCTGCTGCACCTCGCCTACGGCGTCACCACCACCGTCTCCCTCGGCGGCTCCGCCCAGGAACAGGCCCGGCTGCGCGACGACATCCGGGCCGGCCGGCTCACCGCCCCCCGGCTGCTGGCCGGCGGCGAACTCCTCGACGGCTCCCGCGTCGCCTACAGCATGGGCCGCGCCCACCGCACCGCCGAGGGCCTCGCCCGCTCGCTGACCCGGGCCCAGGCCCTGGACTGGGACTTCGTCAAGACGTACGTCCGCGCCCCGTACGCCTTCATGGAGCAGGCGGCCCGCTTCGCCCACGAACGGCTCGGCGTCCTGGCCGGCTCCCACCTGTGCGCCCAGGGCATCGCCTCGGGCCAGGACCTCACCACCCACCTGGTCGCCACCGAACGCGCCGAGCACGGCCACGGCGCCACCCCCGCGGGCCATACGTACGAGGACACCCTCGCGCTCTACACCCACGGCGGCTTCGACCTCATCGCCACCCCCTTCACGGCCCTGGCCCTGATCGGCGCCGACCCCTCACTCGCCGCCGACCCCCGCGTCACGGCCCTCATGCCGCCCTGGGACGTCAGCGCCGTCCGGGCCGCCGCCGCCCAGGCCCCGACGGCGGAGCAACTCGCCCTGCTGGAACGGGAGGTCGGCACCTACCGGCGGGTCCTCGCGGGCGGCGGCCGGCTCGCGCTGGGCACCGACGCGCCCCTCACCCCGGTCGGCCTCCACCTCCACCTGGCCCTGCGCGCCCTGCACCGCCACGGCTTCTCCCCGGCCGAGGCCCTCACCACCGCCACCCGCATGCCCGCCCGGGTCTTCGGCGTCGCCGACCGGCTCGGCACCGTGGAGGCGGGCAAGCTCGCCGACCTCACCGTCGTCGACGGCGACCCCTTCACCGACTTCGACGACCTGGTACGGATCCGGGCGGCCGTCCGCGCCGGAACCGTCCACGAGCGCACCGCACTCGAAGCCACCCGCCCCCGAGCCGCCGAACCCGCTGCCGACTGGCAGCCGGTCCTGCGCCAGATGCTCCGCGACGGCTGCTGCCCCACCCACCCCACCGGCCCACCCGCCTGACGGAGAACGGGGGTTATCCCCACCCCGGGGCGGCAGGGCTGCCGGATGGGGCGCCGGCCCCCGGTCAACGAGGCTTGCTCCATGACGACTTCCAGGAACAAGGCCCTGCTCCTCGCCCTCTGCGCCGCCACCGCCGCCACCACCCTCAGCGCCACGCTCCCGGCGGTGGCGACCCCGGCGGGCGCGGGCACGGCGGCCGGCGCGGGCGCCGCCCCGGTCCCCCCGCTCGCCTGGCACCCCTGCGCCAAGCCGGGCGGCCCCGCCACCCAGGAGTGCGCCGACCTGCCCGTACCCCTCGACTACGCGGACCCGGCCGGCCCCCAGATCAAGGTCGCCGTCTCCCGCGTCCGCAGCGACCGCCCCCAGGCCCGCCGCGGCGCGCTCGTCGTGATCCCCGGCGGCCCGGGCGGCTCCGGCGTCCAGCGCCTGACGCAGAAGGGCGAAGCGCTCCGCGCCCAACTCGGCGGCGCCTACGACCTCGTCACCTTCGACCCCCGCGGCGTCGGCGGCAGCACCACCGCCTCCTGCGGACTCGCCCCCGGCGACCGCTACCTCACCAGCTTGCGCGCCTGGCCGGCCGCCGACGGGGACGTCTCCGAGAACGTGGCCCGCGCCCAGCGCGTCGCCGAGGCCTGCGCCGCCCACGGCGGGCCCGTCCTGCGCAGTTTCACCACCGCCAACCAGGTTCGCGACATGGACCGGCTACGCGAGGCCCTCGGCGAGCGCAAACTCTCCGCCTGGGGGGTCTCGTACGGCACCTACGTGGGCGCCGTGTACGCGCAGAAGTACCCCGAGCGCACCGACCGCTGGGTCCTCGACAGCAGCGGCGACCCCGACCCGGCGCGCGTCGCCCGGGGCTGGCTCGCGAACATGGCGCAGGGCGCCGAGGACCGCTTCCCCGACTTCGCCGCCTGGGCCTCCCACCCCGACCGCGACAAGGACGGCCTGCGCCTCGCGCCGGCCGCCGAGGACGTCGAGCCCCGGCTGCTGGCCCTGGCCGCCGCCCTGGACCGCACCCCGAGGCCCTCCACCACCCCCGGCGTGCCCCTGACCGGCAACGGCCTGCGCCAGGCCCTCCAGAACGCCCTCTACAGCGACGCGTCCTTCCCCGCCCTGGCCCGGCTGCTGCTCTCCCTCGACGACCCGGCGGCCACCCCCGCCCTGCCGCCGGAGCTGGCCCAGCCGCTGCGCGACGAGGACGCCGCCCAGCTCGTCGGGGTGCTCTGCAACGACGTGGCCTGGCCGCGCGAGAGCGCCGCCGCCGGCCAGCGCGCCGTCGACGAGGACCGGGTCCGCCACCCCCTGACCGCCGGAATGCCCGTGAACGTGCTGCCCTGCGCCTTCTGGAAGAGCGCCCCCGCCGAGAAGCCGACCCGGATCACCGCCGACGGCCCCTCCGACATCCTGATGATCCAGAGCCGCCGCGACCCGTCCACGCCCCTGTCCAAGAGCCTGAAGATGCGCGAGGCGCTGGGCGCGCGGGCCGTCCTCGTCACCGTCGAGCAGGGCGGCCACGGCCTCTACCTCGGCAACGGCAACGCCTGCGGCGACCGAACCGTCACCACGTTCCTCACCACCGGCAAGCGCCCCGCCCACGACACCGCCTGCGCCAACTGACCGCCGGCCGCGCGCGTCCCGGCGCGCGGGCCGGCCGGCGGTGGTTGACTGACGGTCATGCCGCTCGACACCTACGGGGTGCTGTCCGGGACCCTGCACAGCCACTTCCGCGACCAGCCCGACACCCAGGGCCGTTGGTTCCACGTCAACCTGGAGGTGGACGCGCCCGCCGGGCGCTACCGCTGCGCCGTCGACGTGGACAGCAAGGAATCCGCCACCGGGGTGCGGTGGAAGACCTTCACCCTGGCCGCCTCGGTGCTCGACCCGCTGCCCGCACTGGCCGCCGGCTACCACGACCTGTCGGCCTCCCCGGGCTCCGGCGCCGTCGACTACCTGCGCCACCCGGCCCTCGCGGACCGTCCGGGCTGCCTCTTCCTCCGCCGCCCGCCCGCCTGGATCCAGGCCTTCCTGGACCGGCTGAACCCGCCCCGGCCCTGGATCTCCGGCTCCAACCTCGACGCCGCCGCGGCCCTCGAACCGATCCTCGTCCCGGGCCGGCCGATCCTGGTCCTGGGCCAGCCCTTCGACCACGGCGGGCTCGGCATGCACAACATCCACCAGAACCAGGGCGATCCGTACGGCAGCCAGTGGTGGCCCGACAACGGCACCTGGCAGGACGGCGCCACCTTCACCCGGCGCTCCGACGGCTGGTACGACGTCTTCCTGAACAAGTTCTCCAGCCAGGCCGACCGGACCGGCCCGGAGGGCCACCCCCTCTGAGGCCGAGGCACCACCCCCGGCGGCCGGTCAGGAGGAGCGGCGGACCAGGTGCGCCGTGAGGTGGTGCTGGAGGGGCTGGCCCACCGCCGCCATGTCGTGCACCACCGTCAGCCGGTCGCCGTCGAGGGTGTAGTGCCGCCGCGTCCCGGTGACCTCCTTGGCCCGTGGGGTGAGCGCCACCTCCCCGGTGCCGATCTCGATCTCCGCGCCGTCCACCTGCCCGGTGTACGTCTCCACGATGCCCGTCGGGTGGGCGAGCACCACCTCCAGGGAGGCGTCCGGAGCCACCCGCCACCACCCCGACTCCCGCCCCGCGGGCCGCACCGGCGTCCCGGCGGGGTCGATCAGCCAGGCCCGCGCCTCGTAGCGCAGGAAGGGGCGGCCGTCGTGGCTGAAGGCGACCTCCTGCGCGTACCGGAAGTCCTGCTCCAGCGTCGGGTACTCGCCCCGCCCGCTCCCGTGCCACCGCCCGATCAGCCCCAGCACCGGCGCGAGCTGCGGATGCGGCTCGGGCCCCTCGCCGAGGACGTGCGTGTCGGGGTACGGATTGTCCTGGACCGGCTCGAACATGCTCACCCTGCCTGTGTGTGAAGTCCCTCGCGCCGCCAGCCTAAACGCCGCCCGCACCCGCCCCGCGCCGCGCCGCCCCGGTCCACTCCCCGCGCTCACCGCCCGCCGGGTGACTCCCCGGGAGCGGAACCGGCCACGAACTCCTCGTCCCCGTAGCGGACTTCGGCGCGCTTCCAGTCCACGCCGAGCGACTCCGTCAACGCCCGGGCCAGGGGCAGGTCGGTGAGCGGCGCGATGAGGACGAGGCGGCCGTCGAGGGTGACCGAGCCGCCGCCCAGCCGGTCGCGGGCCTGCGGGTCGGCGAGCAGGGCGTCGCGCAGCCCGGTGGGGCTGACGCCGGGGGCCTGGATCTCCACCGCGTCGACGTCCGGCGCCGTACGCGGCAGGCAGCGGAAGGTGAGGACCGACTCCTGGTCGTAGCGCTTGCCGATGACCGCGGCGAGGTGGTGCAGGCCGGAGGGACTCAGCCGGTCGACATCGAACTTCCGCGACCGCTCGTACGTGGCCCGCCGCTGCTCACCCGACCAGAACACCCCGTCCAGCAGCGTCGATCCCACGGGCCGGGCGCCCTGCGCACGGACCATCGCGCGTACCTCGCGGTCGAAGCCCGTCAGGCGGTCCGTCAGCCGGGGGTCGGCCGGATCGGTGATGACCGCCGTGTTGTTCGTCGCGAAGACCTCCGCCGTCGGACACCCCGCGGCGCCGGAGGCCGGGGTCGCCCGGGCGGTGCCCGCGCCCGCCGGACCCAGCGCCAGGACCCCGACCGCGACCAGTACCCGCAACCGCCTCATGCCTCAACTCCCGTACGTGGACCACCGGCGCCGCACCGTGAGCGGCGGCGGCGCCCATCCTAGGAGCGTGCCGGGAGCCCGGGCGGCGCGTATGACCCGGATGGCCGACACCGTACGTCGGCGCCCGGGCGCTCAGACCGCGACGGCCTCGATGACCGAGGGCAGCACGGGCGTCGGCAGGATCCGGTGCAGCCGGAAACCCGCCCGGTCGAGCAGCGTCTCGAACTCGGCCGCGGTGCGCTCGCGGCCCGTCGCCACCGTCAGCATCACGATGTCCCGCTCCACCCCCGGATGCGGTACGCCGCCGCCGGGCAGGACGACCTCCACCACCAGCAGCCGGGCACCGGTCGCCGCGGCCCGGCGCACGCGGGTGAGGATCCGCAGCGCGTCCTCGTCGTCCCAGTCGTGCAGGACGTGCTTGAGCAGGTAGAAGTCCCCGCCGGACGGGACCGCCATGAAGAAGTCCCCGCCCTCGGCGTGCCACCGGCCCGCGAGCCCGGGGCCGTCCAGGACGTGTTCGGCGACCGTGTCGGGCCGGTCGAAGAGGACCCCGTACAGCGTCGGCCCCCGGCCGAGCACGGCCCGCAGCAGCCCGCCCCAGCCGCCCGCGACATCGATCACGCGGGCACCCTCCGGGAACGGATAGCTCGCGGCGACCGGTTCGTCGACCGGCCCGGAGAGCGAGGCCATACCGGCGTCGAAGACGGCCCGGTCCCCGGGGGAGGTGCGCAGGTACTCGAAGAACGGCGCCCCGTAGGCCAGTTCGAAGGCGGGCAGCCCGGTGCGCAGCGTCCCGGACAGCTCGGCGGCCGCCCGCTCGAACATCGGATCGGTGATCATCAGCACCCCGGCGTGCTGCGAGTGCGCCACGTCGGTGCGCAGCGGCCGTCCGGCCTCCGTCAGCCGGAACGCGCCCCGCTCGTCCTCGTGGAACAGTCCCCGTACCGCGAGCAGCCGCAGGACGCGCCGCAGGGCGGAGGCGTCGGTGCCGGTGCGGGCGGCCAGTTCGCCGGGCGTGTGCGCGCCGTCGGCGAGGTGGTCGGCGATCCGGTGGACGGCCACGGCCCGGAGCGCCGAGGAGTGGAAGTGGCCGTACATCAGGTCCCGCAGTACGGGGGGTGCCGGGGGGTCGGTGCGGTCGGTGTGCTCGCCGGGGCTGGCCACAGTCGTGCTCCTGTCGTGTCCGGGGGTGCCGGACCGCCATGGTCGCCCGGGCGGAGGCCCGCCACGGCCGATTTCGCCGCGACGGCGCGCCGTCAAGCCGACTTCAGGGCACGGGGATCCGTTCCGGGGCCGGCACTGCGCCGCCGGCCAGTTCCCCCAGCCGGACGAGACGCTCGCGGGTCTCCTCGTCGAGCGGGACGTAGCTCACCAGCCGCGCCCCGTCCGCCGGACCCAGCCAGAGGTTGGTGTGCTCCACGTGCAGCAGCCCCACGTGCGGGTTGAGGATGTACTTCGCCTTCCCGCCCGGCCCGACCACCTCGTGCCGCGCCCACACCTCCCGGAACTCGGCCGATGCCGTTTCCAGCCGCGCCAGCAGCGCCTTCCAGGCCGGCTCGGCCAGGTGCCCGGCCATCGCGGCCCGGAACTTGGCCGCCATCGTCCGGTTCGACTCGGGCAGGTGGACGACGGCCGCCCGCCAGTCCGGATCGGTGAAGGCCAGCCACATGCAGTTGCGGTCCTCGGGCGGCAGCCGGTCCAGGTCGCAGAGCAGCTTCCCGTACGTGGCGTTGTACGCGAGGATGTCGTAGCGGCTGTTCTGGACGCAGGACGGGATCGGATCCAGCTGGTCGAGCATCGCGCGCAGCGCCGGGGTCACGTTCGGACAGGACGTGTGCTGCGCCGGATCGGTACTGCCGGCCAGCGCGAACAGGTGCGCCCGCTCACTGGCGTCCAGCAGCAGGGCGCGCGCCAGGGCGTCCAGGACCTGCGGGGACACCCGGATCTCGCGGGCCTGCTCCAGCCAGGTGTACCAGGTGACGCCGACCGCCGACAGCTGCGCGACCTCCTCGCGGCGCAGCCCCGGGGTGCGGCGGCGCCGGCCGGGCACCAGTCCGGCCTGCTCCGGGGTGATCCGCTCGCGGCGGCTGCGCAGGAACTCGGCCAGCTCGTGCCGGCGGACATCGCTTTCGGGTGCCACAGTGCTCATGGCACCAGGGTGCCGTACCCGTCATCCCGGTGCCAGGTAGTGCCGGTACCAGGATAAAGACACTCTGGTACCAGACTGGGCGCCGGAGCATTGTTCCCGGTGTGAGCCAAACGACCGTACGCACCCTCTCCCCTTCCTCCCCCTCCCACCCGACGCACCCGGCCACCCCGGGGACCGGGGCGGGAGCCGCCGCACTGCGCCCGCTCGGACTGTTCACCGTGCTCCTGGGCGCGGCCCTCCCGCTGATCGACTTCTTCATCGTCAACGTGGCGCTGCCCGCCATCGACAGCGACCTCGCCGCCGGTCCGGCCATGCTGGAACTGATCGTCGGCGGCTACGGCGTCGCCTACGCGGTGCTCCTCGTACTCGGCGGACGCCTCGGCGACATGGCCGGGCGGCGCCGGCTCTTCCTCATCGGCATGGCCGCCTTCGGCCTGACCTCGCTCGCCTGCGGTCTGGCCCCCACCGCCTGGACCCTGGTCGGCGCCCGGGTGGCGCAGGGCGCGGCCGCGGCCCTGATGCTGCCGCAGGTGCTCGCCACCATCCAGGCCACCACCCAGGGCCCGCGCCGGGCCCGGGCGATGAGCCTCTACGGAGCCACCGCGGGGCTGTCCATGGTCACCGGGCAGATCCTCGGCGGCGTGCTCGTCGCCGCCGACGTCGCCGGCTCCGGCTGGCGCTCGGTATTCCTCGTGAACGTGCCCGTCGTGCTGCTCGGGCTGGTGCTCGCCGCCCGGGCCGTCCCCGAGACCCGCTCGGAGCGCCCCGCCTCGGTCGACGTACCGGGCACGCTGCTGCTCGCCCTGTCGCTGGTCTCCCTGCTGCTGCCGCTGACCGAGGGCCGGGCGACCGGATGGCCGCTGTGGACGTGGGTGTCCCTGGCCGTGTTCCCGTTCGCCGCCGCGGCCTTCTGCCTGGTGGAGCGGCACGCGGACCGCACCGGCCGCACCCCGCTCGTGCCGCCGAGCCTGCTGCGGCTGGTCTCCCTGCGGCGCGGCCTGGTCATCATGGTGCCCTTCTCCATCGGCTTCAGCGGCTTCATGTTCGTGGTCGCGGTGGCGCTCCAGACGGGGCTGCGGATGGGGCCGGTGGCGGCCGGGCTCGCCCTGGTGCCGATGGCGCTCGCCTTCTTCGCCGCCTCCCTCGCCGGACCGCGCCTGGTGGGCCGCTTCGGCAGCCGGGTCGTCACCGCGGGCGGCGTGCTCCAGGGCCTCGGCATCCTGGTGCTCCTGCTGACCGTGCGGAGCGGCTGGCCGGAGCTCGGGCTGGCCTCGCTGGCCCCGGGCGTCGCGATCGCCGGCCTCGGCCAGGGCCTCCAACTGCCCGTGCTGATGCGGCTGATGCTGTCGGACGTGCCGGCCGACCGGGCGGGGGTGGGCGGCGGCGTCATGGTCACCACCCAGCAGTCGGCGCTCGCCCTGGGCGTCGCGACCCTCGGCAGCCTGTTCCTCGCGCTGATCCCGGCGGTGGGGATGGGCACGGCCCTCGGGGTGACCCTGCTCGTCCAGCTCGGCATGATCGTGCTGACGGTCCTGCTCAGCCTGCGGCTGCCGCGCGTCATGCGCTGACCCCCGCTCAGGGGACGCACCAGCGAGGGCGTCGCACCTGGTCACAGGGCGTACGACGGCTGTAGCCGCAACCGGTCCGCTGTGCCACCGTGGGCCCATGGAGGGCGACCGGAACACCCGCACGCACCAGCATCACCACCATGACCACGACGGCGACGATGCCGGTGGCGGCGCCGGCCACGACGGGGGCCACGGCCACAGCCCCGGCGGCGCGCACCGGCACCCCGCCGGGTGGCGGCACCGGCTCGGCCACCTGCTGCGGCCCCACCGGCATGAGGCCGCCGACCAGGTGGACGCGGCGCTGGAGGCCTCCCGCGAGGGCGTGCGCACGCTGTGGATCTCCCTCGCCGTCCTCGGGGCGACCGCCGTCGTCCAGGCCGTCGTCGTGGTCCTGTCCGGGTCGGTCGCGCTGCTCGGCGACACCGTGCACAACGCCGCCGACGCCCTGACGGCCGTCCCCCTGGGCATCGCCTTCGTCCTCGGCCGACGGGCCGCCAACCGCCGCTACACCTACGGCTATGGCCGCGCCGAGGACCTGGCGGGGGTGCTCATCGTCCTCACCATCGCCGCGTCCGCCGCCCTCGCCGCGTGGACGGCCGTCGGCCGGCTCCTCGACCCCCGCGAGGTCACCCACCTCCCGGCGGTCGCGGCGGCGGCACTGGCCGGGTTCGCCGGGAACGAATGGGTGGCCCGCTACCGCATCCGCACCGGCCGCAGGATCGGTTCCGCCGCCCTGGTCGCCGACGGACTGCACGCCCGCACCGACGGTTTCACCTCCCTCGCGGTCCTGCTCGGCGCGGGCGGCTCCGCGCTCGGGTGGCGGGCCGCCGACCCGGCGGTCGGCCTGCTGATCACCCTCGCGATCCTGCTGGTGCTCGGGGACGCCGCCCGCCAGGTCGGCCGACGGCTGATGGACTCCGTCGACCCGGCGCTCGTCGACGCCGCCGAGCACGCCCTGCGCGGCGTGGACGGGGTCCTGGACATCGGGCAGCTGCGGATGAGGTGGCTCGGGCACACCCTGCGCGCCGAGGCAGACATCGTGGTGGGAGACCGGCTGACCGTGGTCGAGGCCCACCACGTGGCGGTGGCCGCCGAACACGCCCTGATCCACGCGGTGCCGCGGCTCACGGCGGCCACCGTGCACACCGACCACGCCGCCGCGGACGGCCACGACCCGCACGCCGCCCTCGGCCACCACGGCGCCGGCTGAGTCCCGTACCCCCCGGGGGGAAACCGGGATCCCCGGCGGAAGCGGGCCCCACGGTGTTACCGTCGCGCCCATGTCCAAGATCGAGAAGACCGCGATAGACGCGGTGACCGCCGAGTTCTTCGGCGCCTTCGACAACCGGGGCGGCAAGTCCGCCGACGTGGCCCGGCTCCGCCGGCTGGTCCTGCCCGGCGGCGTGATCGTCATGACCGGCCCGGATTTCACGGCCTACACCGTCGAGGAGTTCATCGCGCCGCGCGAGCGGCTGCTGAACGAGGGCCGGCTCGTGGAGTTCAGCGAGTGGGAGACCACCGAACGCACCGCGATCGAGGGCGACATCGCCTCGCGCTTCAGTACGTACCGCAAGTCCGGCACCCTGGACGGGCAGCCCTTCGAGGGCGGGGGCACCAAGACCCTCCAGTTCGTCCGGACCCCGGACGGCTGGCGCATCGCCGCCTGCTCCTGGTACGACCAGCCCTGACGGACACCGCGCCCGGGATCAGCGGACCGCCGGGACCGCCTCCGCCCGCCGCACCAGATCGGTGATCAGCGCGGCGATCCGCGGCCACAGCGCGGGCGGCAGGTCGTGTCCCATCCCGTCGAAGGCGACGAACTCGGCCCCCGGCACCGCCGCCGCGGTGGCCCGGCCGCCGCTGACGTCGCACATCGGGTCGTCGGCGCCGTGGATCACCAGCGTGGGCACCTCCAGCGACGCCAGCCGCGCCGTCCGGTCCCCGGAGGCGACGGAGGCCAGCGCCTGGCGGGCGATGCCGAGCGGATCGTAGGACCGGTCGTAGGAGCGCCCGGCCCGGTCGCGGACCGCGGCCTCGTCGAAGGGGAAGCCGGGGGAGCCGAGGACCCGTACGGTCCGCACCATCCGCTCGACCACCTCCTCGCGTTCCGTCGCGACCGGCCCGGCCAGCGCGGCGAGCGCCCCGGGCTTCGGCTGCCCGACGCGGAGGTCGCCCGTCGTGGACATCAAGGACGTCAGCGACCGCACCCGGCGGGGATGTTCGAGCGCGACCGTCTGCGCGATCGCGCCGCCCATGGACATCCCGACGAGGTGGGCGCCGTCGATCCCCAGCGCGTCGAGCAGGCCGACGCTGTCGGCGGCCATGTCGGACAGGGTGTACGAGACCGAGGACAGGTCCCCGGCCAGCGCGGCCCGCAGGTCCGGCACGGGCGCGTCCGGGAAGTGCGTGCTGAGGCCGACGTCGCGGTTGTCGAACCGGATCACCTGGACTCCGCGCCCGGTCAGCTCGGCGCAGAACCCCTCCGGCCAGGCCAGCATCGGCAGCGCGATCCCCATGATCAGCAGGACGGCCGGGTCGCGCGGATCGCCGAAGCGCTCGTACGCCACCTCGATGCCCGACGGGCCCACCCCGGACGCCTTCTGTTCGCTCATGCGCCCACAGTAGAGGGGCCCGGGCCGCCTGCGGCCGAAGGCGCACCCCGGCGGCGCGTGCGCGTGCTCCGGCCGCCGTTCTGCGCGTGCATGCTCGATCCGGCCCCGTTCCGAGCATCTATTGACATGTACGCGACCCTTGCGCTGCACTGGTGACCCCTTCTCCCCGCGGGCCCCACCCGGCTGGAGGCAGCCATGCGTCTGCTCGGATCACTGGTCGCCACCGCCTGCGCGGTGTCCCTGCTGACGGCGTCCGTCGCCGTCGCCGCCCCCGGCGCACCACCCCCCGCCCGCACCACCGCCGGGGCCGCCGCTCCGCAGACCGTACCGGCGCTGCGCCAGTGGACCCCCTCGGGCAGCGGGGCCTACACCTTCACGGCCGCCACCCGGATCGTCGTCGACCCCGCCTCGGCCGGCCCGCTCTCCGACGAGGCGGCCACCTTCGCGGCCGACCTCGCGGCCCTGACCGGGCACGACGTCCCCGTCGTCACCGGCAGCCCGGCCACCGGCGACATCGCCCTGGCCCTCGGCGAACCCGCCCTGCCGGCCGAGGGCTACCGGATGACCGCGGGCGCCGCCCTCACCGTCCGGGCCGGCACCGACACCGGCGCCTTCAACGGCACCCGCAGCGTCCTGCAACTCCTGCACCAGTCCTCCTCGGTACCCGCAGGCACCGCCGTCGACTGGCCCGACAAGGCCGAACGCGGCCTGATGGTCGACCAGGGCCGCAAGTTCTTCACCGTCGCCTGGCTGAAGCAGCACATCAAGGAACTGGCCTACCTCAAGCTCAACTACTTCCACTTCCACCTCTCGGACACCTTCGGCTTCCGCCTGGAAAGCTCCACCCACCCGGAGATCGTCTCCGCCGACCACTACTCCAAGCAGGACATCGCCGACCTCGTCGACCTCGGCCGCCGCTACCACGTCACCATCGTCCCGGAGCTGGACACCCCCGGGCACATGAACGCCGTCCTCGCCGCACACCCCGAACTCAAGCTGAAGAGCAGCTCCGGAGCGGTCAGCCCCGACTTCATCGACCTCTCGCTGCCCGCCTCGTACACGCTGATCAAGGACCTGGTCACCGAGTACCTGCCGCTGTTCCCGGCCCCCTACTGGCACATCGGCGCGGACGAATACGTCACCGACTACGCCAAGTACCCCCAGCTCCTCACCTACGCCCGCGCCCACTACGGCACCTCCGCCACCGCCAAGGACACCTACTACGGGTTCGTGAACTGGGCCGACGACCTGGTCCGGGCCGCCGGCAAGACCACCCGGATGTGGAACGACGGCATCAAGTCCGGCGACGGCACGCTCACCCCGCACCCCGGCATCCTCGTCGAGTACTGGTACAGCTACGGCCTGACCCCGGCGCAGCTCGCCGCCGCCGGACACACCGTCGCCAACGCCTCCTGGACACCCACCTATTACGTCCTCGGCGGCGCGAAACCCGACACCAAGTGGATGTACGAGACCTGGACCGCGGACCGCTTCGAAGGCGGCGCCACCCTGCCCGACCCGGCGAAGAACCCCGGCTCGCTCCTCCACGTCTGGTGCGACAACCCGGGCGCCGAGACCGAGGAACAGATCGCCGCCGGGATCATGTACCCGCTGCGCGCGCTCGCCCAGCAGACCTGGGGCTCCCCGAAGCCGGTGGCCACGTACGCCGCCTTCACCCCGATCGTCGCCGCCATCGGCCACAACCCGGCCTGGCCCGGCGCCGCCCAGCCCGGCAACCTCGCCCTGGGCCGCCCGACCACCGCCTCCAGCACCGAGACCGCCGCCTTCCCGGCCGCGGCCGCCACCGACGGCGACCCCGGCACCCGCTGGTCCAGCGGCTACGCCGACCCGCAATGGCTCCAGGTGGACCTCGGCTCCGCGCAGGCCGTCGGCCGCGTCGTACTGCGCTGGGAGGCGGCGTACGGCAAGTCGTTCCAGATCCAGCTCTCCGACGACGCCGTCACCTGGCGCACCGTCCATACCGCGACCGGCGCCACCGGGGGAGTCCAGGACCTCACCGGCCTCACCGGGACCGGCCGCTACGTCCGGCTGTACGGGACCCAGCGCGGCACCTCGTACGGCTACTCCCTCTACGAGTTCGAGGTCTACGGGAGCCGGCCGGCGGCCGTCCGCACCCTCACGGCCGCAGGCAAGGCCCTCGACGACCCGGCGAGCTCCACCGCCCCCGGCACCCGGCTGATCACCTGGACCCCGCACGACGGCCCCAACCAGCAGTGGCGGCTCACCCCCGCCGCGGACGCCGCCCTGACCCTGGTCAACGGCGCCTCCGGACTGTGCGCCGATGTCGAGGGCGGCTCGACGGCGGCGGGCGCGGCCGTCGTCCAGGCGGCCTGCACCGGCGCCGACAGCCAGCGCTGGAAGATCACCGACCTGCCGGGCGGCGGCCACGCGGTGACGAACGGGAAGAGCGGCCTGCTGCTGACCACCGCCTCCGGCGCGGACGGGGCCGCGGTCACGCAGCGGCCGGCCGACGGGTCGGCGTACCAGCAGTGGCAGATCGCCTGAGGCTCACCCGGCCGACGCCGCGCCGCCACGGGCGAGGCGGCGTACCCGGTCGAGGAACTCGGCCGGGTGGAAGGGCTTCGCGAGGACGTCGTCCACGCCCGCCCGGAGCGCCTGGACGGTGCACTCCGGGTCGGCCGGGGGCAGCGCGAGGATCGGCAGGGACCCGTGGCCGGGGTCCCTGCGGATCTCCTCGAACAGAGCCACCTCGTCCAGCCCCGGCCCGGTGCGCTCGCAGACCAGCAGCGCGACCGGACCCTCCCGCTCCAGCAGCCCCAGCGTGTCCCGGCCGCTCCCGCCGTCGACCACCGCGTACCCGCCGGCCACGAGCAGCCGTTCGAGCAGCCCCCACAGCCGCCGGTCCTTGACGACCAGGAGGACCCGGGCGGGGGTGTCGCTGCTCATGATGTGCCTCGTGCTCTGACCCCGGGTCATCCTCGGGGTCGGTCGGGTCAGTGTGGGCTCGGTATCCGGATGCCGGGCGGCGGGGATCGCGGACCGCCTTCGCGACGGCACCGGCCCTCATCCTCTCCTATGGCCGCGTGGCCCGGTCCGGGCGGCTCAGGCGCGGTCCAGCAGGTCGGTGCCGAGTTCGCCGGCCGCGTAGTGCACCGCGCGTCGGTAGCGGTGGCTCGTGACGAGGCAGGCGTCGCGCAGTACCGCGAGGTGTGGCAGACCGCGCCGAGGCGGCCTCAGCCCGGTCCGGGCGGCCAGCTGCGTCGTGGTTGCCGGTGAGCTGCTGAACACCAGCAGCCTGACCCGGCTGCGACCCAGCAGGCGGGCCAGCCCCTCGCCGGAAGCGCGGCCCCGCTCCCACAGGGTGCCGACCGCCCGCGTACTGCGGCAGGGTCGCTTCATCGGGTGTCCCGGTGAGATGGGCGTCAACGTGGAGGGGCACGGGCGGGCGGTGCGCCGGGTGCTGGTCGGTGGCTCGGTCACCCTCGTGGGGGAGCGGGGCCTCGGGGAACTGTCCTGAGGGCCGGGTCGGCGCACAACGGGGCGCACAACGGGGCGAACCGGGAGCGAACCCGGCGGGTCTGCGGGCTTCTTAACGGATCATCACCCACGATGACGCGATGAAGAGGTACCCCCGCCTCGCGGCCGTCGCGGCCCTGGTCGTGGCGAGCGTCGCCGCCACCGGCCCCGGCCGCCCACCGGAGACCGCCGCGCCGGAAGCGCGCCGCCCGGCGCAAGCTCCCCGGGAGACGGGCGCCCGGCGGGAGCCCCGTCCATCGCCGGAGTCCCTTGCGGCGACCCCCCTCCGGCTGTGGCCCGAGCCCCTTGTGCCGGACTCCCGCCGGGCGGGTGAGGGGCGGGCGGGGGCGGCCGACCCGGGAGGCGCGCGCGGGGCCGGTGGCAGCCCGGGGCCCGACGCCGGAACGGAGTCCGGGCCGGGCGGCGACCACGCGTCCGGAGCCGGCGCGGCGAACCGGCTCCCGGTGCGGGCCGCTCCGGCGGCCCGCCTACAGGTGCCGGACAGCGCGACGCGGGCGCTCCCGGGGGCATCCGAGCCGGGCGAGGACGGCCTGGACGGCGACGGTCCGGGCGGCAGCGGCCCGGGCGGCGACGGCTCGGGCGGTGACGGTCTGGGCGGCAGCGGCCCGGGCGGCGACGGCTCGGTCGGCGATGGTCCGGGCGGCAGCGGCCCGGGCGGCGACGGCTCGGTCGGCGATGGTCCGGCGGGCGCCCCCTCGGGCGACGGCCGCCCAGGGGGAGCGGGAGCCGGCGCGGTGGGCGGCGCAGCGGTGGGCGCCGTCGTGGACGGGTTCCCGGCGGAGGGGGCTTCGGCGCAGGCTCCGACGCTGGGGGCACTCGTCACCGAAGCCGGGCCGGTGGAGCTGCTGTCCGCGCGGGCCCGCCCGGCCCGGGTGCTGCGGGCGCAGGACCGCGCGGCCCGGGTGCTCCCGGTGGAGGCCCGCCCGGGGTGGGTCCTCCCGGTCGAGCCGGCGCCCGGCGTGAGCTACCGGGCCTTCTCCGTATCGACCTCGCACGGCAGCGCCCGCGTCCACCTCGTCCAAGCCGATCTGAGCGGCCCCGGCCTGCGAGCCGACCTGCTCTACCCGGGCTCGGTCACCGACCGGGCCCCCGTCTCCCAGATGGCCCGCGGCCAGGGCGCCGTCGCCGCCGTCAACGGAGACTTCTTCCACATGATGGAGACCCAGCACCCCGGCGTCCCCGCCACCGGCTCCGCCTCCGGCCCGGAGGTCATGGACGGCCGCCCCCTCAAGGCAGCGGTCCCCGAAGGGCAGCGGTTCGGCTGGAAGCCGCTCCCGGAGGACAGTGCCGAGGACGTGGTCGGCGTGGGCACGGACGGCAAGGCGCGCACCGCCCGGCTCAGGCTCGCGGGCCGCGTCGAGACCCCGGCCGGTACCTTCCGGCTCGGCGGCCTCAACCAGTACGCGCTGCCGGAGGGTTCCGTGGGACTGTTCACCCCCCGGTGGGGCTCCGCGTCCCGTGCGCGGGCGGTGTGCGGTACCGACAGCGATCGCGCGGGGCCCTGTTCCACCGAGGTCTACGAGGTGACCGTCCGCCGGGGCGAGGTCGTCTCCGGCTCCGAGGCCCCCGGCAGCGGGCCCCTCGACGCCGACACCCAGGTCCTGCTCGGCCGCGACGCCGGCGCGCGCCTCCTGCGCGGGCTGGCCCGGGGGACGCGCGTACGGATCGACTACGGCCTGGACGCCGGCGCGGAGGTGCCGTTCCGGTTCGCCCTGGGCGCCCACGCCGTGCTCCGCGGCGGCCGGGTGCTGTCCGGCCTCGACGCGCGCACCGCGGAGCCCCGTACGGCCGTCGGCATCGCCGATGACGGGGACACCCTCTTCCTGCTGGCCACCGATGGCCGCGAAGGCACCTCCACCGGCCTGACGGTGCGTGAACTCGCCTCCGTCCTGCACTCGCTGGGCTGCGCCGAGGGCCTCTACATGGACGGCGGTGCCTCCTCCACCCTGGCCACCCGCGACCCCGAGACCGGGTTGGTCTCCGTACGCAACCACCTCCAGCAGGGGGCGGAACGTCGGGTTCCGAACGGCATCGCGATCATCGCCGGGAGCGGCGGCGTCTCGTCGGACTGAGCCCGGTGGAACGGGGCGGGGCAGCCGGTGCGAGACTGACCGGCTGTGAACGGTACGCAGAGAACGGTCCGAAACCGCAGGTCCGCGGCATGGCTCGGGGCGATGACCGCGGTCGCCGCCCTGGTCACCGGTTGCACGTCTCCCCTGACGGACCTGGGCCCGCTGCCCCCGCGCTACACGGGCCCGGTGCTTCCCCCGGATGTGGTGGTGGCCGAGCTGACGACCTCGATGGCCGCCGAGGGCGTGCGGCTCCAGCGGTATCCGGTGGACCCGCACGGGGCCGGATGCCACGAGAGCCTGGGCGACCCACACCCACCGGCGACGGCGCGGGAGGCGGTGCGGGCGGGCTTCGCCCGCGCCCGGTCCGCGTACGGCTGGCAGGACGCGCGTGGCCCGGGGGAGGGGTACCTCAGCATCAGCAAGGGGAACTGGACGGCGACGACCCGGATCGATGCCGCCTCCGCACCCGGTGACGTCCTCGCCGAACCGGTCGGGATCACCCTGGTCTGCGACGGCAGGCGCGCGCCGTCCGCCCCGTCGCCGTCCCCCGGTACGGACTGAGGCCTGAAGACGGACCGCACCGCCCCCCGTACGGACCGACGGCGTGCGCGGCGACCGCGCCCGCCACTCCCTACGCGTCGTCCCCGTACCGCATGCGCCCCAGCGCCGTCAACGGCAGGTCGTGGGCGGCGACCGGGGCGGGCAGGGCGGTGGATCCGGTCAGGTAACGGTCGACCGCCGAGGCCGCCGACCGGCCCTCGGCGATGGCCCACACCACCAGCGACTGGCCCCGCCCCGCGTCCCCGGCCACGAACACCCCCGGAGCCCGCCCGCCGGCCGCCGCGAAGTCCGCGCCACGGGCGTAACCGCCCCGGTCGTCGCGTTCGAGCCCCAGCTGCTCGCCCAGGCCGCCCGCCCGTTCGGGACCCGAGAACCCCAGGGCCAGCAGGACCAGCCCGGCCGGGATCACCCGCTCGGTGCCCGGCAGCGGCCTGCGGGCCCCCGGCTCGACGGCGCTCAGCCGCAGCGCCCGCACCCACCCGGCCGGGTCCCCCTCGAAGTGCAGGGTGGCGCTGGAGAAGAGCCGCGGGTCGGCGCCCGCCCGCCCCCGGGCCTCCTCGTGGGCGTGGGAGATCCGGTAGACCTTCGGGTACACCGGCCAGGGCTCGCCCTCGTGCCGCCCGGGCCCCGGTTCCGGATTGACGTCCAGCTGGACCACCGAGAGCGCGCCCTGCCGCAGCGCCGTGCCGAGGCAGTCCGACCCGGTGTCGCCGCCGCCGACGATCACCACATGGCTGCCCTCCGCGGACACCGGTGAGACCGCGTAATCGCCCTCGCGGACCCGGTTCGCGCAGGTCAGGTACTCCATGGCCTGGTGGATGCCGTGCAGGGCGCGCCCCGGGACCGGGAGCTCCCGGCGTTCCCCGGCGCCGACCGCGACGACGACGGCGTCGTAACGCCCGCGCAGCTCGTCCGCCCGCTGCGCCCCGCCGACGTCCGCGCCCGTGACGAAGTCGGTCCCCTCGTCGCGCATCTGCCGGATCCGCCGGTCGAGGTGCGCCTTCTCCATCTTGAACTCGGGGATGCCGTAGCGCAGCAGCCCGCCGATCCGGTCGGCCCGCTCGTGGACGACGACGGCGTGCCCGGCCCGGGTCAGCTGCTGGGCGGCGGCCAGCCCGGCCGGGCCCGAGCCGATCACGGCCACCGAGGTGGCGCTCCGCCGCTCCGGTGGGCGCGGGCCCATGTACCCGCGCCGCAGCCCCTCGTCGGCGATGGTCTGCTCGACGTTCTTGATGGTCACCGGATCGGCGTTGATCGTCAGGACGCAGGCGTCCTCGCAGGGCGCCGGGCAGAGCCGCCCGGTGAAGTCGGGGAAGTTGTTGGTGGCGTGCAGCCGCTCGTACGCGGCGCTCCAGTCGCCGCGCGCGGCGTAGGCGTTCCACTCCGGGATGAGGTTCCCCAGCGGGCACCCGGTGTGGCAGAACGGGATGCCGCAGTCCATACAGCGGCCGGCCTGCTGGGAGACGAGCGGCAGCAGCGCCTGCCCGGCGTACACCTCGCGCCAGTCGCCGAGCCGCTCGTCGACGGGGCGGGCCGCGACGGGCTCGCGGGGGATCCTGAGGAAGCCGAACGGATCGGTCACGCGCCGCCTCCAGTCCCGCGTCCGCACGGGGTGCGGGTGCGCTCCGGCGCGCGCGATGCCCGCAGCCCGCCGTATGCGACCTTTCGACCAGATTACGCCGTACGGGTGGGGGCGCGCGGTGGGGCCGACCTCGGGGAACGCCCCGCCCGCGCCGCGGCCCGGGGCGCTCGGAGCGGGTGATCGCCCGCATCCGGGATCGCCATGAGCGGGCGGACCTCGTCTGAGGGCGAACCGGAGGGGGGCGGTACGGGGAACCGCTCCCCGTACCGCCCCCGCACCCGTACCGACCGCCGCCGTCGCGGGTCAGTAGCCCCAGCGGGCCTGGCTGCCGTCCTGACGGCAGTGGATCATCCGGCCGTTGCCCGCGTGCGTGGAGCGGCCCACGTCGGCCTTGCGGCAGAACTGGCCCGCGTTGTAGCAGTTGCCCGCGTTGGAGACGATCTCGCAGTCGGCCTTCGCGGGCTCTTCGGGCTCGTCCGGCTCGGTCGTCGGGGCCTGCGTCGTCGGCTTCGGCGCGGGCCTGGTGGTCGCGGGCCGGGTCGGCTGAGCGGCGGCGGACGCCTTCGCGTCGGTCTCCGCGGTGACCGACACGGACGGGGTCGGGACCGCCGTCGCCGTCACCGACGGGGTGGGCGTGGGGGAGGCGGCGGCCGGCGTCGGGGCCACCGACGCCAGAGCCGACGGGGGCGCGACGGCCGGTCCGTTTCCTTCCGCCGGTCCGCAGGCGACGGCGACGCCCGCCGCCAGCAACCCGACGAGCGCCAGCCGGACGCGCCCGGCCCCCCGCCCCCGTCTGCGGCCGTTCCCCGCCCCGTCGCCCCTGTTCGCGCTGTACATCGTTACCCCCACCAGGATGTGGTTAAAGAAGCAACATCATACGAACGGATATTCGTCATGCGGGGGGAAATCCGGACTCCCGTGCCCATGGAGCCGGTGCGCCGTGACTCCGCTTCCGGCGGGCGCCCGGCTCAGCGCTGACGGTCCGCCAGGATGCCCGCGGCCGACGACGCGTCGCGTTGGTGGGGGAGCGAGGAAGCCGGCACGGAGCCCGTCCGCGCCCCCTCGTGCCGGTCGTGCCGGTCATGCCCGCCCTCCGGCTGTTCCCGCTGGAGGGACACCGTCCGCGCGGGGGCGGGGATGGAGATGCCCTCTGCGCGGTAGCGCTGGTGCAGGCGCTTGATGAACTCGTGCTTGATCCGGTACTGGTCGCTGAACTCGCCCACGCCCAGGATGACCGTGAAGTTGATCCGGGAGTCCGCGAAGGTGTGGAAGCGGACGGCCGCCTCGTGATCGGGGACACCGCCGCTGATGTCGGCCATCACGCTGTCCACCACGTCGAGGGTCACCCGCTCGACGTGCTCCAGGTCGCTCTCGTAGCCCACCCCGACCTGCACGAGGATCGAGAGCTTCTGATCGGGCTGCGTGTAGTTCGTCATGTTCGTCCGCGCCAGGCGCCCGTTGGGGATGATCACCAGGTTGTTCGACAGGTTGCGCACCACGCTGTTGCGCCAGTTGATGTCGACGACGTAACCCTCCTCGCCGCTGCTCAGCCGGATGTAGTCACCCGGCTGGACGGTCTTCGAGGCGAGGATGTGCACCCCGGCGAAGAGGTTGGCCAAGGTGTCCTGGAGGGCCAGGGCGACCGCGAGACCGCCCACGCCGAGCGCGGTGACCAGCGGTGCGATGGACACCCCGACGGTCTCCAGCGCGACCAGCACGCCCATCGTCAGCACCACGATCCGGGTGATGTTGACGAAGATGCTCGCGGAGGCGGCCACGCCCGTCCGGGACTGCGCCAGCGACTGGACCAGGCCCGCGACGACCCGGGCCGCCGTGACGGTGGCGATGAGGATGAGTACGGCGGTCAGCGACTGGTTCACGATCCCGGCGAGCCGCTGCGTGAGGGGCAGCGCCGCGACCGCCGCCGCCATGCCCGCGAGGACGGCGGCCCACGGGGCGACGGTGCGCAGCGAGTCGACGATGAGGTCGTCCCCGGTCCAGCGCGTCCGGAGCGCGTGCTTGGCCAGCCACTTCAGCAGGGCGCGCAGCAGCAGCGCCGCGACGCCGCCCGAGACCAGCGCGATGGCGGCGACCAGCCAGTCGTGCAGGACGAGCCCCCGGGTCAACGGACCGCCTCCGTGGCGGGAGCCGGGGCCGGGGCCGGGGCGGCGGAGAGGGGGGCCGCCGCCGGTCGCCGTATGTGTTGTGTCGTCACCATGCCACCTGTCGGGTCGTCTTGCGTACGAGCCCCGCCCGCGCGTGCGTACGCGACCGGAGCGGAGTGCCATCCTCCCTTACGCCGGACACGACGTCGCAGGTGGGCCGGGGCCCCGGCCCCCGACGGCCGGCTGGGGCCGCCCGGCTCGCGCACGGCCGGTCCGCCTGCGACGGTGGTGGAGAAGGCCGGTTCTCGGCAGCCGCCCGTGCGACGCCCCGACCCGGCACGGTCGTCCCGTGGAGGTCCCGTGTCGCACACCGCCGTGGGGGGCCTACGCGGGCTGGCCGTCACCGTGCTCGCCTACGGGACCTGCCTGAGCGTCCTGGCCCCGGGCCCGGCGCGGGCGTACAGCGGCGCCCACCACGAGAAGATCACACGCGCCGCACTGCGCTGGGAGCCCGTCTCGCTGGCGGCGATGGCCGACTCCCGCCACGGGGCGATCGTCGCCAACGACGAGGGCACCTCCTTCGACCTCGGCATCCTGCACTGTGACAACGCCGACTACCTCGCCCCGCGCCATCTCTCCGGCTCTCCCGCCTACCCGCGTACGCGCGACGAGGCGACCACCGAGCTGCTCGCGTGCGTCCGCGGCTCCGTCGCCCGGCTGAGAGCGGCCGTCCGCGCCGCCGACGGGCTGGTCGACGTCCGGGGCCGCGTCATCCCCGGCGAGAGCGACCTGGCCACGCCCTGCGCGTGGAACGGAAGGGACCGGCGCGCCAAGTGCGAGGTCCTCGAAGACCTCGGACGCGGATGGCATCCGATCGAGGACTTCTACTCCCACAGCAACTGGGCCGACCGGGCCGACAGCGGACCGATCGGCATCACCAACCCACCGGGTCTGGACCGCACGACGACGGCGCCCTTCTTCGACATCCGCCGCTACAGCACCATGGACGACCGCGCCTGGACCGGGGAGGCCGCCGCGCTCATCCCCGAGGACCTGGCCACCGGCTGTTACCCCGACTTCGATTCGACGGGCATCAAAGCGGTCGGATGCGCCGGGCGCATCCAGCACAACGGAACGCTCAACAAGGACACCGAAGCCTCCAGACGCGCGCAGAACGGCAACTTCCGGCGAGCGGCCGACCTCGCCGCGCGGGAGATCACCCGGCAATGGAACGACTTCTCCGCGGACCTCGTCGCCACCTACCCGGAACACCGGCGCGGCGAGCGGATGGTGTGCGCGCTCACCCACGACGACCCGGCGACCGGTTGCCCCTGAGCAGGCCGAACACGAAGGTGCGGGGTTCCGTGCCGGATGCTGCAATGGAGACCCGAGCCGTGTCTTGAGGAGTGCTCATGAGCAACGACATCGAGGACATGGGTCCCGTCGACTATCTGGTCGTGGAATTCCCCGGCAACCGGATGACGGGCGAGGCCTTCCCCCTGCTGGTCGATCTGGTGGACAAGGGGCTCATCCGGTTGCTCGACCTCCGTTTCGTGCAGAAGGACGCGGACGGCCGTGTCACCGCCCTGGAAATCACGGAACTGGACGACGCCGACGCCGACTCCTTCGCCCTGTCCGTCTTCGACGGCGTGTCCTCCGACCTCCTGGACCAGGACGATCTCGACGAAGCCGGCAGCGCCCTGGAGCCCGGCAACGCGGCCGCGATCCTGGTGTACGAGAACAGCTGGGCCGCCCCCTTCGCCCGGGCCCTGCGACGCAGCGGTGCGCAGATGGTCGCGAGCGGCCGGATTCCCGTCCAGGCCATCCTCGCCGCCCTCGACGCGGAAGTGGCCGCCGAAGGGGATCAGCCGCCCCAGTGAACCCGGCCGGATCCGGTGAACCCGGCAGAAGCCAACAGGTCCGCCCCCTGTCCCCGGCCGAGCCGGATGACAGGGGGCGGACCTCGATGCCGGGCCGGCGGGTGCCGGATCAGCTGCCGAGGATCCGGCTCTTCTGTTCGGCCATCTCCTCGTCGGTGAGGATTCCCTGCTCCTTCAGCGCGGCCAGCTTCGTCAGCTGGTCGATCTTGCTGCTCATGTCATCGGCCGGGGCCGGGGGAGGCGGCGGCGGTGCCGCCGCGGGAGCCGCGTGCTGCTGGGCTGGCTCCGCGTACTGCTGCTCCTGGGCCTGACCACCCTGCGCGGCCCACCGGCCGGCCTGGCGTCGCGAGACCCGGTTCGACACGGCCGTCGCGGTACCCGCGACCACCGCGGTGCGCGCGACTCCTCGAAGAAGACCAGGCACGGCATCCTCCCTTCGGACGGGGCCGGCCACGGGAGCCGCCGGCCCTCCACTGCTTCCAGCATGGCACCGACCACGGGAGGCTGCCGCTCCCCGGTGGTGCCGGGGCCCTCCCGAGCGGATCAGCGGGGGGAGGCGACGGCCCGCTCCGGGCCGTGGAGGCGCTCGCGCAGCGACCGTGCCTCGCCGGTGAGGACGAGGTGCTTGGCGCGGCGGTCGGTGGGGTGTGGGCGGCGCCCGGCCAGGCCCTGCTTCTCCAGCTCGTCCACCACGAAGGTGGTGTGGGGCGGTTTGCTGCTTACGGTTGGCCCCGTCACCGCCGGACACGCCGCGGTGGCACCTGACGGCCGGCAAGGGAGAAGACACATGTCTGATGTGACGTTAGGCCAGGACGGGCGACTGCGCCGCCCGGCGGGGATCCGCTCGCTACGGCTGGGCGACACGAAGGTCTCGTACGTGCCGGACGGCGACGTGCGGCTGCGCCCGCTGGCCGTGCTCCCGGACACCACCGCCGAGGTCTGGGCCGCCCACCCGGAGTACCTGGACGCCACGGGCCACCTGGTGGGGAGCATCGGCGCGCTGCTGGTGGAGCACGGCGACCGCGCCCTGCTGATCGACACCGGCTTCGGCCCGCGGACGTACAGCGCTCCCGACGGCCCCCTCCACACGGTCCACGGAGGCGCGCTCACGGACGGCCTGGCCGCACTCGGCCGCCGTCCCGAGGAGATCGAGGCGGTGGCCTTCACCCACCTCCACGTCGACCACATCGGCTGGGCCACCCTGCCCGCCCCCGGCGGCGACCGGCCCGTGTTCACCCGTGCCGAGTACCTGATCTCGGCCCCGGAGTGGGACCGGCGCGACCTCCTGGAGGCGGAGGGCCTGGGCGAGCGGGCCGCAGCCCTCGCGCCGCGCGTGCGGACGGTCACGGAGGGGGAGGAGGTCTTCCCCGGTGTGCGCGTCCGGATCACCCCCGGGCACACGGCCGGCCACACCGAGTACGTCATCACCGGCGGCGGGCGGCGGCTGATCGCCTTCGGCGACGCCCTGCACTCGCCGATCCAGATCGACCACCCCGCATGGTCCTCGGCCTTCGACCACGAGCCCGCCCTGACCGCCGGCCACCGCCGCCGCCTCGTCGCCGAGCTCGCGGAACCCGGCACGCTCGGTTTCGGCGTCCACTTCGCCGACGTGGTGTTCGGGCACGTCCGCCAGGACGGGGACGGCCCCGCCTGGCGGCCCGTGGACGCCTGACCCCCGGGCCGCCCGACGCTCCGTCGGCTAGCCGAGGTCGATGGAGCGGTACTCGTCCAGGACGGCGAAGCCGGTGCTGTCGTACAGGTTCATCGCGACCTCGTTGCCGCCGAAGACGTTGAACATCAGCGCCTCGTCACCGCCCTGCCGGGTGGCCCACTCCCCGACGGCCATCGCGGCCCGGCCGTAGCCGCGGCCGCGATGTTCCGGGAACACGTTCAGCGAGAAGCCGAAGGTCACGCCCGGCAGGAAACCGTGCTGCAGCCAGCAGGTGCCGACCATCTGGCCGTCGGCCTCCAGGGCGTAGAAGGCATGCCCCGGGGTCCGGTACCCCTGGGGAAGGTGCTCGGCGAAGTCCCGGTCGGACTTCTCCTTGGCCTGCTCCGGGGTGAGGGCCCCGGCCCGGACGATGTCCGCGATGTACGCGGCCTCCTCACCGGCGTACCACAGCGGGTACTCGTCCTCGGAGAGCGGACGGGCCGTCAGGCCGGATGGTTGCACAGGCCGTTCGGGAGTGACGCGCATACGGTTCTGGCCGCGTACGGGGTAGTCGGCGAAGGCGCCCGCCGCGCCGGTGAGCCGGACCTCCACCCGCCGCGCCCCGTGCTCGGCGCACCACCGCTCGGCCCAGGCGCGCCCCGTCGGCGCCGTCAGCTCGTGGATCCGGCCCACCGTCGTCCCGTTGGTCTCCGTCACCCCGACCGCGATCCACCCGGTGCCGTCCGTGGCCACCGTCCACCCGTCGATCCCCTCCACCGTCCGCTCCAGCAGCGCCCGGGCCAGCGGATCCCCACACCCCGCACCCCGGTAGCCCGCCAGCACCCGCTCCTCGAACCCCCGCCGCCACTCGGCCCGGTCCGCCACGATCCGCATCTCGTCCATCCGCCCAGCCTAGGCAGGGCCACTGACAGAGCCACTGACAGGACCACGGGGAAGGCCACCTACCCGCCGGCCGCCGGCCCCGGGGCGGACCGCGCGGACCAACTCGGCGGCGGCCCGGGCCGGTTCGGGTACGAAGTACAGCACGAGCCCGCTCACGGCCACCGCCGCCCGATGTAAGGTGCGTAAGGCGGAAGGGATTATTACGTGAACCAGCCTCGGATCCTGCTGCTCGACGCGGCCCCCGGCGACCTGCTCGCTCGCGAACTTGAACGGTTCCTCGGCCACGGCCACGCGGTCACCCTGAACCTCCGCCGGGTGGCCGATCGCACGGCGGTGCGCGAGGCCTGGGGCGGCCGGGTGGAGCTCGCGGACTTCGACCCCTTCGACGAGGCGGCCCTGATCGCCGAGACGCTCCGCGGCGGCGCCGGCTACGACGCCGTCAAGTCCCGGTCCGGCGTGCCGCTGCGCGCCGCCTTCCTCGCCGCGGCGACCGGCGGCGCGCCCCGCCGCGGGCTCCGCGTGATCGGCCGGGCCGGCGCGGGCTCCGACCACGTCGACCTGCCCGCCGCCACCCGCCACGGCGTCACCGTCACGCACACCCCCGGCTCGAACGCGGACGCCGTCGCCGAGTTCGCCCTGGCCCAGCTCCTCGCCCTGACCCGGGACCTGCCCGCGCACAACGCGACCGCCCACCGGGGCGTCTGGCGGGCCCGGACGGCCCCCGCCCGGCAGCTGTCGGAGCTGACCCTGGGCATCGTGGGCCTGGGCCGCACCGGCTCGGCGCTGGCCCGGCGGGCGGCCGCCCTCGGCATGGACGTGCAGAGCCTCTCCCGCCGCCCGGCCCCGGCGCCGGTACGCCCGGCCCGCTCCCTCGCCGCCCTGCTCGCCACCAGCGACGCGGTCTCCCTGCACCTGCCGCTCACCGCACCCACCCGCCACACGGTCGGGCGGCCCGAACTGGCGCTGATGCGCCCCGGGTCGGTCCTGCTGAACACCGCCCGGGGCGGGATCGTCGACGAACGGGCCCTGGCCGACGCGCTGCGCGATCCGGGGCACCCGCTCGCCGCCGCGGCCGTCGACACCTTCGCGCACGAGCACGCGGCCTTCGCCTCCCCGCTGTTCGGCCTGCCGAACGCACTGCTCACCCCGCACGTCGCCGGGATGACCCGCAGCGCCATGCGTACGGCGGCCCTCGACTGCGCGGACCACATCGCGGCCCTGCTCGCCGACCGCCCCGACGGCATACCGGTGGTGGCGGCGTAACGGACGGCAGCCTCCGCGACGGGAGGGGGTGCGGTGCGCGACCGGGCCGGGATGGCACCATACGGTGATGGAGTGGGCGGAACTGGAAGACCGGGCCCGGACGCTGGCGCGCGCGGGCGGCCGACGCGTCCTCGGCATCGCGGGGCCGCCGGGCGCGGGCAAGTCGACCCTGGCGGCGCACCTGGCACGGGCCCTCGGGCCCGAACTGGCCGTCGTCGTTCCCATGGACGGCTTCCACCTGGCGCAGGCCGAACTGGTGCGGCTCGGCCGGGCCGACCGCAAGGGCGCACCGGACACCTTCGACGCCGCCGGCTACCTGGCGCTCCTGCGGCGACTGCGCGCGGCGGGCCCCGAGACGGTCTACGCGCCGGCCTTCGACCGCTCGCTGGAGGAGCCCGTCGCGGGGAGCATCGCGGTGGCGCCCGGCGTACCGCTGGTCATCACCGAGGGCAACTACCTGCTGTACGAGGCGGGGGAGTGGGCGTCGCTGCGCCCCCTGCTGGACGAGGCCTGGTACCTGGCCCCCGACGACGCCGAGCGCGTACGCCGCCTCGTGGCCCGGCACGTCAGCCACGGCCGGACGGAGGCGGAGGCGGCCCGCTGGGTGTCCCGCTCCGACGAGGCCAACGCCCGCGTCGTCGCTCCGGGGCGCGACCGCGCGGACCTGGTGGTGGAATGAGCCGCGCCACCGGGGCCCGCCCGGCACCGGCCACCCCCACCGCCACGGGCCACGCCGGGCCTGAGCGGTCGATGAGCGGTCGGTCATCACGGCTTGAGACCACGACCTTCGGCCACGGCTTGCGAATCGGAGCGATCATGGAGGAACAGATGGATGCGAACCCGGGGCCCTGCCGTGTCGAGGTGCTCGCGCACGACGACGCGCGCGTCGTCGTGATGACGGGCGAGTTCGACATCGACCACCTCAACGGGCTGCGCGAAGCCCTCGACCCGCTGGCCCCCGGCGTGAACCGCTACGTCCTCGACGTCTCCGGGGTCACCTTCACCGACTCGACCGCCCTGAGCCTGATGCTGCAACCCGCGCTGACCCGGCCGGTGATCCTGGCCGGCCCGCTGCCCCGGCACCTGTCCCGGCTCCTCGAACTGACCGGCGCTGACCAGGTGTTCACGCTGGCGCCCTCCGTGGAGCAGGCCCGGGTGATGGTGGTGCCGCCGCGCGCGGGCCGGGCGTGAGGTGACCCCGGCCGCCCCTCAGGGCGTCCGGGCTCCGGCTCCGGCTCCCGCTTCGGCTCAGTCCTCGGACGTGGCGCAGTCCGGGTGGCCCCAGCGGGAGGCCAGCTTGACGATGGTCTCCCCGGCCGCGTACGGCTTCCCGCAGGGGCAGCTGCCGGGGAACTTCGCCTTGACGGAGGCCCGCCCCCGCGCGGAGCCACCGCCCGTCCGCCCGGCCGTCGCGCCCTTCGCCGCAGTGCCCGCCGCGGCCCGGCGGGGGGAGCCGGTGCGGGCCGGGGTGCTGCGGGCGGGAGCGGGCACCGGCAGTTCCGCGTCGCCCAGAGTGGTGCCGGCGGCCTGCTGGGTGAGCGCGGCGTCACTGGCGGCCTGGTCGGCGATGGCGTTGAGGTGGTCGCCGTCCTCCCGGTGGGCCGGGACGTAGCGGAACTCCACGTCCCGCTCGCCCAGCAGCGCGTCGATGCGCTCGACCAGCTCCCGGTTGGCCACCGGCTTGCCCGCGGCCGTCTTCCAGCCGTTGCGCTTCCAGGCGGGCAGCCACTGCGTCACCGCCTTCATGGCGTACTGCGAATCCATCCGCACCTCGACGGCCGTCCCGGGCGCGAGCGCCTCCAGCAGCCGTTCCAGAGCGGTGAGTTCGCCCACGTTGTTGGTGGCGCGGCCCAGCGGGCCGGCCTCCCAGCGCTGCGCGCGACCCGCGGGGTCGGCGATGACCCACGCCCATCCGGCAGGACCGGGATTCCCCTTCGCCGCCCCGTCGCAGGCGGCAATGATGCGATCAGACATGCCCCGATCATGCCCCACCGGAGCGGCGGTCTCCGACCCGGTGCGGTGAAGGTGCGCACAGGCGTCGCAGCCACCTTTTCCTCACCCGGCGTGTTTATCCCGCCCGAATTCGGTGACACGAAGTAGTGGCAAGTCATCAGGACAGCACGGAAGGCAGGAACATGAACCTGATCGCCCTCCTCATCCTGGCTGTGGTCGTCGTGGTCATCGCCCTCATCGCCGCCGGCCCGGTCATCCCGGCGCGGCGCAACCCGTCCATCCGTCGCACCGGCACCCGCCTGACGACCGTGCCCGCCCAGCGCCGGGGCCGCCACCGTATGGAGCACTGACCGCACCCCGCCGGGGCCCGGCACGCCCGTTCGACCGGGCATGCGGGGGCCCGGGAGGGGTACGAGCGAGCCATGACGGTGAAGAAGACAAGCGTTCTCGTACTGGACTGCGCCGAGCCCCACGAGCTGGCGCGCTTCTACGCCCAGCTCCTCGGGGCCGACGCCCAGGTCGGCCACGAGCCCGACCTGGTGGAGGTCGTCGGCGGCGCCGGGGTCCACCTTGCGATCCGCAGGGACCACGGTTATGCGCCGCCGAGCTGGCCCCGCCCGGAACACTCGCTCCAGGCACACCTGCGGATCCTCGTCGACATCGCCGACCTGGACGAGGCCGAACGCGAAGCGGTCTCGCTCGGCGCGGTGCCGATGGAGTCCGACGCGGAGGCCGGTCCGAGCACGGTCCGCCTCTTCAGCGACCCGGCCGGCCACTCCTTCAGCATCGCGGCGGCCACCTGGGCCGTCTGAGGGACCCGGCGCCACGCGCCGGACCCGCCGCCGTAACCCGTACGGCGGCCTACGGCAGGTCCGGCGGCGGCGGCTCCGCCTCGGGCTCGTACTGGTGCGGGCCGTCGCCCTGCCACTCGATCACCCCCGGGCCGCCGAGGAGCACCTCGTCCGGGTCGGGCACCTCGATGCGCCGTAGGAACTCGATCACCTCCGCGTCCGAACGGGCGACCCCGAGGACCGTCTCGTGGCCCTGGACGCGGATCGACACCCGACGGCCCCCCGCCGGTGAGATCCGGTGTACGACGATCGGCGCGTGCTCCATGGCCCCAGCCTGCCCGAGACCCGCCGCGACGGCATCCCGGGGGAGCGGCGCGCCGACCACGAGCCGGCCCCCGGTCCCGGCCCGGGTTGCGGTGGTGTGACGGTCCGGCGGCATCCGCGTTCCGCCAGGTGCCGGACCGCTGAACAGCCGGAAAAATACGCTCAGTTGGCGTTGACGGGTCCATCTCTACGCGCGTCATCATGACGGCATGACCCTCCCCCCGCGCATCTTCGCCCTCGTCGGCGCCGCCGCCGTCGCCGCCACCCTGCTGGCCGGACCCGCCGCCTCGGCGGCCACCACCGCCCCCACGGCATCCACCGTCGCGGTACGGGCGGTGGGCAGAGTCTGTTACTCCGCCCTGCCCTCCCAGGCGCACGACACCCTCGGCCTCATCGACCGCGGCGGCCCGTTCCCGTATCCCCAGGACGGCGTCGTCTTCCAGAACCGCGAGCGGCTGCTGCCCGCCCAGAGCACCGGCTACTACCACGAGTACACGGTCATCACCCCGGGCGCGCCCACGCGCGGGGCACGCCGGATCATCACCGGCCACCAGGTCCGGGAGGACTACTACACCGCCGACCACTACGCCTCGTTCCGCCGGGTCGACTTCGCCTGCTGACCGGCGACGGCGGCTCCCCCTGTGACCCTCAGCCCTGGAGAACGGAGAGGATGTTGCCCGCCGGGTCGGTGAACCACGCGATCTGCGGTCCGCCCGCTTCACGCACGACGCCCTTGCCGTCGTGCGTGAAGCCGGGGTACCGCTCGAAGCGGATCCCGCGCTTCGCCAGCTCGTCGACCGCCGCGTCGATGTCGTCGACGGGGAAGTTGAGCAGGGTGAACCCGGCCGGAGTGTGGTCCTCCTTCGGGTACACGAGGATGTCCGTGCCGCCCGCCAGGTGCAGCCTCAGCAGGCCGTTCTCCTCGCTGACCCGCAGACCGAGGGTCTCCCCGTAGAACTCCTTCGCCCGCTGGATGTCGTCCACGGCGAAACCGCTGAACGCCTTGGTGTCGGTGAACACGCGCCCGTCCTCTCCTCGCCCGTCGCACCGCCCCCTCGGACGGCCGCTCCGAGTGTCGGCCCGGCGGGCGCCCGGGCTCCGGCTCCGGACCGGTGCGCGCCCCGGATTCCCCCGTTGGGCGCAGCGCCCCACGGGGGACGGCTCAGCCGTCCGAGTGCACGCCGCCGGTAGTTGGTGGACGTGGTGATGCCCCGGCGACGCAGTTCCGCCCGGGGGGGGGATCCCCGGATGGTGGCCCGGCCGTCCGCCGCCATGGGCGCACGGACGCAGCCGCCCCCGCCGCTCGCCGCCCTCCGTTCGGCCGGAACCGCCTTCCAGGACGCCATCCCCAACGGCTGAGCCCGGCCCGCTCCGGACGCCCGGCGCCCGCCAAGTGGCCGGAAGGCGAGGCACTGTTGTCGCGGGAGCGCTCTCCCGGCGCGCGGCCACCGGGATACCCTGCAGTTTCGACGCAGCCGCCCCGTTGCCGACCGTGAGAGACGAGGAGCCCCGCCGTGCCCGAGCATCCCCATGGACACCGCCCCACCCTGGAAGCCGTCGCCGCCCGCGCCGGCGTCTCCCGGGCGACGGTCTCACGGGTGGTCAACGGCGGGGCGGGGGTCCGCCGGCCCGTGGCGGAGAAGGTGCGCGAAGCCGTGGCCGAGCTGGGCTACGTACCCAACCCCGCGGCCCGGACCCTCGTCACCCGGCGCACCGGCGCGGTGGCGGTCATCATCGCCGAGCCGGAGGTCCGCATCTTCTCCGACCCGTTCTTCTCCCAGCAGATCCGCGGCATCAGCAAGGAACTGACGTCGAGCGACAACCAGTTGGTGCTGCTCCTGGTGGAGGGCCCGGACGACTACGACCGGATCGCCCGGTACCTCGCCGGCGGCCACGTCGACGGCGCGCTCGCCTTCTCCCTCCACACCGACGACCCGTTGCCCGCCATCGCGAGCCGGATAGGCCTGCCCACCGTGTACGGCGGCCGCCCGGCCTGGACCCCCGCGCCCGGCGGGCCGTCCGAGGTGACGTACGTCGACGCCGACAACCGCGGCGGTGCGCGGGAAGCCGTACGCCACCTCATGGCCGAGGGCCGCTCCCGCGTCGCGCACATCTCCGGCCCGGACGACCAGACGTCGGCGACCGACCGCCTCGACGGCTACCGCGACGCCCTGCCCGAGGGCCACCCGGCGATGGTGGCCGACGGGGACTTCACGGTGGAGGGCGGCGCGCGGGCCATGGCGCGCCTGCTGGACCGGTATCCCGACGTCGACGCCGTGTTCGCCGCCAGCGACCAGATGGCGGTCGGTGCGCTGCGCGTCCTGCGGGAGCGGGGCCGCGGTGTCCCGGAGGACGTCGCCGTGGTCGGCTTCGACGACATGCCGTCCGTGGCCGAACACGCCGACCCGCCGCTGACCACCGTCCACCAGGACATCGAGGGCATGGGCCGGATGATGGCCCGGCTGCTGCTGGACGCCCTGGACCGGGAACGCACCGGCCCGGCCGTCCCGACCGCGCTGATCACGCCCACCCGGCTGGTGCGGCGCGCCTCGGCCTGAGGCGGCGGCGGACCGGCCCGCGGCGCCCCCCGCGTCCGCCGTTCGCGCGCCAACTCCGCGTCCATGCGACGCTGTTACGCTCCGAGGGCTTGACGGGCGATACGGCCGGGGGCACGCTCCAGACCCAGGGCTTGAGAGCGCTCTCAAGCGACCCGTCCCACGCCGAAGCCAAGCCAAGGGGAGACCACTCATGCCCACAGCCCGAGCCGCCACCGTCGCGCGCGCCGCCGTCCGCCTCGGCGCGGCCGCCCTCGCCGGGACGCTGCTGGCCGCCTGCGGATCCGGCACCCCGCAGGGCTCCGCGGACGGCGCGGGAGGCAAGGTCACGGTGACCGTCGACCTCTTCGGGTCCTTCGGCTACAAGGAGGCCGGGCTCTACGCGGAGTACGAGAAGCTGCACCCCGGCGTCACCGTCAAGCAGACGGACACCGAGGACGAGCAGGACTACTGGAAGTCCCTGCAGACCCGGCTCGCGGGCGGCGGCGGCCTCGCCGACGTCCAGGGCATCGAGGTGGGCCGGATCGCCGCCGTCACCCGGCAGCAGGCGGACAAGTTCGAGGACCTCACGGCCTACGGGGCGGCCGGGCTCAAGGGCTCCTTCGCCGAGGCCAAATGGTCGGCCGCCACCACCGGGGACGGCAAGGTGCTGGCCCTGGGCACCGACGTCGGCCCCGAGGCCATGTGCTACCGCCGCGACCTGTTCGAGAAGGCCGGGCTGCCGACCGGGCGCGACGAGCTCGCCGCGAAGTGGTCCACCTGGGACGGCTACCTGGAGCTGGGCCGCCAGTACAAGAAGAACGCCCCCGAGAAGAGCGCCTGGCTGGACAGCGTCGGCAGCCTCTACGCCGTCATCACCGGCCAGCAGAAGGAGCGGTACTACGACGCCTCCGGGAAGCTGGTGTACGAGACGAACCCGGCCGTCAGGAACGCCTGGAACACCTCCGTACGCGCCGCCGAGGACGGGCTGAGCGCCAAGCTCGACCAGTGGTCCCCGCCCTGGAACCAGGCCTTCGCCGCCGGTTCCTTCGCCACCCTGCCGTGCCCCGCCTGGATGCTCGGCTACATCAAGGGGCAGGCGGGGGACGCGGGCCGGGGCAAGTGGGACGTCGCCCGGCTGCCCGGCGGCGCGGGGAACTGGGGCGGCTCCTACCTGGCCGTCCCGCGCGCGGCCCAGCACAAGAAGGAGGCCTACGCGCTGATCCAGTGGCTCACCGCCCCGGAACAGCAGGCCCGGCTCTTCGAGAAGCAGGGCTCGTTCCCCTCCTCGACCGCCGCGATCGGCAAGGTCGCCGACGTCAAGGACCCGTACTTCTCGGACGCCCCGATCGGAAGCATCTTCGGTGACGCCGCGAAGGCCGCGCCCGTCCAGGTGCTCGGAGTCGCCGACAAGACCATCGCCGACCAGATCACCAACGCGCTGAGCGAGGTCGAGTGCAAGGGGACCGCGCCGGACACGGCGTGGGAGACCGCGAAGAAGGGCGTACGCAACGCCACGGGCTGACCGGCGACCCGCCCAGTCACCGCCCAACTCCCCCCCCGCAAGCCGTCGCCCCCGAAGGGCCCCCGCCGCATGACCGTCCTCAGCACCACCACCGCCCCGCCCCCCGCGCCGCCCCCGGCCTCCCGCCCCACCGCGGCCCGCCGGACCTGGCGCGCCCTTACCCCGTACGCCTACGTCGCCCCCTTCTTCACCCTCTTCGCCGCCTTCGGCCTCTTCCCGCTCCTCTACACCGCCTTCGTCTCCCTCTACCGCGTCGAACTCCAGACCCCCGGACAGATGGAGTGGCGGGGGCTGGGCAACTACACCGCCCTCCTCTCCGACTCCTACTTCTGGACCGCGCTGCGCAACACGTTCACCATCGGCGTGCTGTCCACCGTCCCGCAGCTCGCCATGGCCCTCGGCCTGGCGCACCTGCTCAACTACCGGCTCCGCGCCCGCACCTTCTTCCGTACCGCGATGCTGCTCCCGTACGCCACCTCCGTCGCCGCCGCCACCCTCGTCTTCGCCCAGCTCTTCGGCCGCGACTTCGGCGTCGTCAACTACCTGCTCGGCCTCGCCGGCATCGGGCCGGTGGACTGGCAGACCGGCACCGTCGCCTCCCAGCTCGCCGTCTCCTCGATCGTCATCTGGCGCTGGACCGGCTACAACGCCCTCATCTACCTGGCCGGCCTGCAGACCATCCCCACCGAGCTCTACGAGGCCGCCGAGGTCGACGGCGCCTCCCGGTGGCGGCAGTTCCTGCACGTCACGCTCCCCGGACTGCGCCCGACCATCCTCTTCACCACCGTCGTCTCGACCATCGGCGCCACCCAGCTCTTCGGCGAACCGCTGCTCTTCGAGGGCTCCGTATCGGGCGGCATCTCGCACCAGTACCAGACGCTCGGCCTCTACATGTACGAGCAGGGCTGGGGCTTCTTCCACCTCGGCCGGGCCGCCGCCGTCGCCTGGGTGACCTTCCTGCTGATCCTCGCGCTGGTCGGGGCCAACGCCCTGTTCGCGCGCCGCCGCTCCCGCCAGGAGGCCGCCCGATGACCGCCCTCGCGGCGCCGCCGCACGAGCCGGCGGCCGGCCCGCCCACCGCCCCCGTACGAGGCCGCCGGCGCGGGCGGGGCCGGGCCGGCGGCACCCGGCGCGGCGGACGGCTCGTGTACGCGGTCCTCACCGTCGCCGTCCTCGTCTCGGCGTTCCCGTTCTACTGGACGATCGTCGCGGCCAGCCGCTCCAACGCCGACCTCGCCCGGACGCCGCCCTCCCTGCTGCCCGGCCCGAACCTGCTGCACAACTTCCAGCAGGTCGTGGCCGAGGCCGACATCGGCAAGGCGCTGCTCAACTCCCTGATCGTGGCCGGCTCGATCACCGTCGGTACCGTGCTCTGCTCCACGCTCGCCGGATTCGCCTTCGCCAAACTGCGCTTCCGGGGCCGCGGACTGCTGCTCGCCGTCACCGTCTCCACCATGATGATCCCGCCGCAGCTCGCGGTGATCCCGCTGTTCATGCTGATCGCCCGGCTCCAGTGGGTCAACCAGCTCCAGGCCGTCGTGCTGCCCGGCCTCGTATCGGCGTTCGGCGTCTTCTTCATGCGCCAGATCCTCATCCAGTCGCTGCCCGACGAGCTCATCGAGGCGGCCCGCATCGACGGCGCCTCCACGGCCCGCATCTTCTGGTCCGTCGTCATACCGATCGCCCGGCCCGGCATGGCCGTGCTCGGCCTGCTCACCTTCATGACGGCCTGGAACGACTTCTTCTGGCCCGTGATCGCCCTCTCCTCGCAGGAGCCGACCGTCCAGGTCGCACTGCGCCAGCTCGGCGGCGGCTACGTCCACGACCAGTCCGTGATCATGGCGGGCGCCCTGCTGGGCACCCTTCCCGTACTGCTCGTCTTCGGCCTCCTCGGCCGGCAGATCGTCGGCGGGATCATGCGGGGCGCCGTCAAGGGCTGACCCGCCGCCCGCCCCGCCCCGCCCTGATCCCCTCACCTCCAGGAGCCCCCACAGATGACCGCCCTCGACGCCCGCACCGGGACGACGACACCCCCGCGCTTCCCCGCCGGATTCCGCTGGGGCACGGCCACCGCCGCCTACCAGATCGAGGGAGCCGCCACCGAGGACGGCCGTACGCCGTCCATCTGGGACACCTTCAGCCACACCCCGGGCCGGGTCCGGGCCGGCGACACCGGAGACGTCGCCGCCGACCACTACCACCGCATGCGCGAGGACGTCGCCCTCATGAAGCGCCTCGGGGTGAGCGACTACCGCTTCTCCGTGGCCTGGTCACGTGTCCAGCCCACCGGGCGCGGCCCCGCCCACCAGAAGGGGCTGGACTTCTACCGCCGACTCGTCGACGAGCTGCTCGACGCCGGGATCCGGCCGGTCGCCACCCTCTACCACTGGGACCTGCCCCAGGAGCTGGAGGACGCGGGCGGCTGGCCCCGGCGCGAGACCGCCGACCACTTCGCCCGGTACGCGCAGCTCACCGCGGAGGCGCTCGGCGACCGCGTCGCGACCTGGACCACCCTCAACGAACCCTGGTGCGCGGCCTTCCTGGGCTACGCCTCGGGGGAGCACGCCCCGGGCCGCACCGAGCCGGCCGCCTCCCTGCGCGCCGCACACCACCTCAACCTCGCCCACGGACGGGCCGTGCAGGCGCTGCGCACCGCTGTGCCGCCGTCGGCCGAGATCTCCCTCACCCTCAACCCGCACGCCGTCCGTCCGCTGACGGACTCCGCCGCCGACCGGGACGCGACCCGCCGGATCGACGCGCTCGGCAACCGGATCTTCCTCGACCCCGTGTTCCACGCCCGGCTGCCGGAGGACCTGGTCCGCGACACCGCGCCGCTCACCGACTGGTCGTTCGTCCACGACGGCGACCTGCGGACGGCCTGCGCCCCCATCGACTCCCTCGGGGTGAACTACTACGCGCCGGCCGTCGTCGCGGCCGGCAGCTGCCCGGCGCCCTCCCCGTGGCCCGGGGCCGAGGGGCACGTCCGCTTCCCGCGCCTGCCCGGCCCGCGCACCGCCATGGACTGGCCGGTCGACGCCGAAGGGCTGTACGGGCTCCTGACCGACTTGGGCGAACAGCTCCCGGGCGTCCCGCTGCTGGTCACCGAGAACGGGGCCGCGTACGAGGACCACGTGGACGCGCAGGGGCGGGTGCGCGACCCGGAGCGGATCGCCTACCTGCGGGCCCACCTGGGCGCCGTACACCGGGCGATCGCGCGGGGGGCCGATGTCCGCGGATACTTCCTGTGGTCGCTGCTGGACAACTTCGAATGGGCGTACGGCTACAGCAAGAGGTTCGGCATCGTCCACGTCGACTTCGCGACCCAGCGCAGGACCCCGAAGGACAGCGCGCACTGGTACGCGGACGTCATCGCCCGCGGCGGCCTGCCCGGCCCGGGCACCGGTGTGGCGGACGCCTGACCGGCGCTGCGGCGTTCCCTCCCGCTCGCCCGTTCGTTGGGGGGCGTATGAGAAGAAACGATGAGGCGCGGCCGCCGGCGCGCGTGCCCCGGCGGGCGCTGCTCGGCGCCGCGCTCGGGCTGGGGCAGCTGTTCTGGGGACCGGCGGGGCGCGCCGCCGCGGCGGCCCCGTGGCACCCGGAGATCTTCGGCTGCGAGGAGTGGGGTGCCCGTCCGCCCGCCGGCCCGGTCACCGTCCTGGACGCACCGCCCCGGCGGATCGTGGTGCACCACACGGCCACCGCCAACGGCGACGACTTCTCCCGCGAGCACGCCTTCGCGCTGGCGCGGGCGGTGCAGGCCCAGCACATGGACGCCCGGGGCTGGATCGACACCGGTCAGCACTTCACCGTGAGCCGCGGCGGCCACACCACCGAGGGCCGCCACCGCACCCTCGCGGAACTCGCCGCGGGCCAACGCCAGGTGCGCGCCTCCCACTGCGTCGGCCAGAACGACGTGGCCATCGGCATCGAGGTCGAGGGCACCTACACCCACACGGCCCCGCCCCGCGGCCAGTACGAGGCCCTGGCCGACCTGTGCGCCCACATCTGCGAGCAGTACGGCATGCCCCCGTCGGCGATCGACGGCCACCGCGACCACAACGCCACGGCCTGCCCCGGCGACCGCCTCTACGCCCTCCTCCCGCGCCTGCGGGACGACGTCACCGCCCGCTGCCGGCACGACATGTGGCGAATTGGCAGGTGACGCAGCAGCCGTCAGCGGGCCGTCCGGCGGCTAGGAGACCGCGTACCACTGGCTGGCCCAGCCGGTGTTGATGGTGGTGGTGGACTGTTCGGAGAGGTTGAGTTTGTCCGGGAGGGAGGTCTGGCCCGTCAGGACCGTGCTGTAGCGGAGGTTCGGCGGGGTCAGGCCGGCGTTGACGGAGATGCCGGCGCCGGTGGACTTCAGGGTGAGCGCGTTGGTGGCCCAGGTGCCGTTGAGCAGGAGCGCGATGAAGTACGTCCCGGGGTCGGCGGTGAACGGCTTGGTGAGGGGCAGCGGCTTCGCCACCGCGTCGGTCATCAGCTGGGGCGAGATGTCCTCGGTGGCCGCGAGGCGGGTGCCGTCCGCTCCGTACACGCCGAGGTGGCAGTGGGAGAGCTGGGCGTTCGGGTCGACGCCCGCGAGGCCCAGCCAGATGGTGGACCAGGTGATCCGCTCGCGCAGCACGAGCCGCACCAGGGTGATCCGTCCGGCGACGCCCGCGGCCGACTGGGCGGTGACGTGGCCCGCGTCGCCCGGGTCGCCGGTCCAGGCGAGGAGGTTCTGGTCCTGGGGGCGGGGGCCCTGGAAGCCCGGGCCGCCGTCCTGCGCGGGTGCGGGCGGGGTGACGGGCGTGGCCGGGGGGCTCGCCGTGCCGCGCGGAGCCGGGCCCGGGGCCGGTGAGGTGCAGCCGGCCAGGACGAACAGCGCCGTGAGCGCGGCGGCGAGTCCGGCCCCGGTGGTGGTGGCGCGCGTACGCATGCGCATGGTGGTCCCCCGTGAGGTGCGTGTGTGACGGGGTCATGTTCACACGCGGGGGGAACGCGGCCGCCACCGGTCCGCCGCGCCGCCGCGCGGCGGCGGCGTCCACGGCGGCGGACCGGTGGCGGGCGTGCGTCAGCCGTCGATGCGGTGCTGGGTCCAGAAGGAGGTCAGGTCCGTGGTCGTCGCGGCCTGGGCGGCCGCCTTGAACTCGGCCGTGGTCGAGACCCCGTACCAGTGCGCCGTGGCGTAGTCCTTCAGGAGCTTGGCCATCGCGGTGTCCCCGAGCACCCGCCGCAGGTCGTGCAGGGCGCACTTCCCGTAGCCGTACACGACGGTGGAGTACCGCGAGGAGTGGGCGTCCCAGTACCCCATCGAGTTGGTGATCTTCTCGGCGGACGAGGCCCACGAGACGCTGTTCCAGCAGCTCGCGCCGGTCTTGTTCAGCGCCAGGTCGGTGGCGTAGTCCGTGAACGCCTCGTCCAGCCAGGGGCTGGTGTACTCGTCGTCACCGACGATGCCGTACCACCACTGGTGGCCGATCTCGTGGGTGAGGGCGGTGGTGCTCACCAGGTCGAGGACGAAGCCGGGGTACTCCATGCCGCCGAACCAGTAGTTGTTGTCGATGACCGCGTCCAGCTCGCCGTACGGGTAGGCGCCGAAGCGGCCGGAGTGCGCGTCCACGGCGGACTTGGCGGTGCTGAGCATCGACTGGGCGTCGGAGGCGCTGATGCCCGAGACGGAGTAGATGTTGACCGGGGTCCCGGCGGCCGAGGTGCCGGAGATCTTGGTGAACGGACCCGCCGCCCAGGCGAAGTCGCGGACCTTGGAGGCGGTGGCGGTGGTGACCGTACGGCCGCTGGTGCCGGGGGTGTCGACCGAGGCGCCGGTGGCCGGGACGAGCAGGGTGCTCGGGTGGTCCAGGGTCACCTTGAAGTCGGCGGCCAGCGAGTAGAAGGACTCCCCGTTGTTCGTGTACGGGTCCAGGTGCCAGCCCGATCCGTCCCTGACCGCCAGCACGGGCAGGGCGTTGCCGAGCATGCTGAAGGCCCCGTCGTAGCCGAAGCGGTCGGCGCCGCTGGGTACGGTGATGCCCAGGTCGAAGCCGATCGTGGCGCTCTGCCCCTGGGTCAGCGGGGCGGGCAGGTCGATCTTGAGCGCGGTGCAGCCGACGGTGGGGGAGCCCGCGGTGCCGCCGGTGACGTTGCCGACCGCGATCGGCATGGCGGAGCAGGTGCCGTGGTAGTTGTCCCACAGCCTCAGGTACACCTCGCTCAGCGCGGTGGCGGAGGCGTTGGTGAAGGTGGCGCTCTCGTGGCCGGTCCAGACCGTTCCGCTCGCGTTGCTGCTGAGGCTGACGGTGTAGGAGGGCGCGGCCGGGGTGCGGGTGGTGTCCCCGGGCGGGGTCGTGCCGCCGGAGGCGTCGAGGGCGACGTCGTCGACGACGAAGTTCGTCCTGAGGCTGGAGTCCTCGGTACCGGTGAAGGCCACGGGCACGGTCTGGCCCGCGAACGCCGACACGTCGAAGGACTTGCGGACGTAGCCGGTGTTCTTGTCGAGGTTCGAGTACGTCGCCAGCGTCGTCGTACCGATCTTCGCCGTCAGCTTGTCGTACGGGGTGGACGTGGTCGTCTCGGTGGTGTCGACGTGCAGCCAGAAGGTGAGCGTCGCGGAGCTGCATCCGGCCGGGATCGTGACGCTCTGGGTGAGCGTGTCGGTGTGGGTGCTGCCGACGCCGTCCAGCCAGGCGAAGTGGGTGCCGCCGTGGGCACTCTGGCCCGTGCGGTCGGTGATGACGCTGGTCTGCGACTGGGTCCAGGGCGAAGTGCCGCTCTCGAAGTCACCGTTGGCGACGACCTGGGCCGGGGTGCAGGCCGCGGCGGTACGGGAGGCGGTTGCGGCGGTACCGGTACCGGTACCGGTCGCGGCCGAGGCCTGGACGGCGGGCAGCGCGGCGGCGGCCAGCGCGGCGACGGCGCACACGGTCGCGGCGAGGGCCTTGTGGGGGGTGGATCTCACGCGTAACTCCTTCGGGGCGGCCGGGGTTGCCGGCCTGCTCGGCGGCCACCCGGCCGGCCAGGGTGCGCCGAGGGCAGCCGCGGGCTGGGCGCGTAGGGTGCGCGCGCTGGCGGAGGTGAGATGGCCGCGGGTGCCGCACTGGGGTCAGGGCGGCACGGCGCGGCTGGGGGCAGCATTTCGGATTTGACGGGAGCATGCCATCAAGGGTGGGTAAAGTGTTCGCCCTCTCCGGGGACGGGGTTGCTGCGCAGGGTTGCGGTCGATGGGAAGAGTCGGCGTCGGAGGGTCGGCGTCGCCCCTGCGGGTGCGTCCCGCGTCCGAGTGGGGGAAGCTGGGGACGGTGAACGCGAGGCTGAGGGAGGGTCCAGTGGACGCTTCAGGACACGGCCGACGCCGTGGCGCCCCCCGGCGCGGGATACGGACCGCAGGACTGCTGTGTACGGCGGCGGCGCTGCTCGCGGCGGCCGTTCCGGCCTCGGCGCGCACTCCGGCCGACCCGCCGTCCCGCCCCGTCGTGGTGGTCGACTGCTTCTCGAAGGCGCAGGTGCGCCCCGAGGAGTACCTGCTGGCCTGCGGGGACGGCAACAACCGGCTCGTCGACCTGCGGTGGCACAGCTGGGGGCAGCGCAAGGCCACGGCCACCGGCACGGACATGGTCAACGACTGCCGCCCCAACTGCGCGGCCGGCCGCTTCCGCGCCTATCCGGTGACGGTCACCCTGAGCCACCCCGAGAGCTGGCCCGCCACACCGGACCTGCGCCGCTTCACGATGATCAGGCTCCTCTACACCCACACCGCGCCGGAGCCCGTCGCGAAGGACGTCACCTACCCGCTCGTCTACTGAGGCTCCGCGCAGGACACCACGAGGCCCCGGGACTCGACCGTCCCGGGGCCTCGTGCACTTCGCTGACCGCCGGGTTCAACGAGCGTCCGGCGGCGGGGTCACGCCGGGGATCCCGCGAGCCGGCTCACGAGCGCCGCCGCGGCCGCCGCCGCGCTGATGCGGGCCCGGCGCAGGGGGCGGCGTACGGGAGCGAGGGGGGAGGAGGTGGCCATGGGGAGGGGTCCGTTCGGCGTTGCTTCCCGGGCCGGCGCGTGGGGCGCCGTCCGAGCGGGGTGATCGACAGTGGAGCGGAGCCGCACGGCCGCCCGGCCCACCGCTCGGAGCCGATCCTGATCCCGGCCGGTGAACGGATGGTGCCTTCGCGGTGTACGGGCCGGCCGGTTCGGGTGGCGGTTGCGACGGGTACGCGGGCGGCCGTGGGCGTGGGTGTCAGGGCGCTGGTTCAGCGGGTGCTTCCAGAACCCCGCCTTCCGTCGAGGCGACGACGGCCGCGAGGTCGGCGCACGCGTACAGGAGCGCCACCGTCCGGGCGGCGATCTGCTCCAGCCGGCCCCCCAGGACGCGCTCCGTCTCCGCCAGGCCGCCCGACCGGTCCAGGGACCCCATCACCTCCCGCACCGCGGGAACGCCGTATCCGCAGCCGCGCAGGGCCGTGACGATACGGGCCGCGGCGATGGCCCGCGGCCCGTAGCGGCGGGCGCGCAGCGAGGTCACCCGCTCGGGCAGGACCAGGCCCTCCTGTTCCCAGAACCGCAGGGTCGACGTACGGACGCCCAGTGCCCCGGCCAGCTCGGTGATCGTCATCGCGTCGCCGTCCCGCTCGGACCCGGCTTCCGCCCTGCCGGTTCCGGCTCCGCCTTCGTCTTCCTCCTCGGCCCGGATCGCGCGCAGGGCCTCCAGGGCGCGCAGGGCCTCCTCGCGCTCCCGCGCGAGCCGGACGTGGACCTCATTGACAAGGGTGGCCGCCTCCGTGAGCGTTCCGCCGCGCAGCCCCGCCAGCGTCCGGCGGGCCTCGACGGGCCCGGCGGCCGCGGCGAGACCCCGGTAGGCGTGCAGGGCGTGCACGTGGAGGGCCGCGTAGGACCGGTAACCGTTGCCCGAGCGGGCGGCCGGTGGGATGACGCCGAGCCGCTCCAGGTCACGTACCTGCTGCACCGAGTATCCCGACGCGCGGGCCACGTCGACGGTGCGCAGGAGACGCGAACCGGGGCCCGGGCCCGTACCGCTCGCCCGCTCGTCCATCGGCGCCAACCCCACAGAAGCACTTGAAGGTGATCCTTGAACCATGAGTACGCATACGAGTATGGAGCAGATCGTCGAGGCCGTGCGCGGCTTCGCCGGGGCGTACGTGAGCCGGCCCGAGCGGGGTGACGGGTCGCCGGAGGTGGCCTGGGGGGATGTGTTCTTCTTCTACGCCCCCGACGGGCAGCCGCCGGGCAACGTCCAGCCCTACGCGACCATCGTCACCAAGGACTATCCCGACGACACCGCTGGCGACCTCGCCCCGCCGGGCCGCTGGCGCGTCAACATCCACGTCGACCGCGCGAGCTTCCGGGAGCTCACGGGTGAGGAACCGGCCGCTCTCACCCGGCCCCGCGACCACGCGGCCGCCGACCGCGTGCTGCCGCACCCGATGTACGGCCCGTACGGCTGGATCGCGGTGATCAACCCCGCCGAGCGGACGACGGCCACGGTCCTGAGGCTGCTGCACGAGGCCCACACCGCCGCCCGCACCCGCTTCGAGCGCCGGCACGGGACGGCGTAGGGGGCGCGGTGGCCCGGTGGCCGACTCCGAGGGGCGAGGGCCAAGCTGGGGAGGGGTACACGCGCCGCGGAACCGGCTCCGATGGCCGGTGGACCGGCGTACACCACCTCCCCGAACGGCACGCCCCATGCCAGCACCCGCCTCCCCGCCCGCCGGAACCATTACGCGTACCCGTTCCGGTTCCTCTTCCCGTCCTGCTTCCGGTTCGCGGGCCCGTACGCGTACCGGTAAGCGGCTCAGGGCGCGGGCGGCGGCGCTGGGCGCGGCCACCGTCCTGTGCGCGGCGGCGACTAGCACCGGAGCCGCCCACGCCATCGTCGGCGGGAGCGATGCCGGCCAGCCCTACCCCTTTCATGGTGTCGATCCCGATGAGCTTCGGCGGCGGCAAGGAGGCGGTCGACGGCGTGTGCGGCGGCGCGCTGATCGCCCCCGACTGGGTGGTGACCGCCGCGCACTGCGCGCAGGACGGACCGGCCACACACCCCACCGGGACGGTCCGCGTCGGCAGCGCGAACCGGCACTCCGGCGGCTCGGTGCGCGGCATCGCCGAGACGGTCGTCCACCCCCGCTACGACGGGCGGGACAGCCGCTCGCACGACGACATCGCCCTGCTCCGGCTGGACCGCCCGGTGCCCCAGCGGCCGATCCGGATCGCGGACCGCGCACCCGCAACCGGCGCCGCCACCCGGGTCCTCGGCTTCGGCATCGTGGTGGATACCCGGGATGTCGAGGACTGGATGTTCTCCGAGCGCCTCCAGGAGCTGAACACCCGCGTGGCCGCCGCTGACGACTGTCTGGGGGTCAAGGCCCCGGGCGAGCTGTGCACCTTCAGCCGCGCTCCGGGGGCGATGGCGTGCAACGGGGACTCCGGCGGTCCGCAGATCCAGCGGGTCGGCGGCCGCTGGACGCTCGTCGGCGCCACCGCCGGCGACGGCGACTTCGACGTCGACCCGAAGTGCGCGGACGGGCCGGGCATCTGGACCTCCGTGTCCGCGTACAAGGGCTGGATCTCCGCGACGACGGCCGCCGCCGCCCACCACTGAGACGTACTCCGCTTCTTCCCGCAAGGCGCGCGGCGGGTTCGTCCCGCGGACCGGGAACTCCCGTGGCGTCCGGAACGTCCTGATCTTGAGAGAGGCAGAAGGACGCAGGACGCAGGACGCAGACCGAAGGGGAGACCGGATCGTGTGGACCGCAGGGGATCGACCCACCCGCCGTGCCGTGCTGACCGCGGGAGTGGGGGCGGGAGTCGTACTGGCCGGGGTTCCGTGGAGTGCGTCGGCATCGGCTGCCCCCGCCGGGGACGCCGCCGAGGTCGTGCGCCGGCTGCGCGCCCTGGAGCGGGAGCACGGCGCCCGCCTGGGGGTGTTCGCGCGGGACACGCGCAGCGGCCGGACGGTGCTCCACCGGGCTGACGAACTCTTCCCGATGTGCTCGGTCTTCAAGACGCTGGCGGTGGCCGCCGTCCTGCGCGACCTCGACCGCGACGGCGAGGTCCTCGCCCGACGCGTCTTCTACACCGAACAGGAGGTGAAGGACTCCGGATTCGGGCCCGTCACCGGCCTGCCCGAGAACCTGGCGGGCGGCCTGACGGTGGAGCAGCTCTGCGCCGCGGCGATCTGCCAGAGCGACAACGCGGCGGCCAACCTCCTGCTGCGGGAACTCGGCGGCCCGCAGGCCGTGACCCGCTTCTGCCGGTCGCTGGGGGACCGGACCACCCGGCTCGACCGCTGGGAACCCGAGCTGAACACGGCGGAGCCCGGCCGGCTGACGGACACCACGAGCCCCCGGGCGATCGGCGGGACCTATGCCGCGCTGGCCCTCGGCAGCGCGCTGGCGCCGCGCGACCGGGAACGGCTGACGGGGTGGCTGCTGGCCAACACGACCAGCACGGAACGCTTCCGCAAGGGCCTGCCCGCCGACTGGATCCTGGCCGACAAGACCGGCGGGGGTGACTACGGCACCAACAACGACGCCGGGATCACCTGGCCCCCGCACCGCCCGCCCGTCGTCATGGTCGTCCTGACCACCCACGACAGCCCCGATGCCACCGCCGACAACCCGCTCGTGGCCAAGACCGCCGCACTGCTGGCGTCCGCACTCTCCTGACTCCGGGGTGCGGGGGCGGCTCCCTCCGCCTTGGGAGCGCCTCAGCCGCCGCCTTGGGGGCGCGTCATCTTCGCCTAGGAGCGCGTGAGCCGGGCCCGGAGGGCTTCGGTGTCCGGCAGGAACCACAGCTGCGTACCCCGGTTGCTCTCGCGGACGAAGTCCCGCAGGGCGTCGCTGGCTTCCACGTGGTGCGAGATGTCGCCGACGATGGCCAGCCCCATCCGGTAGGTGCCGAACTTCTGCACGATGTCTCCGGCCAGGCGGGTGCGCAGCCTGAAGAAGTCCTCCGTGAGGCACGCGGCCGGCAGGGCCACCCACTCCGCGCCCCGGTACCAGCCCTCGCCGATGAGGTCGGTCGCGTCGCGCTCGTCGCGGACGGGGGCGCCGTCGGGCGGGCGGACGAGGACGGGCGTACCGGCCAGGGTCTCGATGGTGTCGGGCATGGCGGTCGGTTCCTTTCGGCGGAGGTCGGAGGGGCGGCCGTACGTCACAGGTCCTCGACCACCGCGTCGATGAGGCGCAGGAGTTCGGCCGTGGTGTCGAGGCCGCCCAGGATGATGATCTTCAGGGTGGCCCGTTCGGCGTCGTGGACGGTCTCGACGCGGAGCCGGTCCGCGTCCCCGCGCCCCGGCACGTTGCCGTGCCGACCGGTGGCGGCGGCCATGAGCAGGTTGGTCAGGCGGCCCACCGCTTCGGGTTCGATCGCGTCGATCTGGACGATGCCGGACACCTCGGTGTGGCGCGTGCGGCGGGCGGGCGAGGGAGCCGGGAGACCCGTGAAGGCCTCCAGGTCCTCGTGCGTGATCCGGTACTGCCGGCCGACGCGGGTCGCCTTCAGCCGTCCGTCCCGTACGTAGCCCCGGACGGTCCGGACGTGCAGCCCGAGCTGGTCCGCCACCTGGTCCACCGAGTAGTAGAGCTGCCGTGCTGCCACGTGGTTCACCTACGCCGTTCCGATTGCATGGTGCGGTGCTGCCTAGACCCTGGACTTCCCTAAAGTTACCCCATTGAGGGACGGAAGAGGAAAGTTAGGGTAGGCGAGGGTGCTCCGAAGTCCTCGCCGGTCTTGAGGACTCGCAGGGTCCACTGTTCCTCCTGCGACAGGCCGCGCTCGTCGGCGCGCTGTGTGAAGGTCCTGGCGGGCGCCTCGATGGTGGTCCACATCTGCTGCATGGCTCGTTCCTCTTCTCGATGGACGTACGGATGTACGGGCGTACGGGTTACGGACGCTCGGGCCGGGGCGGAATGTTCGCGTCGCTGCCCCCGGTGGTCAACGGCCCGGCCCGTGGCCGGTGTTGCCGACGGGGCTGCCGGGGGTGCGGTGCGGTGCGTGGGTGACCGCCCCGCACGTCACGGCGCAGCTCCGTTGACAGTGCACCGGGCACGTGCGAAAACAGCAGTAGGCCAACTTGGCCACGTGCCCCCTTTTTCGGCGTACGACCTCCACCTCGATCCCGCTCGCCACCGCGCCGGGCCCGCCGAGCGTGCCGAGTGTGCCGCGTCCGAACCATCGTCCCCGCACCTGACCGCCGTACGGGGCACGCCACCGCATCCCGTGAACGAACGGCTCCTCCATGACCTTGCTTCCCGCGTCGCGTGTCCCCGGACGGACCTGGACGGTCCGCCTGACGGGCCACGCGGACCACACCGTCTCCGTGACCTGCAGCACCGGGGCCTGCCGGATGCCGCCCCGCTCCAAGGACACCGCCGCCATGCGGCGCTTCGCCGCCGAGCACAGCAGGGCGCACGCCCGGCTCGCCACCGTCCGTCCCCACGCCGCATGCGCCTGCCGGGCCGCCGAGTGCGCCTTCCACGAGGACACCAGGGCCTCCTGCACCGGCGCGCCTCTGCTCGTCCTCGTCCACAACCCGGCCGTGGGCCAGGTCTGGACGCTCGCCGAGGTCTGCCAGGCCTGCGCCAAGCTGATCCCGCACATCGCCGTCCTGGGGCGCGCCCAGGGGCCGTCGGAGGCGCGTACCGGCCCGGCCGCCTCCGCGCCGGCGGCCGCCGCGGCTCCGGCGGCCCCCGAACGCGTCGTCGTGGCCGGTGGTTTCTCGTCCCCCGAGGCCGCCCCCGAAGCCGGCGCCCGCCGACGCCCCCACCGCGGCGGGCCGCGCCGCGCCCGCTGACGCCCGCGCCCCCGCCCGGGCGGCGGGGCCGCCGCGGTCACGCCCGGGTGGCGGTGACCAGGTAGTAGTCGAGGATCCCCTGTTCCCAGGCGGCCAGGAAGTTCCGCGGCCAGGTGCCCGGTTCCCACAGGCGTGAGAGCCAGCGGTCCCAGCCGGGCCACACCTGCGGTCCGATCGAGTGCGTCCGTACGTCGACGAGACCGGAGTCCGCGAGGGCGTCGGCCAGCCGGGAGACCGGCCGGGCGATGTCCAGGCCGCTGGCGAACGAGTCGAGCAGCCCGGAGAGCCGCTCGGCACGGTCCGGGGCGCCGTCGACGGTGAAGAAGCTCGCCCACCGCCACCCGGCCACCGGGCCGCAGCACACGGGCGGCCTCCCGGGCGAACGCGGCCACATCGGGGAAGTGCTGGGCGGCCTCGACGCTGTACAGGCAGTCGAACTCCCCGTCCCCGAGAGGCAGGCTCTCGGCGGCGCCCAGGACGAAGCGCAGCCGGTCCGGGCCGGCGGCCAGCAGCGGGGCGTTGGCCGCGCGGGCCCGCTCCAGCTGCTGCGGATGGATGTCCACGCCGGTGACCGCCGCGGGCCCGTACTCCTCCAGGGCCAGCGCGCAGCCCAGCCCCAGACCGCAGCCGACCTCCACCGCCCGGCCGCCCCCGGGCTCGGCGGCGTCCAGGACCCGCCGGTAGAGGTCCTGCTCGCTGCGGACCCGGTCGCCCTCCGACAGCGGTCTCCCGAGGTCGACGGCCTCCCAGTAACCGAAGTTGATGAACCCTCCCGCGAACACGGGAACGGCACTGAGATCGGCCGGCCCGTACGTCTCCCACACCGCGGGCCGTACGGCCGGTACGGGCTGCTGCCCAGGCTGACCCGTCAACGCCCCACCACCTCCGTGGACTCCGGTGACGGACGACTCCGTCCCGGAGCCCCAGTGTGGCGCGCCGGCGCCCCGTTCGGACAGACCGCCATCCACCCCCGCCCGGCGAACCGCTGCCCCACGGCTCGAACGGCCGGTCGTCAGGGGAAGGAGCGGGGGCCCGACGGGGTCAGGCTCCGCCGGTGAAGGGCCAGGCTTCGATGTCCCGGTAGTGGATCGGTCCCGGGCCGCGCCCCGTGTTGCTGCCGACCAGGTGCAGCCGCTCCGTCTCCCAGGGGCGGCCGCTGAACCCGTCGAGTCCGGCGGCGGCCTCCACCGCGCAGGACGGACCACCGCCCCGGCGGGACCGGGCCAAGGTCAGGTGGGGCCGCAACGGCCGCCCCTCGAACGGCACCCCGCACTCCCGCACCAGGGCGCGCACCTCGTCGGCCAGCCGGTGCAGCCCGTCGAGGTCCCCGTCGATGCCGCTCCACAGCACCCGCTCGTCGAAGTGCCCGCCGCCGCGCAGCGCCAGCGTCAAGGGGCGGCGCGCGGCCGCGAGTTCCGCGAGCGGGGGCCGCAGCAGCCCGACGGTGGACACCGGCAGCTCTCCGAGGAACGCCAGGGTGATGTGCCAGTCCTCGATGCGGTTCCACCGCATGCGCGGGTGCGCCGCGTACGCGGGACGCAGCTCCCGCGCCAGCTCCTCCTTCGCCGCGTCGGGCGGAGCGAGGGCGATGAACAGCCGGACGGTCCTGGCCGGCTGCTGCCCGTCCACCGGGGAGGGCCTGTCGTGCTCGGGTGCTTCAGTCATCTTCTGTTCCGTACGTGCCGCGCCACCGTCCGGCCGGGGCCGAGTGGTGCGCCGTCGGCGCGATCGACCGGCCGAGTCTACCGGCCCGCGGGGCGGTGTCGGGGGCGAGGCGGCGCGGACGTACGATCATCGTTCTGCCCGGCGCCCGCTCGACCAGCGGATTCGGCTCGGGCTTCCGCCCCGCCGTCCGCGTCTCCGGAGTCCTGATCACCATGCGCCGCCCCCCGTTCCTCCTGGCCGTCGCTGCCTCGGCCTCCGCCGTCCTGCTGACCGCGGGGTGTGGCGGCGACCACGCCGACGGCGGGGGGAAGGCAGGCGCGGCGGGGGAGCCGTCGCCGTCGTCCAGCCACGCGGCGACCGTGCGCGCGGCCGTCGAGGCCACCGGCCGGACCAGCGCCCGCCTGGCGCACAAGACGGAGATCGGCGACGGCACCACGACGTACACCATCGCCGGCTCGGGAGACTTCGACCTCGCCCACGACCGGGGGACCCTCACGGTGGAACTGGCGGGGAACCGCACCGAAGAGGTCTTCGCCGACGGCAAGGTCTACATCCGCGCCGCCGGAGCCGGCCAGGACGGCGCCTGGTTCGTGACCGGCCGGGACCAGACGCAGGCCCGTTACCTCCTGCGGCCCCCGGCCAACGACCCGGAGTACGTGCTGCGGCAGGTCTCCATGGTCAAGGAGTTCGCCAAGCTGGCCGAGGAGGACGTCAACGGGGTCCGGGCCGCGCACTACCGCGGAGTGCTGCCCGACGAGGCGCTCACGCTGCGGATGACCAAGGAGACCCAGGAGAGGACCGCCCAGATGCGGACGGCGCTCGGCGGGCCGATCCCGGCGCTTGCCGACGTCTGGGTGGACCGGCAGGGCCGCGCGGTGCAGGCCCGGGTCGGCCTGCAGGTCCAGGGCCTGCCCAAGAACGTCACCACCCTCGGCTTCACCGAGCTGGGCAAGACGGTCACCGTGACGCCTCCCACCGCCGACCCGACCACGACGTCCGACGTGGTCCTCGGACCGGCCGTCGGCTGACCAGGGAGGCGGGAGTCGGAGACTCACCCCGCCCCCGCCGTCTTATGTCGGCACCCTTGACTATTGGTCTGGACCAACCCTACGTTGTGGCGCACCTCCTGCCCCCGGGCGTGAACGGCACGTCCGGCACGAAGGGAGCATCCCCCCATGATCCGCAGAAGTGGAACACGTACGACGGGCGGCGCCCGTCGGGCCGTCCGCCTGCTCGGCGCCGGCATCGGTCTCGGCCTGGCCATGGCGCTCTCCGCCCCCGTACCGGCCACGGCGGCGCGCCCGTCGCCCGCCGCCGACACCTGCGCGCTGAAGTCCCGGCCCGCCGGCAAGGTCCTCCAGGGGTATTGGGAGAACTGGGACGGCGCCGCCAACGGCGTCCATCCGCCGCTCGGCTGGATACCGATCACCGACAGCCGGATCCGGGCCCACGGCTACAACGTCGTCAACGCGGCCTTCCCGGTGATCCGTTCCGACGGCACCGTCCTGTGGGAGGACGGGATGGACAGCACCGTGAAGGTGCCCACCCCCGCCGAGATGTGCCAGGCCAAGCAGGACGGACTCACCCTGCTGATGTCCATCGGCGGCGCCGCGGCCGGGATCGACCTCAACTCCAGCGCCGTCGCGGACCGGTTCGTGGCGACGATCGTGCCCCTCCTCCAGAAGTACAACTTCGACGGCATCGACATCGACATCGAGACGGGCCTCGTCGGCTCCGGCTCCATCACCCAGCTCTCCGCCTCCCAGGCCAACCTGATCCGCATCATCGACGGCGTCCTCGCCCGGATGCCGGCCGGCTTCGGCCTGACGATGGCGCCCGAGACGGCGTACGTCACCGGCGGCAGCGTGGCGTACGGCTCGATCTGGGGCGCGTACCTGCCCATCGTCAAGAAGTACGCGGACAACGGCCGGCTGTGGTGGCTCAACATGCAGTACTACAACGGCAGCATGTACGGCTGCTCCGGCGACTCCTACTCCGCGGGGACCGTCGCCGGCTTCAAGGCGCAGACCGACTGCCTCGACCGCGGCCTGGTCGTGCAGAACACCACGGTCAGGGTCCCGTACGACAAGCAGGTCCCCGGCCTGCCGGCCCAGCCCGGCGCGGGCGGCGGATACATGTCGCCCGGCTCGGTCTCCCAGGCCTGGAACTCCTACGGCGGCCGGCTCAAAGGCCTGATGACCTGGTCCCTGAACTGGGACGGATCACGCAACTGGACCTTCGGCGACAACGTCAAGGCCCTCCAGTCCCGCTGACCCGCCCCACCCCGCCGGCCCGGGCCCTTCCCCACGGGGGCCCGGGCCCTCATCGCGCCGCCCCCCCGGAGTGGCGTGAAATCAGCCAAGACCGGGGCGGATTGGCCGGGTACTTGCGGCTCGGCCATCCCCACTGTGGCAGGGTCGGGGGTGGGCCCCTGTGACGCCCCGCGCGGGCCACGACAGGGCAGAGCAGGGTCACAGGGGAGGGCGGCGTGTTCACACAGCGGCAGATGCGGCAGTCGGTAGGCGCCCTGGTGGGCGCGGTCAGCCACCTCAAGGCCCCCGTACCGGGCGAAGAGATGTGCCGTGCGCTCTGTCGGGCGATGGGGGAGCGCCGTGGGCGGACGATCGAGTTCCGGACGACGTCCTTCCCGCCCGGCACCGCCAGCGGGCTCGCCCTGGACCTCGGCGAGCGGGACCTCGTCGTCGTGGAGGAGCGGACCGTCCCCCTGCACCAGCTGATCATCACCGGCCACGAGCTGCGCCACCTGGAACTGGGGCACTGCCACCAGCAGGTCGCCGAACGCTCCCTCGCCACCCGCCTCCTGCGCCACGACGCCGACTTACAGCACGTCGTGGAATCGGTGCTGGCCGTGGCGGGCCGCCAGAGTCCCGAACTGCGGGGTGAGGACGGCGCGGCCGCCAAGATCCACGTCCGCCAGGAAGAGGCGGCGGAACGGTACGGACTGGAACTGGCCCATGCCGTACGGCACCTGCTGTCCGGCGCCACCCCGCCGCCGCTCGACCGGGAGACGACCTCGGGCCGGATCGAGGTGGCCCTCGGCCATCTCGGCGGCGACCGCGGCTGACCGCCTCCGGTCCCCGGCCCGTCGGCGCCCGGCGGCGGCGGGGCCTCAGGCCGTGGTGCCGGGGCGGGGGACGGTGTCGATGACCGCCCACAGTCGGCGGCCGTCGTCGGCGTGGTCGGTGCCACAGCCGGTGACCGTCCGCATCGCCGCGACCTCGCCGAGCACGCCGTCCGGTCGGCCGGCGCTCGCGGCCCCGGCCCGGTGGTCGAGGACCAGCGCGAGCACCTGGCCGTCCTGGTCGCCGAGGTGCACGCTGATGCGTTTCCCGCCGCCGCTCGCCGCGCTCTCGACGAACAGCCGTACGGCCGTGGCCAGATCGCCGTCGTCGGCGACGGGCAGGCGCCAGGCGCGTACGGTCTCCACGGCCCGCCGGGCCGCCTTCGCGGACGCCCACCGGTCCGCCCGGAACGTCAGCGCCGCGGTCCTGCGGTCGCGGACCACCATCCGCGGCGGCTTGCGCAGGTCCACGGCCTGCTTCTGCGGCTGCGGACGCGGTGGTTCCACGGGCCGCTTGGGGGGCGGAGGCGTCTTCGGCGGGTAAGTCGGCGGCACCTGGGGTTCCTTGGCATCCGTGATCCCGGTCATCACCGGACACGTTACGCGCCGGCACGGGTGTGTGACAGACGGTTGCGGACCTCCACCCGACGGCCCCGAGTCCCGCCCGGCCCCTGCCCGTCCTGACCGGCGGGTTCCGGGAGAAGATGGCGGGACGTACGAGGGGGAGGGGGCGGGGCGGACGTGAGTGACGACGACCGGCTGCGCAGTCAAGAGGGTTACGAGGCGCTGCTCGCCACGATGGGACTGGACCCGGGGGGCACCTGGTGGCTGCCGGGCGTCCGCCAGATGCCCACGGCCCGCCGCCTGCTCGCGGCGGCGACCCGACGGCTCCAGGGGCCGACGCCGACGCCGACGCCGGACTGCGGCCCCACCGCCGGGACGGCCGGGCCCGGCGGCGAAGAGACCGGCGGAGAGGTCGGCCAGGAGGCCGGCGGAGAGACCGGCGGAGAGACCGGCGGAGAGGTCGGCGAGCAGCTCGGCGGAGCGGCCGCCCAACCGGCCACCCAACCGGCCGTCGAAGGAATCCTCCATGAGCCGGAAGCCGCCGCCGGGCTCATCCTCGCAGGGGGGCGCGAGTTCCTGCTGGCGTTCGAGGGGCCCCACGCCCCGCGTGGGTGCCGGGGCAGGGCCTGGCACCAGGTCCGGGTAACGGGCGGCGGCGACCCCGTCTCCGCGCTGGCCGGACTCCTGCGTGGAACGGACCCCGACCCGCGCGGGCTGATCATCGCCACCACGGACGGTGACACCGTCGCCCGGCTGGTCCCCCGCCCGGGCGCCCCGGGGCTGGCGGTCCTGACCGGGATCGGCGCGCGGATCGAGGCGGCGGCCGAGGCCGGAGCGCGGGAGAGCGAGCGGGAGGCCGCGGCAGTCTGGGACGGGTTCCTCGTGTCCCTGGCCACCGCCGGCCCCGACACCCGCCTCCGCGAGGCCTGGGCCGAGGGTCTCGCCGCGAACCCGGGCACGCCCGAACCCGTACGCCGCGCCCTGCTGTCCGTCACGCCCTGGCTGCTGTGGCGGCTCCCGCCGGACGAGCTCGTGGAGGCCGTGCTGGCGCAGCCCGATCCGAAGCTCAGGCTTCAGGCCGCCGAGATGCAGCGGTCCCTGACCCCCGCCCACTGGACCCGGCTGATCCACGCGGCCGGCGGGGAACGCGAGCGGTGGCTCCTCGCCATGCTCGCCGCAGACGGCGGGATCACCCTGGAGGAACCGGCCCGTGCGCTGCTGGTCGCCGACCCGTCCGCCCGGGTCCGGATCGAGGCCGCCCGGTTGCCGGGCCTGTCGGCCCACCAGTCCGTCGCCCTGACCGCGGATCCGGACGCCCGGGTCCGGGCGCGGGCCTGCCAGGGGGCCTGGCCCGCCCTCCCGGCGCAGCGCCGCCGGGCTCTGCTCGCCGACGAGGCCGAGGCGGTGCGGGCCGAGGCGCGGTTGCTCCACCACCAGGACGTGCCGCTCTGCCTGGAGGACTTCGCCCGCGAACCGCAGGCCGAAACGGCCGTCCGTACCTGCCGCCTCGGCCCCGACCTGGTCGAGCACCTTCTCACCGCCGGTGACGCCCGCCTGCGCGCGGCGCTCGCCGCCAACCCTCACCTCGACGCGCAGGCCATGGCCCGGCTCGCCGAGGACGCCGACGACGGCGTCCGGTACGAGGTCGCCCTGCGCGCCGACCTCACCGAGGAGCGGCTGTCCACGATCCGGGTGGACATCGACCCGTCCGGCAGGGCCCACGCCCTGCCCTGGGTCGTGGAACGCCACGAGGACCCGGAGGCCATGCGGGTGCTCGCGGCCTCCTCGCACGTCCTGGTACGCAGGAGCGTGGCCCGCGCCCGGCGGCTCCCGCCGGACGTGGTCGAACGACTGGCCTGGGATCCGGACCGGGTCGTGCAGTTGTTCCTCGCCGAGTCCTGCGACGACGCCCCGGCCGAGATGCTGTTGCGGGTGTGGACCTGGTGGACCGGCAGCCTGTCCTCCCCGGGCCGGCCCCGTACGCACCCCAACTTTCCCCGAGCGGGCCTCCTGCGGTACGCCGACGACCCCCACGGGAGGATGCGCCGGCTCGCCCTGGACGACCCCGCGTCCACCCCCGCACTGGTCGCCCGGTTCGCCCGGGACCGCGACCCGGAGGTGCGCCGGCGGGCCGCCGAGGACCCCCGCCTGCCCGTCGCCGGGGCGGCGCTGCTGGCCGAGGACCCGAGCGGCTCCGTCCGCGCGACGGTCCTCGGGGCGCGGCGCCTGCCCGCGAGCCTCCTGGCGGAGCACCTCCGCACCCCGGAGACGGCCGCCGACGCCGCCCGCAACCCGCACCTGCCCGCGTACGTCCTCACCGCCCTGGCACCGCATTGCACCGCACCGAGCCGCCACCGCCCGCCGGGCCACCCCGCTGACGACGTCCCGGCCGGTCCCCGTTGACATGGAGTGCGCTCCAACACCTAGCGTGCGGGACATACGAACTCGATCAAGGAGGCCGCACCATGACCGATGTCCCCACCCGCCACCTCGGCGCCCTGGCCGTCTCCGCCCAGGGGCTGGGCTGCATGGGCATGAGCCACGGCTACGGCGAGTCCGACGACGCGCAGTCGGTTGCGACCCTCCACCGTGCCCTCGATCTCGGGGTGACGCTCCTCGACACCGCCGACTTCTACGGCGCCGGGCACAACGAGGAGCTGATCGGGCGCGCCGTCGTCGGGCGGCGCGACGAGGTGGTGCTGGCCACCAAGTTCGGCTTCGCCCACCGCCTGGGCGAGCCGACCCGGGTCCGGGGCGACGCCGCCTACGTACGGCAGGCCTGCGAGGCGTCGTTGCGCCGGCTCGGAGTCGACCACATCGACCTCTACTACCAGCACCGCGTCGATCCGCAGGTGCCGATCGAGGAGACCGTCGGCGCGATGGCCGACCTGGTGCGGGCCGGGAAGGTCCGCCACCTCGGGCTCTCGGAGGCCTCCGCGGGCACCCTCCGGCGGGCGCACGCGGTGCACCCGATCGCCGCGCTGCAGAGCGAGTGGTCGCTGTGGACCCGCGACCTGGAGGCGGAGATCGCCCCGGTCTGCCGTGAACTGGGCATCGGGCTGGTCCCGTTCTCCCCGCTCGGGCGCGGCTTCCTGACCGGGCAGTACCGCTCGGTCGAGGCGCTGGCCGAGACGGACGTACGCCGCACCCAGCCGCGCTTCGCCGACGGCAACCTCGAACGCAACCTGGCGATCGTCGCGCGGCTGGAGGAGCTGGCGGCGGCGAAGGGCGTCACCGCCGGCCAGCTCGCCCTGGCCTGGCTCCAACGGCGGGGCGAGGACGTCGTCCCGATCCCCGGCACCCGGCGGCAGCGATACCTGGAGGAGAACCTCGCGGCCCTGACCGTCGACCTCTCCCCGGAGGACCTCGCCGCCATCGAGGCCGCCGCCCCCGCCGCGCGGGTCGCCGGAACCCGCTACGACGCGACGAACCTCACCTTCGTGAACAACTGACCCGCCGCGTCAGGCGATGCCGATGACGAACGAGGCCCGGTACCCGGCGCCGTCCGGTACCGGGGCCAGCGTCAGGTGGGCGCCCTTGGTGGTGAACCGGTCGTCCCGGGTGTTGGGGTGCTCGGGAGCCTCCCGGCCGTCGTACGGGGGGCGCGCGTAGATCGTTTTGAGCAGATCTTCGGGCAGGAACAGCTGGGAGGTGACTTCCGAGTGCGGGCCGGTGCGCACCTTGAAGTGGACGTGCGGGGCGACGTGCGCGTACCAGCCCGGCACGATGGTCCGGAACGTCAGGCGGCCCTGCGCGTCGGTGGCCTGGGTGCCGCGCAGAAAGCTCGCCCCGTCCTGCGAGTAGAGCCCCGAGGCGTCGGCCTGCCAGATGTCCACGACCGCCCCGGCCAGCGGCGCGCACCCCTTCGAGGCCCGTACGACCTGGAGGTCGAGCCGCAGCGGAACCCCTTCCCTGTCCTCCCTGACGTCGGAGCGCATCTGGCTCTCCGGCGTGTAGTACGGGCCCTCCCCGGTCTCGGCGGCGAGGACGCAGGAGGGTGACGGCCCGGAATGCCCGGGCGTCGCGGCCCGCACGGCGAGGGCCTCGCCGGCCGCCTCGGGGCCGGTGCGCCGGCCCGCGCACGCCGAGGCCAGCGCGGTGAGGGCGGTGGTTCCGGCGGCGAGCAGCAGCGTGCGCCGGGGGGAGAGCGGGGGGCGGCCGGAGGGGTCGGGGCGGGCGGGGCTGTCGGCGCCGGTCATGTCGGGCCTTTCACGAGGGGATGGGGGTCGGGGCGGGAGCCACGGACCCACCGTGACGCAACCGGCCCCCCGTCCGCCCGGACACGCCGCCGCCCCCGCCCCCGGTACCTCCCCCGGCCGAGCCGGGGCCCGGCCCCGTGGCGCGAAAGCGATCACCGCCACGCCGCCCCCGTACGCGTGATCCCTATGCTGGCGGCATGCTCGACATACCTCTTTCAGTACTCGAAGTCGCGATGGTCCAGACCGGTACCCGGGCCGCGGACACCCTGCGGGACACCACCGCCTTCGCCCAGGAGGCGGAACGGCTGGGCTACCACCGGATCTGGTATGCCGAGCACCACCACTCGCCCGCCATCGGCGCCTTCCCCCCGGTCGTGCTGACCGCCCACGCCGCCGCCACGACCTCGGCCATCCGCCTCGGATCGGGCGGGGTACTGGCCCCCAACCACGCCCCCCTCATGCTGGCGGAGCAGTTCGGCACCCTGGCCGCCCTGCACCCCGACCGCATCGACCTCGGCATCGGCCGCGGTCCCGGCACCTTCGACGAGGGCACCGCACGCGCGCTGCGCCGCGGAGCCGGGCCGACGACCGACGCCGAGTACGCGGACGACGTGGCCGCGATCCTGACCTTCCTGGTGGACGAGGTCGCGCTCGGACGCCTCCCCGAGCCGTGGCTGCTGGCCTCCAGCACCGCCGGCGCCGCGCTCGCCGCGCGACTCGGCCTGCCGGTCGCCGTCGCCCACCACATCCGCCCCGACAACACCCGCGCGGTGCTGGACCGTTACCGGGCGGACTTCACCCCGTCCCCGTGGTGCGAGCGGCCCCGCGTGCTGCTGTGCGTGGAGACGGTGTGCGCGGAGACCGAGGAGGAGGCCGCGTGGCGCATCGGGCCGATGGACGTCGTCAAGGCCGGGCTCCTCAAGGGGCTGAGCGAGAGCCCCTTCCCGACGCCCGACGAGGCGGCCGCCCACCCCTTCACGCAGGACGAGCGGCAGGCACTGGCCGCCTTCCGCGCCCAGCAGGCCGTCGGGACGCCCGACACAGTCGTACTCCGCCTCGACCGGCTCGTCCGCGAGACCGGAGCCGACGAACTGATGCTGACCACACCCGTCTACGACCTCGGCGCCCGCGTCCGCTCCCACGAGCTCGTCAAGGAGTACAAGCAGCGCTAGAACGGCCCGCCCCGGCGCCGGGCCCGCGTCAGGCCTCCGGGCCGGCCCCGCTCTCCGCCACCAGTTCGGCGATGATCTCCGTACCGAGGGCGTACGCCGGCACGCCGGTGGTGATCAGCGCGGTCTCGGCGACCCCGATGAGGTCGGCGACGGCGGCCCCGGCGTGCAGGGCCCCCCGGGCGTGCAGACGGGCCGGATCGGCCCGGCCCAGGGACAGGAGCTGGCCGAAGTGGACGAGCTGCTGCACCCGCGCGCCCAGCGGATTGCCGGTCAGCACGAGGTGACGCAGCGCCGCCAGAGCCTCCTCCGTGGCGAGCCGGTCGAAGGCCTTCGCCAGCCGCAGCCGGTCCTCCACACCGCCCGGGACGGCCCCGAGCGTGGCGCGGTAGCGGTCCCGTACGGCCTCCGTACGGGAGGCCGGGGAGGCGTCCGTCATGACGCGACCCGCGCGATCGAGGCGCGTACGGCCTCCAGGGCGCCCTCGGGGAAGTCCACGGCCCCGCCGATCGCCGCGGCCGCGATCTCCGCCTCGGCGCTCTCCTCGATCGCCACCACGAGGTGGGCGGTGGCCGCCGAGTCCGGGCCGAACACCAGCAGCCCGTGGTTGGCCAGCAGGACGGCGGCCGTCGTCGGACGCCGTTCCAGGACGTCGGCGACGCCGCGCACCGATACGTCCGACCCGCGCGGCCCCCACGGGACCACCGGGATCTCCTCGGCCTGTCCGAAGCGGAGCATCGGCTCGGTCCGGCACGGCAGCGGCTTGTGGGCCACCGCGAAGGCGGTCGCGGAGGGCGAGTGCGTGTGGATGACCGCCCCCACGCCGGGCCGGGCGCGGTAGACGGCGCTGTGCATGGTGATGATCTCGGCGCTGACGGACCGCAGCTCGCCTTCGAGGACCCGTCCGTCCATGCCGACGGTCGCCAGCTGTCCGGGCCGCAGGCCGCGGACGAACCCCGGCGTCAGCAGGAAACGTTCGCCGTCCAGGCGGGCGCTGAGGTTGGCGTGCCCGGAGTGGGCCATCACCCCCGCGGCGAACAGCGTTTCGGCGGCCGCCACCAGCTCCTCGGCCCGCTTGCTTTCCCTGTGTTCTCCGGTCATCGCACACTCTCCGAACTCGTTCGGCAGCGGACGTCCGTTCGCCGCTGCCCTCATGCGGACCACTCTTCAACTTGAACTAAGGTTCAAGTCAAGTGCCGGGCCGCGGCGGCCGGGAGCGAGAGGGAGGAGTGGGGCGTGCGCATCACCATCGGCCGGCTCGCCGAGATCACCGGGGTGCCGGCTTCCGCCATCCGCTACTGGGAACGCCACGGTCTGCTGCCGCAGCCGGAACGCCAGAGTGGCCAGCGGCGCTATCCGCCGGAGGCCGCCCAGCGCATCGTGCTGCTGCGCACGTGCCAGCAGGCGGGGCTGACGCTGGTCGAGATCCGCGAGTTCCAGCAGGACCCGTCGCGCCGGCAGGCGATGATCCGCGGCAAGGTCGCCGAGATCGAACAGCGGATGGTCGATCTCGACCACGCCCACCAGCTGATGACGCACGCCCTCCAGTGCGGTGAGGAGGACATCGTCAGGTGCCCGAAGTTCCGGGACCAGATGGCCTCGTGGCGCACGCCGGCGCCGGAGGGGGCTGAGGGCGGCTGAGGGCGGCTGAGCGGACGCCCGGGGGCCCGTATGGAGCAGGCGCCGGGAGGCGCCCCCGCCGGGCGGGTACGAGTGCACAGGCCCCCGCCGGGGCCGCGCACTCGGAACAAGGAGCTCCCATGGAGACCGTCACCCTGAACAACGGTGTCGACATGCCGGTCCTCGGCTTCGGCGTCTACCAGATCCCGCCCGCGGAAACCGAGCGCGCCGTCGGCGAAGCCCTCGCCGCCGGTTACCGGTCCCTCGACACCGCTGCCGCGTACGGCAACGAGGAGGCCGTCGGGCGCGCGATCAAGAGCAGCGGCATCCCCCGCGACGAACTGTTCGTCACCACCAAGCTCTGGATCTCCGACGCCGGCGAGGACAGGGCCAGGCGCGCCTTCGACGCCTCCCTGCGCAAGCTCGGCCTCGACCGCCTTGACCTGTACCTCATCCACCAGCCGTACGGGGACGTGTACGGCTCCTGGCGCGCCATGGAGGCGCTCCAGCGCGAGGGCCGCGTCCGCGCCATCGGGGTCTCCAACTTCCACCCGGACCGGCTGGTGGACCTGATGGACCACAACGAGATCACCCCGGCCGTCAACCAGATCGAAACCCACCCCTTCCACCAGCGCACCGCCGATCAGGAGCTCATGCGCGAGCGCGGGGTGCAGATCGAGTCGTGGGGCCCCTTCGCGGAGGGCCGCAACGGCCTCTTCACCCACCCGGTGCTGGTCCGGATCGCCGAGGCGCACGGCAAGTCGGTGGCCCAGGTCGTCCTGCGCTGGCTCGTACAGCGCGGCGTGGTCGTGATCCCCAAGTCGGTGCGGGCCGAGCGCATGGCGGAGAACCTCGACGTCTTCGATTTCCGGCTCACGTCCGACGAGATGGACGCCGTCGCCGGCCTCGACACCGGAGAGTCGCTGTTCTTCGACCACCGGGATCCGGCCATGGTCAGTCGGCTCGGCAATGTGACGCTGAACGTGTGAACGGTGACAGTCGTGACGACCCGGGAGGACCGCGCATGCGGCTGGACGAATCACAGCGGGCCTGGGCCGCGATCATCGGCGTCGTGGCCGTCATCCTCGCGAACATCGCGGCGATCGTCCTGATGAACACCGTGGGGCGGTGACCGCCACTGCGGCTGCCATGTCCCTGACCAGTCGGGATATGTTGTGCGTTCCATCGGGGGACGAACGACACACGGAGCACACGCATGACGCACACCAGCGGGCCGGAAGCGTACGGGGGCGGCTGGACCGGGGCCCCGCCGTGGGGGAGCCCGGTGCCGCCGGCACCGCAGCCGGGGGTGATACCGCTGCGGCCCCTGACGCTCGGGGACATCCTCAGCGGCTCGTTCAATACCCTGCGCCACCACTGGAAGACGGTCCTCGGCGTCGTACTCGCCGTGCAGGCCGTCGTCCTGCCGGTCATGCTCCTCGCCGTGGGCATCGCCGTAGCCCTGGTCCACCAGCACTTCGGCCCCGTCTTCGACCCGCCGTACGGCGAGACCCCGACGGCCGAGGACGTCGTACCGCTGGTCGTCGCGGCCGCAACGGTGTTCGTGCTGCTCGTCGTCCTCGGCATGCTGGGCACGGCCCTGATCGGCGCGCTCTGCCCGGCCGTCCTCAAGGAGGCCGTGGCGGGCCGCCCCACCACCTTCCGGCCGTTGTGGCGCGCCTCCCTGCGGCGGGCCCCCGCCGTGGCCGGCGCCGTGTTCCTCGGCGCCCTGCTCGCCGCCGCCCCGATGCTGCTGGTCCTGGCGGTGTGGCTGCCGCTGACGGCCGCCACGGACTCCCGGGACGGCACGATCACCCTCCTGGTTCTCCTGCCGGTGCTGCTCCTGGCCGCCGTGCCGGCGTCGGTCTGGCTCACCGTCCGCTTCAGCCTCGCCTCCGCCGCCGTGGTGATGGAGAACGCGGGTCCGGTCACCGCGCTGCGCCGCTCGGCCGCACTGGTGCGGGGCGGGTGGTGGCGGATCCTCGGCATCACCCTCGTCGGCTCGCTCATCGCGGCGGCGGTCGCCTGGGTGATCCAGCTGCCGTTCGACCTCATCGGTATGTTCGCGGTGCTCCCGGGGGTGCTGAGCGCGCCCGAGGACACCGAAGGGCTGTCCGGCGGCCTGCTCGCCGGCCTGGTGGTCTCCGGCCTCCTCACCGCCATCGGCGCCGCCATCGCCCAGGTCTTCCAGACCGGCTTCACCCAGCTGGTCAGCGCACTGCTGTACGTGGACCAGCGGATCCGGCGCGAAGGCCTGGCCCAGGCACTCCTCACGGACCTGCCCCCAACCCCCGCCCCACTGGCACAGCCCGCACCCCCGAGGCCGGACGGGCCCGCCGACGGCCGCTGACCGGGACCGTGCGGGTCACGGGGGAGGCCGCGCGCGGGGGTCGGCCGGGTACCGGGGGGCGTCTCGTCGAGGGGGAGGGGTGCGCCACGGCCCCGCACCGGCCGCGTCGAGGCGGTCGGGGCGGGGCCGTTGGGGAGCGGGTGCGGCCGGGTTCAGGTGCGGGCCGGTGTCGCGGCGCCGGGGCCGGTGGCCGGCTCGCCCAGCGACGCCGTGGGAGCCGGTACCGGTTCCGTCACCGGTGCCGGGACGGGCGCCGTCGCGGGGGCCGGTACCGGTTCGGTCGCCGGCCCGCCGGCCTCCGTACGCGGCCGCGGGTGGACCGCCTCCGCCGGGAGCTTCGGTTCCAGGCGCAGGACGCCCAGGGCCGAGATCGTCGCGCCCGCCGCGAGGACCAGCCACATCGCCGTCGGCGACAGGGTGAGCAGGGCCGTCAGCACGGCCGGGGCCAGGGCGCTGGGCACCGCCCACGAGAGCTGGTAGACCGCGAGGTGACGGCCCCGCGTCTCCTCCGGCGCGGCCTGCGCGCACAGCGCCGAGGCCGTGGCCCCGTGCATCAGCTCGCCCGCGGTGAACAGCGCCGTCGCGACGAAGACCCCGATCAGGATGACCGACTTGTCGCCCACCGCGGCGAGGACCGCGAACGCCACGAACGACGACGCGAACACCACCGCGCCCAACGCCACCGCCCGGGTGCGCCGGAAGGCGACCAGCGCCCGGGTGACCGGGATCTGCAACAGCGCGATGCCGACCGTGTTGACCGCGTACAGGACGCCCACCAGCGAGGTCGACGCCCCCAGGTCCTGGGTCACGTACGCCGGTATGCCCACCGCGAGCACCGTGTAGCCGAAGGCCGTCGGCACGTTGAGCAGGGTCAGCCCCAGGAACGGCCGGTTGCGGGCCACCAGCCGGTAGCCGCCCTTGCGGGAGACGCGGGTGGCCGGGCCGGTCGCCTTCGGGATCGGGATGGAGCCGAAGCACACGGCCGCCAGCACGTAACCGGCCGCCGCGCACAGCACGATCACGTAGTAGAACGCGTCGCTGCCGAGCGCCAGCACGGCGCCCGCGAGCAGACCGCCCACGCCCAGACCGGCGTTGCGCAGGCTGCGCTGCGCGGCGAGCAGCTTGTCGCGCTCCGTGCCCTTGACGAACTCCGCGATGAAGGACTGGATCGCGGGCGGGTACGAGGTGTCGCCGAGCGCCACCAGCAGGATCACGGCGAACATCGTGACGCCGTTGTCCACCAGCGGGTACGTGCAGAACCCCGCGGCCCGCAGCAGGTAGCCGCCGGTCACGACCGCGCGGGCGCCGAACCGGTCGATCAGGACGCCCGCCGCCGGGTTGCTGACCAGGCCGATCACGGCGGCGGCGGTCATCAGGGTGCCGACCTGGGTGAGCGGCAGCCCCGTGACGTGGTGGAAGTACAGCAGCGACAGGGGCAGGTACATGCCGGCCCCGGTGGCGTCGACCACCATGCCCAGCATGTACCGCGTCTTCGCCGACAGGCGGCCCTTCGTCATGGTGCGTCCCCGATCTCGCTGTGTGCGCGGACCCACTCCCCGAGCGCGCGCAGCCGCCGTTCGCACTCCGTGCGGTCCGGCGCCGTACCCACCGCGGCGGCGAGGAAGTCGGCGGAACCGGCGGCCGGCGCGATGACCTGGCCCACCTCGGCGTACAGCCAGAACCCGGCGAGCCACGGCTCCTCGGGCCGCGGCGGCAGCGCGCGCACCAGGCCCGGCTGCTTCATCATCAGCGCCTGGCCCGCCATGCAGCGCGGCGCCGGCAGCCCGGCCGCGCCGTCCCGCTTCGCCACGCCCTCGGGCAGGGCGTGGCCGGCTTCGACGCGCACGGCGTACTCGCCGAGGTGCACGCCGAACAGGGCGTCGAACACCTCGCGGATCTTGGCGCCGCCCGACCGGCAGGCGCTCTCGCACAGCACCAGACGGTCGTCCGGCGTGTGGAAGACCTCCATGTGGAAGGCGTAGTCGCGCAGCCGGGAGCCCTCGGGGGCCAGCGCGCCGAGGACCTCCTCGGCGAGAGTGAGCAGCCGCGGCGTCAGCGGGTCGTCCACGTCGAGCGTGAGGTCGATGCGCGGGCCCGGGTCGGAACCGAAGGAGGCCAGGTCGTACTGGTACTGCGAGGGCCAGGCCAGCGCCACGCGCCCGTCCACCACCAGACCGTCGACATGGCACATGCGGCCCGGAACGAACGCCTCCAGCAGCACGTCGTCCCGCTCGCCCGCGCCGTACACCTCCGTCAGGCACTCCTCGAAGGAGTCCGCGTCCCGCAGGATGCGCAGGCCGACGGAGTTGAAGCCGTGGCGGTGCTTGAAGACGACCGGGAAGTCCTGCTCGGCGACGAACGCGCGGGCCTCGTCGGCGGTCCGCGCCTGCGCCCAGGCGGCGGTCTCGATGCCCGCCTCCTGCGCGCGCGTCTTCATCAGCGCCTTGTCGCGGAACGGCAGCACGTCGTCGTACCAGGCACCCGGCAGCCCGAGCCGCTCGCGCAGCCGCGCGGCCCGCAGCGTGTCCGCCTCGTGCAGGGCGGTCACGGCCGTGATGCCGTGCTCGGCGACGAGTTCGAGGGCGCGGGCATCGACCTCGTCGGCGTCGAAGTCGTCGAAGACCTCCAGCCGGGTGTAGTCGAGGGGACCGTCGGGCACCTTCTCCCCGGCCAGCTCGATCTTGCCGCGGTCGGCGAGGACGACGATGTCGCCGGTGTGCTCCGGCAGCCAGGACCGGTACGGGAACGGCCCCAGCGGATTGCGGTGCAGAACCAGCAGGTTCGCGGGCCGCTCCACCTCCGCCGGCTCCGCCAGGACGGTCGTGCCGTCGGGCCGGGCGAGGGTGATCCGCAGGTGCTCCCGTATCACCTGGGCCCCGTGCCGTATCGCGTCGGTGGCGTCGGCGCCCGCGACGGCGATCAGGCCGAGCCGGTCCCAGTTGTCCTTGAGCGCCCGCACCTCGTCACCGGGCTTGGCACTGACGCGTACGTCGATGACACCCTCGGCGGCGCGCGCCTCCTCGATCCCGGCGACGGACTCCACCCGGGTGCCCGGCGCGCCGACCAGGGTGCGCACGCAGGCGCCCCCGTGCGCGAGCGGCCGGTCGGGCAGCTCCTCGGCCAGGCCGAAGGGGTGCGCGAGCGCCAGCGTGCTCAGGTCGACCCCGTACGCGCTGCGCACCAGCTCCGGGATGGCGTCGCCGGCGATCCGGTTGTGGCCCTCGATCACGCGCGGGCCCTTGGCGGTCAGGCGCACCTCGGTGTGGCACACGCCGTCGCGCATGCCCATCACGTCGAGGAAGCCGCGCACCGCGTCCCGTACCGCGTCCTCGTCGGCCGCGGACAGCCGGGCCGGGACCGCGTGGCCCAGCTCGGCGAAGTGGCCGTCGGAGGTGAACTTCTCCGTGATCGTGACGACCACGTGGCGCCCGGCGAAGCTGAACGACTCGACGCTGAACTCGGGTCCGTCCAGGAACTCCTCCATCAGGAAGTCCTTCAGGACGAACAGCGAGGACACCCGGTCGGTACGGGTCCCGGAGAGCCGGGCCACCTCGTCCCAGACCCGGGTGGCGTCCGCCGGCCCCTCCACCCGCTGGACGCCGATGCTCGCGGTCGCGTCGACGGGCTTGACGATGAACGGGTAGCCGTACGAGGCGCCGAAGGCGTCCAGGTCCTCGCGGGCCAGCAGGGACTGGGCGCCCACCGCGTGCTCGGGGTCGTGCTCGGCGACGTGGCGCCGCATCGCGGCCTTGTCCCGGATCCGGGCGGTGACCTCGTAGCCGGTGCCGCCGAGACCGAACAGGTCGTTGATCCGGCCCGCGGCCTCCAGGCCCGGCTCGGTCAGGGAGGTGGCCGCGGCGAAACCGGGGCTCTCGTGCCAGGCCCGCACCAGGGGCTCGACCAGCGCCCAGTCCGTGTAGTCCACGACCTCCACGGCCGCCACGAGCCGGTTCTGCTCCTCGCTCACCTTGGTCGGGTGCTGGAGCAACAGCACGCTCAGCCCAAGGTCGTGGGCCTTCCGCACGGTCTCGTCGGTCGCACCGACGAGCACCAGCGTGCGCTCGGGGTTCATTCGCTCTCATCTCCCCCTGCGTCAGCAGGGAACTCTGGCTCGTACTGGGTGGTGGTCGGGAAGCATTCGAAGGGGTGGCCGCACGGCCGCAGGGCGGGCGCGGGGCCCCGGGGGCGCGCCCGGGGGGCCGTGTCGGCGGGGGAGTGGGAAGCGGCGTCGCGTACGGGCGCCCGCGCGTCGGCGGCGCGGGGGAGCGCGGAGCGTACGGGTCCGGCGGCGAGCACCGCGGCCGGACCGGCGAGGGGGGCCGCGACGGCGGCGCGGGCGACGAGGAACTGCTTCATTTCCTCCTCCTCGCGTGCGGTCGTGCCATCGGTGTTCGAAACGTATCCGAGTGACCCGGCGCCCCGTTGGTGCCGTACTCGAACGGCACTTGAGCGCCGGGCGGAGTGCACGCCGGTGCCTGAGGGCGAGCCGTCCCCCCGGTGGTGGCGCGGCGCGGCCCGGCGGGGGCGGACGTCGTGTGTGCGCCAAACGGCCGGGCCATCGCCCGGCCGGGAGTGTGCACCCGGCCCATGCCTCCGGTACGGTCCGTGTGCTGCCCGTATACGGTGTGTGATCTTCCTTCACGGGATCCCCGCAGCGCCTGCGCGAGAGGGACACTTCCGGCCGATTCCCGTCCGGGGCGTGCCCCGCGGGGCAGACGGCGTACGGGTGTTCTGTCTAGCCTCCCGGCCCATGAGATCACCTCTGACGGGCCGTCTGGGCCTCGCCGCCGTCCTCGCCTTCGTCCTCGCCGTGTTCGGCCTCGCCCCCGCCGCGAGCGCCGACCCGGCGCCGGCCGCGCTGACGTTCAGCACGAGCAGTGCCACGACCACCCCGGGCGGCTCGGTGCAGCTGTCGATGACGCTCACCAACAACAAGAGCTACGACGTCTGGTTCGTCTACCAGACGATCGACCCCACCTGGCTGACCAACCAGCGCCCCGACCTGAAGTACGGCTTCACCGGCTGCTCCGTCGCCACCGCCACCGGCCCCGCCGCCTGTTCCGGCACCGGTCCCGCCAACCTCGGCGGGAACTACGGCGCCACCATCCCGCCCGGCCAGAGCCGGACCGTCACGCTGACCCTCCAGGTCGCGGCCGACTCCGGCTGCAACGGCAACATCGGCTTCTACAGCTACTACTACGCGGAGTTCAGCGACAGCAGCAACGCCACCGGCGGCCCGGTGTACACCCCCGAGACGCGTGTGCTCTGCGCCTGACCGGCCCTCCGGCCACCGCCTCGAAAGCCATGGCTTGAAATAGCCGTAGGCCGGTCATCCGCATGGTCTCGACCATTGGCGTCCGGCCTACGGACCGGCCCGTTCCGCCCGCACTTCCGCCCGGGGCCCGGACCAGCGCGCATGCACCGCGCGCTGCCGGGCCCCGCCCGCACCGCCGCGTCCGGCCCGTACCGGACCCACCAACACCCCGGTTGCGCGCCCCCGTTGTGCGCCTGCTCTTTTCCGCCGGTTTCCGCGAGACCATCACAAACGCTACACAGAGACATCACGATGTGACCCGACGGATGCGTCGACGACCGGCTTCTGAGGGGGCGCCGGCGTCGCGCAAGGGGTGGGTCCGCTCCACGGGAGCCGCGCTCACCCCTGCCTTGGGAGGGGACTTCACCGCATGAAGCGGACCATTCGCACCGCCCTGCTCACGGTGGGCACGCTGATCACCGCGCTCGGCTTACCGGCCGGGACGGCCCACGCCGACACCCCCGCACCCCGCACCGACCTGCGGGTGCTGGTCGTGACCGACGGCGGCCCGGCCACCGCGGCCATCGCGGCCGAACTGGACTCGGCCGGAACGCCGTACACCACGGTCGACCTCACCCGAGGGGGACGGCCCACCATCGACGCCTCCTTCCTCGCGGACACCGTCGACGGCCGGCCCCGCGCCAAGTACCAGGCCGTCGTCCTGCCCAACGACAACCCCTTCACGGCCGGTTCGGCCGAAATGGCGGCCCTGAGCGCCTACGAGCAGACCTACGGCATTCCGCAGGTCGACGCCTACACCTACTCCCGGCCCCAGGTCGGCCTCCAGTACTTCGCCGCCGGCGGCTACGCGGGCAGCCTCGACGGAGTGGCGGCCGCGGTCACCGCCGCCGGCGGCACGGGCCCGTTCGACTACCTCGACGGCGCCGTCCCCTTCGAGGACACCTCGCCCACCGTCGGCGAGAGCTACGCCTACCTCGCGCAGCCCGCGCCCGGCGCCGACTTCACCCCGTACGTCGACGCCCCCATACCCGGCACGTCGCGCAGGGGCTCGCTCATCGGCGAGTACCGGCACGACGGGCGGCGTGAACTCGTCGTCACCTTCGTCTACAACCAGTACCAGCAGCAGTTCCGCCTGCTGGCCCGCGGCATCGTCGAGTGGATGACCGGCGGCGTGCACCTGGGCGCCACCCGCAACTACTTCTCCGTGCACGTCGACGACGTCTTCGCCGCCGACGACCGCTGGGACAGCGTGCTCAACTGCACGCCCGGCGACGTGGACTGCGCGAACGGCGCCGGCACCCCGAACCCGATCCGGATGTCCGCCGCGGACGCCACCTACGCCGCCGACTGGCAGAGCGCCCACCACTTCACCCTCGACATGGTCTACAACGGGGCCGGCAGCCTGGACCAGCGCGAGGACAACGGCGGGGCCGACGCCCTCGGCGACACCCTGATCGCCCAGCGCGACCGCTTCCGCTGGATCAACCACACGTACACGCACGCCTACCTCGGCTGCGTGCAGGACGTCAGCGCGGTGCCCTGGAAGTGCGCCACCAACCCGGGCGGCTCCACCACCTGGGTCAGCCGCACCGCCATCAGCGACGAGATCGCCCTCAACCGCGTCTGGGGCCAGAGCGCCGGACTGCCGCTCCAGAACGACGAGCTGGTCACCGGCGAGCACTCGGGCATGAAGGTCCTCCCGCAGCAGCCGCAGGACAACCCCAACCTGGCGCCCGCCCTCGCCGACAACGGCGTCAAATGGCTCGCCTCGGACAACTCCCGCGACCCCGACCAGCGCCCCGTCGGCCCGGCCGCCACCGTCGCCCGCTACCCGGTCAACGTCTTCTACAACGCGGGCAGGGCCGCCGAGCAGACCGACGAGTACAACTGGCTCTACACCCGCCGCTCCCAGGGCGGCAGCGGCGTCTGCGAGGACCACGCCGACACCACCACCTGCCTGCCCGCACCGCTCGACACGGCCACCGGGTACGCCGGCCACATCGTGCCGCAGGAAGTGCGCACCGCCCTGGGCCACGTCCTCGGCAACGACCCCAAGCCGCACTTCATCCACCAGTCGAACCTGGCCGAGGAGCGCATCGCCTACCCCGTCCTCGACGGGGTCCTCGACGGCTACGCCGCCCTCTTCGCGGACAACACCCCCGTGGAGAACCTCCGGATGAGGGACGCCGGCACCGAACTCCAGCGCCGCGCCGCCTGGAAGACCGCCGTGGGCAACGGCCAGGTCACCGCGTACCGCATCGGTGACACCGTCACCGTCCAGGCCCCGAACGGCCTCGCGGTCCCCGCGACCCTCCTCGCCGGCAGCACGCGGGGCACCGCCGCCTTCGGCAGCCCGTACGCAGGCCACCTCTCCGGCTGGACCGCCTCCGCCGGGACGCCGCTCGCCTTCACCCTCCCGGCAGCGCCCGCGACGGCCTCCGCCGGCAGCGGCGGGCAGCACGGCCCGGCCCCCTTCGCCCGGCCGGCCACGCGGACCGCTCCCGCCCCGCGCACGTACGTCCCGGCGGCCGTGCGCGAGACCGGCCCCGCGACCCACCGGGGCTGACCGGCGTACCCGAGTCCCGGCCGCCCCTTGCGCGGCCGGGACGGCCAGGCCGTCCGACACCTGCCACCCCACATTCCGGCCGTGGAGCTCACCCATGCACGTTCACCACGGCGCGAGACGCTCCGGCGCGACGCGCGTCACCCTGCTCACCGAAGGCACCTACCCGCACAGTCACGGCGGCGTCAGCGTCTGGTGCGACCAGCTCGTCCAGGGCATGCCCGACCTCGACTTCGACGTCATCGCCGTCACCGGCACCGGCCGCGAACCCCTGGCCTGGGACCTCCCCGCGCACGTCCGCCACGTGCGCTCGGTCCCCATGTGGGGGGCTCCGCCCGAGGGCCGGCGCCCCCGCGGCCGCGCAGAACGCAGGCTGGCCGAGGCGTACGAACGCTTCCTCACGGCGCTGCTCGACCCGCGCGCCGAGGCCGGGTTCGCCCCGGCGCTCTACGCGATGGCCCGCGCCGCCGCCGACGGGGAACTCAGCCCCTTCCTGCGCGGCAACCGGGCCATCTCCCTCCTCGCCGCCGTGTGGAACCGTCCGGGGCTGGCCGTCCGCGCGTCCCGGCCGACACTGCGCGACGCGCTCACCGCCACCTCCCTGCTGGAACACGCCCTGCGCCCGCTCGCCACGCCGCCGCCACGGGACGGCGTCGCACACGCGGTCAGCGGCGGCGTCGCCGTCCTGCCCGGACTGGCCGGCCTGGAACAGTACGACGTACCGCTGCTGCTCACCGAACACGGCGTCTACCTGCGCGAGCGCTACATCGGCTACCGCACCGCGCCCTACCGCTGGCCCGTGAAGGCCCTCGTCCTCGGCTTCTTCCGGCTCCTCGCCGAGGAGACCTACCGGCGGGCCGCCCTGATCACCCCCGGCAACCGCTACAACCGGCTCTGGGAGGAAGAGGGCGGCGCCGCACCGGAGTCCATACGTACGGTCTACAACGGCGTCGACCCCGCCGCGTTCCCCCCGGCCGGCCCTGAGCCGCAGGTCCCGACGCTCAGCTGGGCCGGCCGGGTCGACCCGATCAAGGACCTGGAGACGCTGATCCGTGCCTTCGACCTGGTCAGACGGCGGGTGCCGGAGGCCCGGCTGCGGCTGTTCGGCGGCACCCCGCGCGGCGGGGAGGCGTACCGGGAGCGGTGCGAGGCACTGGCCCGCGAGCTCGGACACGGCGACGCCGTCGTCTTCGAGGGCCGCGTCGACGACATCAAGGACGCCTACGCGGCGGGCAACGTCGTGATGCTCTCCAGCATCAGCGAGGGCTTCCCCTTCACGCTCATCGAGGCCATGTCGTGCGGCCGGGCGACGGTGTCCACCGATGTGGGCGGCGTACGGGAGGCCGTCGGCGAAGCGGGGCTCGTGGTGCCGCCGCGCGACCCGGCCGCGATGGCCGCCGCCGCCCTGGAACTGCTGGCCGACGCCCCGCGGCGGGCCGAGATGGGCGCGGCGGCCCGGCTGCGGGTGATCGAGCAGTTCACGCTGCGGCAGACCATCGACACCTTCCGGTCGATCTACCTGGAACTGCCGTCCCTCGCCCGCGCGTCGGCCACCGGACCCCGCATCGCGGCGCCCGCCGAAACCCGGGCGACGACCCGGCCCGCATCCCGGCCCGACACCGCCACCCCGACCACCCGCCCGGCATCGGCATCGGCACCGGCTCTCGTGGTCGCGGGGCCGCATGTGGTGGGAGCCGGGTCGGCGCTCGTGGCGGCGGGGCCGCACTCGGCTGGTGGCCGGCCGGGCCGGGCGGCCGGGGTGGCGGAACCGGGTGCCGCACATCCCCTGCGGGGGGTTGCGGAGCCGCATGGAGCGGGAGCCGGGGCTGCGGCCGTGCGGCCGGGTGGCGCCGGCTCCGCCCAGGACCCCGGTGCCGCAGGGCCCGGCGCCGACGCCGCCGTCCCCGTCCGGGGGCGAGCGCGACGGCCCGTGCCCTCCTGGGCCAAGCCGGACGGGCCCGGCCCCGACGAGGCCACGGCGGGCACGAGCACGGGGAGCCTCGCCGGATGAGCGGCCCCATCGACCTCGAACCGCCCGACGGCCGCGAGGACACCCTGATGCTGCGGCTGGCCGTGCCCAAACGGCCCACCACACGCCGGCGCCGCTCCGGCGACCACGTCACCCTCGCCCTGCGCCTGCCCGAACCGGACGGCGCAGACCCGGCCACCACCCTCACCCTGCGCCTGCCCGGCCCCGGCCCCCTGCACTACGGGGAGGCCGTCAACCAGCTGGCCGCCGAGATGGCCGACCGCGTCGGACCCGCCGTCCACCCCTACGAAGTGGCCGCGCTGCTGGAGGCGGACGGCCTGTCCGCCGACACCATCCGCCGCGGCTACGGCCACCCCGACATCTTCTCCCTCGCCGCCGCGCTCTACGAACGGGTGCCCCGCGTCTTCCCCGAGCCCGCCCCGGGAGCCGACCCCTGGCGCCCCGACCACCTGCGCTGCCTGCTGCGCGGCGTCCTGTTCGCGCTGCCCGCCCTCGCCTACCTGCTCACCGCCCCCCTGTGGCATCCCGGCGAGCACGCCGCCGGGATCGTCACCGCGGGCGTCGTCTCCTGGGCCTGGGGCCAGGCCCTCGGCCACCGCGCCTACCTGTGGATGGTCGTGGGCCGCCGCGAGGCCGCCCGCACCCTGCTGCGGGGGGCCCCGCTCGGCGCCGCCCTCGCGACCGCGGCCGCCGCCGTCGCCGCCCCGGACCCGGCGATGACCGGCATCGCGGCCGCGCAGTCGCTCTACCTGGCCGCCGCGGGCGTACTGCTCGTCCTGGGCCGGGAAACGCTGCTGCTGGCCGCCCTCTCCCCGCTCGTCGCGGGCACCGCCGTCCTGCCCTGGTGGTCACCCGGCCCGCCGCTGCGCGTCGGTCTCGTCTTCCTCGCCCTGACCGCCACCCTCGCCGTCGCCGCCCGCACCCTGCGCACCGAGTACGCCGCCCCGCCCGCCGCCGGCGGGGCCGCCGGGCCCCGGCCGGCGCGCTCCGTCCCGTACGGCCTGTTCGGGCTGGCCGCCGCCCTGCTGGTGCTGCTGGCGGGCCGCCGGGAACCGTACGCGGTGATCGTGCTCACCGTGAGCATGGGGCCCGCCGAATGGCTGCTCTACCGCTTCCGCGGCCTGTCGGCCACCGCGCTCGGCCGCTCCGCGACCCCCGCGGCCTTCCGGCTGCGGGCCACCGGCGTGCTCGCCCTGTGCCTGCTCGCCTACACCCTCCCGCTGCTGCCCGCCGCCCTGCTGACCGGGGCGGGCCCGGCCACCCTGCCGCTGCTCGCCGCCACCCTGTGGACCGCCCTGCTGCTCCAGGCCTTCGCCGTCGCCTGGACCCCGGCCCTGATCTGCCTCACGGCCGCGGGCACCGCCGGCGCGCTCACCCTGTTCGGCCCGCCGCCGGGGCCGTCGGTCCTGCCGCTGTGCTGCGGCGCCGCCGCGCTGTGCCTGATCGGCGCCACGCTGCGGCTCCTCGGCCGCCCCGCCCCGCACGCCTGACGCCCCGCCGCACCCGCACCCGTATCCGTACGCACGCACCACCCACCGAAAGGAGAGGTCGGTTGACCTCCGCACCGCTCGCCGCCGTCACCGGAGCCGAAGGCTTCATCGGCTCCCACCTCGCCGAGTCCCTCGTCGCCCGCGGCTACCGGGTCAGGGCCATGGCCCAGTACAACTCCTTCTCCTCCTACGGCTGGCTGGAGACCCTCGCCCCCGACGTCCTGGACCAGGTGGAGATCGTCCTCGGCGACGTCCGCGACCCCGGCTCGGTCCGCGGCCTGCTCGACGGCGCCGACTGCGCCTACCACCTGGCCGCCCTCATCGCGATCCCGTACTCCTACCGGGCCCCGCACAGCTACGTCGACACCAACGTCACCGGCACCCTCAACGTCCTGGAGGCGGTCCGCGCCCTCGGCACGCCCCGCCTGGTGCACACCTCCACCAGCGAGACGTACGGGACCGCGCGGACCGTGCCGATCACCGAGGACCACCCCATCAACACGCAGTCTCCGTACGCCGCTTCCAAGGCCGGCGGCGACCGGCTCGCCGACAGCTACCACGCGAGCTTCGCCACCCCCGTGGTCACCCTGCGCCCCTTCAACACCTTCGGGCCGCGCCAGTCGATGCGCGCCGTCATCCCCACCGTCATCGGCCAGGTGGCGGCCGGGGAACGCGTCATCACCCTCGGAGACCTGCGCCCCACCCGGGACTTCAGCTACGTCAAGGACACCGCCGCCGCCTTCCTCGCCGTCGGCACCGCCCCCGCCGAACAGGTTGTCGGCCGCACCTTCAACTCCGGTACGGGCACGGAGATCTCGGTCGGCGACCTCGTCGCGCTCATCGGCAAGGTGATGGACGCCCCGATCGACGTGCGCGAGGACGCCGAGCGGCTGCGGCCGGCCGCCTCAGAGGTGATGCGCCTCGTCGCCGACGCGAGCCGGCTCACCGCCGCGACCGGCTGGGAGCCCGCGCACAGCCTGGAACAGGGCCTGGCCCGCACCGTCGAGTTCTTCCGCGACCCGGCCCACCTGGCCCGCTACAAGACCGGCATCTACAACGTCTGACACCGTCCGCCAACCCCACCCCCCGCTCACCCACGTCCCCCCACCACCACGGCTCATCACCCGACCGATGGAGGAACTCCCCATGTACGCAGTGATCCTGGCCGGCGGCAAGGGCGTCCGGCTGCGCCCCTACACCACTGCCCTCCCCAAGCCCCTCGTCCCCATCGGTGACCAGCACGCCATCCTCGAAATAGTCCTGCGCCAGCTGTCGGCCGCCGGATTCACCCACTGCACCCTCGCCATCGGCCACCTGGGCGAGATCATCCGCGCCTACGTCGGTGACGGCTCCCAGTGGGGGATGGCCGTCGACTACGCCACCGAGGAGAGCCCCCTCGGCACCATGGGCCCGCTGCTCAACCTCCGCGACCGGCTCCCGGAGAGATTCCTCGTCATGAACGGCGACGTCCTCACCGACCTCGACTACGCCGACGTGCTGCGCCGCCACGAGGCCTCCCGCGCCCCGCTCACCATCGCCACCTACCCGCGCCAGGTGCGCATCGACTTCGGCGTGCTCACCACCGACGCCAGCCGTGTCGTCGGCTTCACCGAGAAGCCCAGCGTGGACTACCGGGTCTCCATGGGCGTGTACGGACTGAGCCGCGACACCCTCGACGGCTACACCCCCGGCCTGCCGCTCGGCTTCGACGAACTCGTCCTCGACCTCCTCAAGACCCAGAACCCGCCGCACGCCTACGACTTCGACGGCTACTGGCTCGACATCGGACGCCCCGACGACTACGACCGGGCCAACGCCGAGTTCACCAGCCGCAAGTCCCTCCTGCTCAAGGGAGCCTGAGCACGCCATGCGCATCCTCGTCCTGGGGCACACCGGCTACCTCGGCGCCCATGTCGCCGACCGGCTGCGTGCCCTGCCGGCGGTACGGGTCCTGGGCGCCGGGCGCTCGCCCGGCGCCGAGTTCACGGTCGACCTCGCCGCCGACCCCCCCGGTCGGCTCGCCCGGACCCTGGCGGCGGCCGCCCCCGACGCCGTCGTCAACTGCGCGGGCGCGACCGGCGGCGACCCGGTCACGCTCGCGGAGGTCAACGCCCGCGGCCCCGCCGTCCTGTGCGCGGCGCTGCGGGAGGCCGCCCCGGCGGCCCGCCTGGTCCACCTGGGCTCGGCAGCCGAGTACGGGCCGGGCGCGTTCGGCGTCCGGGTGGCGGAGTCGGCGGCCACCCGGCCGGTGAGCCCGTACGGGGCCACCAAACTCGCCGGTACGGTCGCCGTGGCCACCTCCGGCCTGGACGGGGTCGTGCTCCGCGTCGGCAATCCGGTGGGCCCCGGCGCACCGGCCGGCGGTCTGCCCGGCAGGCTCACGGGCCTGCTGCGCGCGGCCGGCGCCGACCCGGCGGCGGTACTGCGGCTGGGCGACCTGTCCGCGTACCGCGACTTCGTCGACGTACGGGACCTGGCCCGCGCGGTGGAACTCGCCGTCACCGCGCCCGGGCCGCTGCCGTCCGTGCTGAACGTCAGCATGGGCGACGCCGTACCGGTACGCGACCTGGTGCGCGGGCTGGCGCGCCGGGCCGGCTTCCAGGGGCGGATCGAGGAGGACGCCGGCGGCGCGGCCGGCTCCGCCCGCTCGGCCCAGGTGTCCTGGCAGTGCTCCGATGTCACCGCCGCGGCCACGGCCCTCGGCTGGCGGCCGGCCCTGCGGCTGGACGACATGCTGGCCTCGCTCTGGCAGGCGGCCGCCTCCCGCGACGGCAGCCGCGTGCCATGAGCCTGCTGGTTCCGCTCTACGTCCACCCGGCGGAGGACCCGGGAGCCTGGGCGCGGCTGATCGGGGCGGCGCCCCGGACCTACGCGGTGGTCCTCAACCCCGCGAGCGGTCCGGGCCCGCGCCCCGACCCCGCGTTCACGGCGGCGGCGGCCGCCCTGCGCACGGCCGGCGCCCGGCTGCTGGGCTACGTCGACACCGCGTACGGGGCACGGGAGGGCGCCGAGGCCAGCGTCGAGATCCTCCGCTACCAGGAGTGGTACGGGGTCGACGGCGTCTTCCTGGACCGGGTGACGGCCGACCGGCAGGGGCTGCGCGCCTGCCGCCGCCTGGTCCGCTCGCTGCGCGGGCTCGGCGCGGCGACCGTCGTGCTCAACCCGGGCGTCCACCCCGATCCGGGGTACCTGCGGCTGGCGGACCTCGTCGTCACGTTCGAGGGCGACTGGTCCACGTACGTATCGGGGTTCAGCCGGCCCGAGTGGACCGCCCGCCATCCGCCGGAACGGTTCTGCCACCTCGTCTACGCGGTCCCCGCGGCCCTCGTCCCGCTCGCCGTGCGCACGGCGGGCGAACGGGGCGCGGCCGTCTGCGGCCCCGTCACCGGAGCGCTCCCCAACCCCTGGAGCGAACCCACTCCGGCGCTCACCACACCGGAGGCGTGAAGGGTCGTCGTCTCAGAAGGTCCACCGGGTGTGCGAGTAGACCCCGTCGTCCCGGCCGAAGCCGTACGCCGTGTCCGGGGCCAGCGCGAACACCAGCACGTCGCCCGTGCGGAACCCCTCCGACATCCCGTGGAAGGTCCCCTCGGGGGAGGTGATGTGCGCCCCGTACTTCGTCTCGTACGCCGTGATCACCTCCTCCAGCACCGCCGGGTCGGCGACCCGCTCCGCCGTCCCCTCGACCACGAGGTCCAGCCCCGCGGTGAGCGAGTTGCCCCCGGTGGTCAGCGCGCAGTGCCCGTCGTGGGCGAGGTTCTTCGCCTTCTGCTCGGACGGGCCGGTGGAGAAGTAGAGCACCCCCCGGTGCCAGGCGGCGACCACGGGGGTGACGTGCAGCCGGCCGTCGGGCCGGACGGTGGAGACCCAGAAGATCTCGGCGGCCTCCAGGTGCCGCTGGGCCTCGTCCCACGGGGTGGGGGCGATGTCCTCGGCGCCCGGGCGGGGGTGGAGCGCGGAGCTGTAGCGGGCGTCCAGTTCGGTCGTGGGCCGCTGCGCGGATCCCTGTGCGGACAAGGCGCACCTCCTTCGTCCGCCCCATGGTGACCGCCCGCCCGCCGCCGCGCCCCGCGCCGCGCCGGGGGATCACGCCCGCCCCGCCCGGCCGCCGGGCGGCCGGGGCGGTGCGGAGCGCAGACCGTCGAGGGTGAGGTCGAGGAGGCGTTCGGCCTGCTCCCGCTGCTCGGGGCGGGCCGAGGTGAGGGCGATGCCGGCGAGGGCGGCGAACATGTCGGTCGCGCTGATGTCCGACCTGATCGTCCCCGCGGCGGTACCCGCTTCCATGAGGGAGGCCAGGGCGTCCTGGATCATCGCGTGGCTGTCGGCGTACGGGTTGCTTCCGGCGGCGAGCACGGCGCGCATGGCGTCGGCCATGCCGAGTTTGGCGGTGGCGTAGTCGATGAAGTGGCGCGTCCAGGTGCGCAGCGCCTCGTGCGGAGGCGCGGCGGCCAGCAAGGCCGGGGCCGAGTCGCACAGCCGGGCCACTTCGTTGCGGTAGGCCGCCTCGATCAGGGCATCCCGGGTCGGGAAGTTGCGGTAGAGGGTGCCGGTCCCCACGCCGGCCTCGTGGGCGACGCGCTCCAGGTGCGCGTCCAGTCCCTCCTCGCTGAACACGCGCACCGCGGCGGCCAGGATCTTCTCCCGGTTGCGCCGTGCGTCGGCCCTGAGCGGGCGTCCGGAATCAGTGGCCACGAGGCTCTCCCGTCCTGTCTGGCTTGCTAAGCGGAGGCGCCTCCACTTACTCTTCAGTGAAGTGGCGGCGCCTCCATTTTCACTCCTGGGCAGGGCGGGTCCGCCCCGCCCCGCCCTCACTCCGTTCCTCTGAAGGGACCCACCCCCATGTCGGGAATCGAAGGCAAAGTCGTGGCCATCACCGGCGCCGGCAGCGGAATCGGCGAGGCGACCGCCCTCCTGCTCGCCGAGCGCGGCGCGAAGGTCGTCCTCGGCGCGCGCCGCCCGGAGCGCCTCGAAGCGGTCGCGGCCCGCATCGCGGAGGCCGGCGGCGAAGCCGCCTGGGTCCGTACGGACGTGACGCGCCGCGCGGACCTCGCCGGCCTGGTCGCCCTGGCCCGCGGCCGGTACGGCGCGCTCGACGTCCTCGTCAGCAATGCCGGGGTCGGCCTGATCTCCCCGCTGGACGAACTGCGCGTCGAGGACTGGGAGGAGATGATCGACGTCAACCTCAAGGGCGTCCTCTACGGGATCGCCGCGGCCCTCCCCGTCTTCCGGGAGCAGGGTTCCGGACACTTCGTCAACACCGTGTCCACCGCCGGGCTGCGCGTCGTGCCGCTCCAGTCGGTCTACGCCGCCACGAAGAACGCCGTACGCACCCTCTCCGAGGGTCTGCGCCAGGAGGCCGGCGACCGCCTGCGCGTGACCGTCGTCTCGCCCGGCGCCGTCCGTACGGACTTCACCGAGCGCATGGGCGCGGACGCGAAGGCCCGGATCGCCCCCATGATGGAGACGGCCCTGTCCCCGGACGCGGTGGCCCGCGCCATCGCCTTCGCCATCGAACAGCCGGATGGCGTCGACGTCGGCGACATCGTCGTACGCCCCACGGCGCAGGCCTGACGCGCCGCCCCGTCCCCGATGCGGCGGACGGGGCCGTTCGGAGCAGTCGGGAGGTCGGTGCGGCGGCGCGGGGCTACGTTCGGCCGGTATGACGCGCCTACCGAACGACCCCGAGTCCGGCCCGACCCGCCGTGCCCTGCTCGTCGCCGGTGCCGGCGCGGGGGCGGTGCTCGCCGCGGGCTGTGCCCCGCCGGGCGCGCCCGCCGCGCCGGCGCCCAGCGGCTCCGCCCCACCCAGGCCGGCCGGCCTCACCCCGGGCGTGATGACGCTCTTCAAGGACCCGGCGTACAACTTCAACGGCCTCCTCGCGCTCGGTGCCTCGGGCGCCGGCGCCGCCGAGGTCGGCGAGGTCCTCACCGCCGTCGACGCGATCAACCAGGCCGGCGTGTCCGCGCAGACGTACGTCCAGACGTTCCGCGCGCTCGGTGACCGGCTCCTGCGGCCCCCGCCCGGCGCACCGGCGGACGGCCAGACGAGGCGGTTCCGGGCACTGCGCGCGGCCCAGTACTACGGCCAGGCGCTGTTCTTCGTCCTCGGCTCCGAGGACCCGGGCAGCGAGGAGGCGCTGTACAAGGCCGGGCGCGGTGCCTGGGACACCTTCTGCGACCTGTGCGAGCCCGCCGCGGTCAAGGCCACCGTCCCCTACGGCTCGACGCCCCTGCCGGTGTGGTTCTTCCGTCCCGACGAGACGCCCACCCCCCGCCCCACCGTGATCCTGACCAACGGCAGCGACGGGCAGAACGTCGACATGTGGACGTACGGCGTTCAGGCCGCCCTCCAGCGGGGCTGGAACGCCCTCGTCTACGACGGCCCGGGTCAGGGGCAGCTGCTCTTCGTCGACCGCGTGGTGTTCACCCCGACCTGGGAGAAGGTCGTCGGCCCCCTCATCGACTGGCTGTCCGCCCGCCCCGACGTGGACACCGGCAAGATCGCCCTGACCGGTCTGAGCATGGCCGGCGACCTCGCCCCCCGCGCCGCGGCCTTCGACCACCGGATCGCGGCCCTGGTGGCGATGCCGGGCTGCGTCGAGCCGTGGCTCGGCTTCCCGCCCGAGATCCGGAAGATCCTCACCCCCGGCAAGCAGGAGACCAACGACATCTGGAACAAGGAGGTCGCCCCCGAACTGCCCCCACAGGACGCCGCCGTGATGAAGAAGAGGTTCGAGCCCTTCTCCGCCGACGCCATGCTCGAAGCCCGCCAGGGCAAGCTGTTCACCGACTTCTACACCCCCGCCACCCGCATCCAGGCGCTCGCCGTCACCTCCGTGGTCGGCCGCATCAAGGCGCCCACCCTGGTACTGGACTACGAGGGCGAGCAGTTCTACCCGGGGCAGCCACGCCAGATGTACGACAAGCTCACCTCGTCCAAGGACTACGTGAAACTGACCGCGGCGGAGGGAGCGCAGCTCCACTGCTCCCCGATGGCCCCGCAACTGCACTGCGAGGTCGTCTTCGACTGGCTCCAGAAGACCCTGTCCGGCAGTTGAGACCATGCGCCCTACCGGCCCGTATGATTAGGGCAGCCTTACCTAATACGTACGAGAAACAGGAACCCCATGAGACCCGAGTCCGCCTCCCTCGTCTCCGACCCCCACGTCTCCGGCTCCCCGCGCCCGGACGCCCGCACCGAGACCATCGAAGGCTTCGGCACCGTCCGCTTCACCCCGGTCGACCCCGCGGCGGACTCGGCCGTGCTGCACTCCTGGGTCCTGGAGGAGCGCGCCCGGTTCTGGGGGATGAACGGCATCAGCCGTGAGCTGGTCCAGGAGATCTACGAGGACGTGGACCGCCGCGACACCCATCACGCCTTCATGGTCCGGCTGGACGACGAACCGGTGGCGCTGTTCCAGACGTACCAGCCGGCCGAGGACCGCATCAGCGAGTGCTACGAGGTACGGGAGGGCGACATCGGCGTCCACCTGATGCTGGCGCCCGCCGCCGGGCCGCCCCGGCCCGGCTTCAGCCGTACCCTGCTCGGTGCGCTCATCCGCTTCACCTTCCGCGACCCGGCCGTGCTGCGCGCGGTGGGCGAACCCGACGCCCGCAACGACAAGGCCGTCGCCCTGCTGAACCGGCTCGGCTTCGTCCAGCAGGGGGAGATCCTCCTCCCGGAGATCGACCTGCCCGAGGTCCACCTCCCCGAGAAGCGGGCCGTACTGGCCTTCCTCGACCGCCCCGAGGCGCCGCGCATGACATCCTGACCACGGTCGGAGCCGCCACGGGCAACGGCCGGACCCGGCACCCACCCGGCGTGCCCTGCCGCGAAAGGCGCCCGTCATGGCCTCCCGTACCGCGTTGCTCGCCGGAGCCACCGGCCTCGTCGGCACCCTCCTGCTGGACCGGCTGCTGGCGGGAGATCGCTACGACCGGGTCACGGTCCTCGTCCGCCGGCCCCCGGCACACGCCCACGACAAGCTCGACGTCCGCCTCGTGGACTTCTCCGCCCTCGACGAGGCCTCGGTGCCCGCCGCCGACGACGTGTACTGCACGCTGGGCACCACCATCAAGAAGGCCGGCTCACAAGAGGCCTTCCGCAGGGTCGACCAGCACTACACCGTGGCGGTCGCCGCCCTCGCCCTCAAGGCGGGAGCACAGCGCATCGCCCTGTGCTCCTCCGCGGGCGCCGACCCCGCCTCCCGCACCTTCTACCTCCGCGTCAAGGGCGACACCGAACGGGACGTCATCGCCCTCGGATACCGGAGCACCGAGATCTTCCGGCCCTCCTTCCTGCTGGGCGAGCGCCCCGAGAGCCGGCCCGCCGAACGCGCCACGATGACCCTGGCCTCCGCGCTCGGCCCGCTGCTGGCCGGACCGCTGCGCCCGTACCGCCCGATCGCGGCCGACCGCCTCGCGGCCGCCATGATCGCGTCCCTGGACGGCGCCAACCCGGGCACGCACATCCACACCCACGACGCCATCTCCGCCCTGGCCGACCACTGACGTGCGCCCACCCCGGCCCGGCGGCAGAACGAACCCCCGCGCGGCGCACGCCACTTGAGCGCACGGGGGCGGTGGGCGGTGCGGCACCGGCGTGTGTGAGGCTGAGGGCGCGCGGGGGGCGGGTGTCCGCGTGACATCCGTATCCGCGTCAACCGGGGGAACCATGCGCATAGGTGTCTACCTCGCCCACCCGAGGCCGGGGAGCTTCAACCACGCCGTGTTCGACGCGGTGGTGACGGAACTGCGGGCCGGGGGAGCCGACGTACGGGCCCACGACCTGTACGCCGAGGGGTTCACGGCCCTGCTGTCCGCCGAGGAGACGGGGACGGTCGAGTCGGCCGCGCGGGCACCCGACGCGCACGTGGCGCTCCACCGGGCGGAGGTGGCCGCCCTCGACGCCCTGGCGTTCGTCCACCCGAACTGGTGGGGCATGCCGCCCGCCGTGCTCGCGGGCTGGGTGCAGCGCGTCCTCGTGCCCGGTGTCGCCTACAAGCTGGGTACCGCGGAAGGGGAACCCGCGGGGCTCCTTCGGGCGGGGCGGGCGCTCGTGCTGAACACCTCCGATACGCCGGCCGACCGGGAAGAGGACGAGTTCGGCGACCCCCTCCAGCGGATCTGGTCGGCCTGCGTGCTGCCGTACGTCGGCGTGTCCGACGTACGCCGGACGGTCTTCCGGACCGTCGGCGACTCGACCGGTGAGCAGCGCGCCGCCTGGCTGGAGGACGCCCGCCGGGAGGCGGCGGCCCTCCTCGCCTGAGAGCGGGGACGCCCGCGCGGCGACGGTGGCCCTCCTCGCCTGAGAGCGCCCGTCACCCCTGAGGACGGTGCCGGCTCCCGCTGCCGGCGGGTCGCGTGCGCGCCCGGTCGTGCGCCCGCGCGCCTCCGCGCGCCTCCGCACGTGGGATGACCGGGGGCCCGGGCCGCCCCGACCATGAACTGCCGTCGCGAACCGGCCACGCGCGAGCCCGGGCCGGCGCGGCGGCCGCCACGGGCATCCGGCCCGGCTCGGCTCGTTCACCTCGGGGGGAACCATGGGAAGACGCTGGCTGGTCACGGGATGCTCCTCCGGCCTCGGGCGCGCGCTGGCCATCGCCGCGGCCCGGGCCGGGGACGAACTGGTGGTCACCGCCCGCAAGACCGCCGACCTGGAGGAACTGGCCGCCGCCTGGCCCGGCCGCATCATCCCGGTCCCGCTCGAACTGCGGGACGCCGCCTCCTGTGAGGACGCCGTCCGCACCGCGGCCGACCGCCTCGGCGGGATCGACGTCCTGGTCAACAACGCCGCCGTCGGACTGTTCGGCGCGGTCGAAGAGGTCTCGGACGCCGAGTTGCGCGACCAGCTGGAGACCCTGGTCGTGGGCCCCTGGCGGCTCACCCGCCTCGTCCTGCCGCTGATGCGGGCCCAGGGACACGGCCACATCGTCAACGTCTCCTCCGTCGTGGGCCGGATCGCCTTCCCCGGCCTGGGCGCCTACACCGCCGGCAAGCACGCCCTCGAAGGCATGAGCCAGGCCCTGGCCGTCGAAGCCGCTCCACACCACATCCGGGTCACCGTGCTCGAACCGGGCATGTACGCCACCCGCTACGGCACGTCCATGACCGAAGCGCGCCACCGGGTCCCCGCGTACGACGCGACCAACCGCCCGATGCTCGAGGGCTCGCGCGGCCTCGTTGACCACCCCGATACGGGCCGCCCCGAGGACTTCGCGGCACGGGTCCTGGCCGTCGTCGCAGCCGACGCCCCCACGCCCCTGCGGATCCCGGTCGGCGACGACGCGTACGGGTATCTGGAGCTGGCCGAGCAGGAGGCGCGCGAGGAGTTCGCCGCGGCCAGGATCCTCGCCCAGGGCCCGCCGCCGCCGGCTTCGGCTTGAGGGCCGCCCCCATCGGCGTAGCGTGAGGAGTGAGGCCCGGCTCCCCGGCGACTCCGCCGGTGCGCGGTACGGGCGCGAGGAGCATCGGCCATGGGAAAGATCTCCGTCGACCAGTTGCGCGAACGGGTGCGCGGCACGGTCGTCACCCCCGAGGACGGCGCCTACGACGAGGCGCGCAAGGTCTACAACGCCATGATCGACCGCAAGCCCGCGGTCGTCGTGCACTGCGCCGGCGCCGCCGATCTCATGGCGGCCGTTGACTACGCCAGGGAGAACGGGCTCGGCCTCGCCGTCCGCGGCGGCAGCCACAGCGTGCCCGGCTTCGGGACCTGCGACGACGGCGTCGTGGCCGACCTGTCCGGGATGCGGGGCGTACGGGTCGATCCGGGTGAGCGCACGGCGCGCGCCGAGGGCGGAGCCACCTGGGGCGACTTCAACGCGGCCACCCAGATCTTCGGCCTGGCCACGACCGGCGGCATCATCTCCACCACCGGTGTCGGCGGCCTCACCCTCGGTGGCGGCATCGGCTACCTCGCCCGCGGGCAGGGCCTGAGCTGCGACAACCTGCTCTCGGCGGACGTGGTGACGGCGGACGGCCGGCTGCTGGTGGCGAGCGAGGACGAGAACGAGGACCTGTACTGGGCGCTGCGCGGCGGGGGCGGCAACTTCGGGGCCGTGACCTCGCTCGAATTCCGGCTGGCCCCGGTCGGCGACGTCTACGGCGGTCCGATCCTGTACGAACTGGACGACGCGGGCGCCGTGCTGCGCGGCTACCGCGACCTCATCGCCGACGCGCCCCGCGAGCTGGGCTGCTTCCCCGCCTTCCAGATCGCGCCGCCGCTGCCGTTCATCCCGGAGGACCGGCACGGGCAGCCGTTCATCCTGATGGTGGCCTGCTGGGCCGGCCCGGTCGAGGAGGGCGAGCGCGCCCTGGAGCCGCTGCGCGCCTTCGCGCCCGTGGTCGCCGAGCACGTCGGACCCATGCCCTACCCGGCGCTGAACGCCGCGTTCGACGGCCTCGTCCCGCCGGGGCTCCAGCACTACTGGAAGGCCAACTTCGCCGGCGAGCTCACCGACGAGGCGATCGAGGCGCACCTGCGGCACGGCCCCCGGGTCCCCGTCGTCAACTCGACCGTCCACATCTACCCGATCAACGGCGCCTGCCACGACGTCGCGCCGGACGCGACGGCCTTCGCCTACCGCGACGCCTCGTTCGCGACGGTCATCGCCGGCATGTGGCCCGACCCCGCCGACAACGAGGCCAACACCGCCTGGGTGCGCGAGTACTACGAGGCGATCGCCCCGCACTCGCAGGAGGGCGGATACGTCAACTTCATGGCCGGCGACGACCAGGACCGGATCCGGGCCAACTACAAGGGCAACTACGACCGCCTGGTGACGGTCAAGCGCGCCTACGACCCGGACAACCTGTTCCACTTCAACCAGAACATCACGCCCTGAACCAGACCGGCGCGTGCCGGAGCGCGGGAGGGCGTACGGGGCGCACGACGGTACACGGGGTGCGCGTGGTTGCGTCGGGCCACACCGCGCGCCCCCTGCCCGGACGCGGGCGGCCCGGGCAGGGTGGGCGGTTGCTCCGCGCCACCCACTACGGTTCCGGGAGGACCCGTGCCCCAGGACATGGACTTCGACCTCCCCGCCGCCACGGAGATCAGCCCCGACCTCGAAAGCGCCCGTCGGCACAACCTCGACTGGGTGCGCCGTACCGGCCTGGTCGGTGACGACCGGTCCCTGGCCTGGTACGTCTCCTGGGACATGCCGCGCCTGGCCGCACTCGGCTTCCCGCACGCCCGGGGCCCGGCCCTGGACCTGTGCGCGGACGCGATGGGGTTCTTCTTCGTCTTCGACGACCAGTTCGACGGCCCCCTCGGCCGCGACCCCGCCGGGACCGCCCGCGCGTGCCGGACGCTGATCGACGTGGCGCACGGCGCCCCGCCGCCGCCCGGCGCGGACCCGTGCACGAGGGCGTTCGCCGACATCCGGGCCCGCGCCGCCGACGGCGCCCATCCCGCCTGGACCGCCCGTACCGCGCACGAATGGGAGTACTACTTCGCCGCGCAGGCCCACGAAGCGCGGGGCCGGCTGCGCGGCACCCCGGCCGATCTCGACGCCTACCTCCAGGTCCGGCGCGGCGTCGCCGCCACCGACCTGCCCCTCTCGCTCGGCGAACGCGCGGCCGGCGTCACCGTCCCCCCGGCCGCCTTCCACAGCCCCGAGCTGCGCATCATGCGCCGGTCCGCCATCGACGTGACCCTGATGTGCAACGACGTGTACTCCCTGGAGAAGGAGGAGGCCCGCGGCGACATGGACAACCTCGTCCTCGTCCTCGAACGGGCCCGGCACCTCACCCGCGCCGAAGCCCTCATCGCGGCCCGGCACGAGGTGGACCGGCGCGTGCTGCGGTTCCAGGACCTGGCCGGACAGGTGCCCGGCGTCTGCGCGCAGCTCGCCCTCTGTGAGCGGGAACGGGCCGACGTCGCCGGATACGTCCGCGTCATGGCCGCGTGGATGAGCGGCTACCACGCCTGGCAGACCGGAACCCAGCGCTACCGGACCGCACCCCAGGTCGTGCCGCCCTCGGGGCCCGGCTACCTCGGCCGGGTGCTGCGCACGGACGCCGACCGGCCGTCCCGGCCTGCGCCGGGCGGGTGACGCGCGAGGAAAGGGCCCGGCGCGGGGCAGGTTTCCACGGTGACGGGGTCCCTCGGGGGATCCCGCTGTCGAAGGAGTGTGCCATGGCCCTGTCCAGTACAGAACGTGAGCAGTTCCTCGCCGAGCCCCACATCGCCGCCCTCGCGGTGAACGCGGGAGCGGACGGCGACCGCGCCCCGCTGACGGTCCCCATCTGGTACCACTACGCACCCGGCGGCGACGTCTGGATCATGACCGGCCGCGATTCGCGCAAGGCCGAACTCATCCGGGCCGCGGGCCGGTTCACCCTGATGGTGGACCGGCTGGAGCCCACGATCCGGTACGTGTCCGTCGAGGGGCCGGTCGTCTCGACGGCTCCGGGCACGCGCGAGCTGCTGGTGGAGATGTCCTCCCGGTACCTGCCGGCGGAGAAGGTCGAGGGCTACGTCGACTTCGCCTGGAAGGAGCACGGGGAGCAGGTGGTGATCCACATGCGGCCGCAGCGGTGGGTGAGTTCGGACCTCGGCAGCGTCTGAGGCGGCCGACCCCTGATCCCCGCGTCCCCTCACCCGCCGACCGGAGCGCGGGCCGCTGGTCAGCGGCCCGCGTCCGGACCGGCGGGAGGTGCGGCGCCGTCCCCTGGCGGGCGCGGCGCCTGCGCCGGCATGGTCCAGAAACGGTCGAGGGTGGCCAGTACGAGCCGGCACACCTCGTCCGGATCGGCGCTCGCCAGGGGCTCACGGGCGGCGACGGTCCGCATCAGGCCGATGCCCAGCAGCCAGGCCATGGCCAGGTCGGCCCGCAGCGCGCCGTCCCCGCTCCCCTCGCTGCTCGCGCCCCCGTCCCCGTCCCCGTCCCCGGAGGGGGTGAGCCCCGACAGCACCTTCCGGTACTCCGCGCCCAGCTCCCGCAGCGTCCCGCTCGCCTCGTCGCCCCGCCCGACGGACCTCAGGTACACCTCCAGGGAGCGGTCGCCCCCCGGGGCACTGCGCGTGAGCATCGAGCGCAGGGCGGTCTCGAAGAGGTCCTCCGGCGCCGTCGCGCGCAGCTGCTCCAGGCTTCCCCGGGCGATGACCTCGCTCAGCAGCCCGTGCTTGGAGCCGAAGTAGCGGAACAGCAGCGCCTGGTTGACTCCGGCGCGCTCGGCTATCGCCCGGACCGTGGTGCGCTCGTAGCCCCGTTCGGCGAACAGCTCACCCGCCGCGTCGAGCAGCTTCAGGCGGGTGGCCGCGGCGTTGCGGGGGCGCTCCGCGGGCTGCGGTCGCAAGGGTTCGTCCACGGCTGATGGTCCTCTCGGAAGGCCCGTCAGGATAACGGCCACAAACCGTCGTTGACCGGCGGGTTGGCCCGTCCTAGGTTTGTAAGCAGCTGCTTACACTCAGGGAGGCCGCAGTGACGACCACCGGCACCACCCCGCACGCCTACCCCTTCAACACCGCCGAGGGACTCCAGCTCGCCGAGGAGTACGAGCGCGTCCGCAACCGGCCCGGCCTGTTACGCGTACAGATGCCGTACGGCGAACCGGCCTGGCTGGTCACCCGCTACGCGGACGCCCGCCTCGTGCTCGGCGACGCGCGGTTCAGCCGCGCGGCGGGCGCCGCCCACGACGAGCCCCGCCAGTCCGAGGGCCGCACCGACAGCGGCATCCTGGGCATGGACCCGCCCGACCACACCCGCCTGCGGTCCCTGGTGGCCAAGGCGTTCACCGTCCGGCAGGTCGAGAAGCTCCGGCCCCAGGTGCGCGCGCTCGCCGAAGGGCTGCTCGACGAACTGGAGGCGGCCGGCCCGCCGGCCGACCTCGTCGACCGCTACGCGCTGCCCGTCCCGGTGGCCGTGATCTGCCGGCTGCTGGGCGTCCCGGTCGAGGACCGGCCGCGCTTCCGGGTGTGGAGCGACGCGGCGCTCTCGACCAGCTCGCTCACCGCCGAGGAGTTCCACGCCAGCCGCGAGGAACTGCGCGCCTACATGGCGGGGCTGATCGAGGCGCACCGCCGCGACCCCCGGGACGACCTGATGACGGCCCTCATCGAGGCCCGCGACGCCGACGGCGACCGGCTCTCCGAGCTGGAGCTCGTCGACCTGTGCGTGGCGGTCCTGGTGGCCGGGCACGAGACGACGGCCTCCCAGATCCCCAACTTCGTCCTCACCCTCCTCGACCACCCCGACCAGCTCGCACTGCTGCGCCGGGACCCCGCCCTGATCGCGAACGCCGTGGAGGAACTGCTGCGGTTCGTACCGCTCGGCAGCGGCGCGAGCCAGGCCCGGTACGCCACCGAGGACATCGAGGTCGGCGGCACCCGCGTCCGGGCCGGGGACCCGCTGCTCGTCGCGATCGGCGCCGCCAACCGCGACGCGCTGCGCTTCACCGCCCCCGGGGCCCTCGACATCCGGCGCCCGGCCGGCCAGCACCTTGGTTTCGGCCACGGCGTCCACCACTGCCTGGGCGCCCCGCTGGCCCGCATGGAGCTCCAGGAGGCTCTGGGGGCGCTGCTCGCGCGCTTCCCCGGGCTCAAGCTCGCGGGGGACGTCACGTGGAAGACCGAGATGCTGGTGCGCGGGCCGCGCGTCATGCCGGTCGGGTGGTGAGCGCCGTGACGTGGACCGTACGGGTCGACGCCGGACTGTGCCTGGGGTCGGGCATCTGCGCGGGCACCGCCCCCGAGGTGTTCGTCCTGGAGGACGACCACGCCCGGCCGCGCACGGACCGGGTCGCCGCCGAGGAACGGATCCTGGAGGCGGCCGACATGTGCCCCGCGCAGGCCATCACGGTCCACGACGGCACCCGCGTGATCGGCCCCCGCCCCGACTGACCGCGAGCAGGCGCGCGCCTGATGGCATGATCATGGCGTGACCGACGAGATGCCCGCGCCCCGCGCGGCGAAGTACGTCCTGTTCGATGTCGACGGCACCCTGATCGACGCCCTCGACAACCAGCGCCGGGTCTGGCACACCTGGGCGCGGCGGTACGGGCTGGATCCCGCCGAGGTCCACCGGGTGGCACTGCGGACGCGGCCGGCGGAGACCTTCGCACAGGTCGCCCCGGACCGGGATCCGGCGGAGTGCCTGGCCGCGCTGCACGAACTGGAGGACGAGGACGTCCGGTCGGGCGTCTACGCGGCCTTCGACGGCGCGCCGGAGCTGCTGCGCGCCCTGCCGCCGGGCCGCTGGGCGCTGGTGACCTCGAACTACGAGCACCGCGTGCGCGGACGCTTCGCCCGGACCGGTCTGCCCGTTCCGGAGGTCCTGGTGGACGCGGCCGCCGTCGAGGAGGGCAAGCCGTCGCCCGTGCCCTACCTGCGCGCCGCCGCGCGGTTGGCGGCCCGGCCGGCGGACTGCCTGGTCATCGAGGACGCCCCGTCCGGCGTACGGTCCGGGCTGCGCGCCGGGATGACGGTGTGGGGGGTGAACACGCCGGACGCGGTGGAGGGCGTACACCGGCACTTCGGCAGTCTGCGCGAGGCGGCCGACGACATCCTCGCCTTCGCGTACGGGACCCGCCCCGCCCGCACACCGGTGTAGACGCCGAACGCGACCGCCACAGCGCACCGAGGAGGCGGCTACGGGGTCCGCGGGGCGTGAGCCGGAGCGGGCAGTGTCGCCGCGCGGTCCGCGACCAGGCGGACCGCCGCGACCGTCAGGTCCGGGTCGTGGACCTGGACGTAGTGGTCGCTGCCGGTCGCCAGCAGGTGCGGCGTCCGCGGCCGCAGGTTCACCAACGCCTGCTGCGCCCCGGGCCAGGCCCGCTCCAGCTTCGCGAGGAGGTCCTTGGCCATGGCGGGCGGCGCCGCGAAGGGCGCCGTCTTGCTGAGGACCGCGACCGGCACCGGCGGGAGCGGGCCGCCGCGGTCGAGGGCGGCGACCCCGCCGTCGATGTCCACCTGCTCGAAGTCCGGATCCGCGTCGAACGGCGTCCTCGGATGCCGCAGCGCCTGGACGTACGCCGCCCAGTCCCTGCCCATCGCGGGCTTGAGCCCGGGCCCCAGGGCGTCGACCAGGACCAGCCCGCGGGTCCGCCCCGGGTGCTCCTGCGCGTACCGCAGGGCCAGCATCCCGCCGAAGGAGTGCCCCACCAGCAGGTAGGGGCCCGGCATGTGGCCGGCCGTCAGCACCCGGTCCAGGTCCCGGACCATCGCGGCCAGCGTGCGGGTGCCCAGTACGGGCGTGCTCCGGTCGGTGAGCGCGGGCGGCTCGGCGTAGCGGATGGTGCCCGGCCGGTCGTAGGCGCACACCCGGGTGAACGAGGCCACGCCCGGCAGCACCGCCGGGGCCTTCGGTACGGGCGGGACGGTGTCGGTCAGCGACCAGGGGTCGGCGGAGTCGTGCAGCCCGGACAGCAGCACCACGGTCGGGCTACCGGAGCCCGCGCAGTGCAGGTACAGACCGCGCCCGCCGCCGATGTCCACCCGCCGCCCGGGGTCCGCGCCGCCGCCCGGCCCGGGCGTCGCCGCCAGCAGCAGGACGGCCGCCGACGCGGCGGCGGCCGCGCCGAGTACACGCCCTCGCATACCCCCAGCCTCCGCCTCAGGCGCCCCATCCGCCATCCCGGGACGGTCGCGCAGCGCCGAAACGTGGGCGGAATCAGCCCATCCGCTTGCCGCCGCCCGCCGGGTTTCGCGACCGGCCCACCGACGTCCGCCGAGGTCGCGTCCGTGGAGACGGCTCGCCGGTGCGCCGGGGGGAGCGAGGGCTTCGGCCACACGCCGCCGCACGCCTCCCGCGGCCACGTTCTCTCCCTACGGTAGCTGGGCACCCGCTTGGTGCCGATCGATCGCCACGTGAGGGGAACCCCGATGACCAAGGTCCTGGTGCTGCACAGCGTGTGCCTGGTGCGGTCCGCCCTGGCCGCACTGCTGAGATCCGAGGGCGACTTCGAAGTCACCTCCGCCGGCTGGCGTACCGCCGCCCGCCAGGCGGAGTTCTTACGACCCGACGTCGCCGTCGTCGACCTCGACTGTCCGGAGGTGTCGGCCGCCCTCCTCGCGGACGCCGGCACCGTCCGCCTGCTGCCCCACTCGCCCACCCCCCTGCTCGTCCTCGCCCGGGCCGACACCCCCGGCGCACTGCGGCGCGCCTTCCAGGCCCAGGCCCTCGGCTACGTCGACAAGGACGGCTCGCCCGGCCGGCTGGTCCGCGCCATCGGCAAGGTCGCCGCGGGAGAACGCTTCATCGACGCCACCCTCGCCTCCGCCTTCATGGAAGCCGATCCCATGCCGCTGAGCCCGCGCGAACTGAGCGTCCTGGCCCGAGCCGCCGAGGGCGACTCGATCGCCGAGATCGCCCGCGCCCTGCACCTCGCCAGCGGAACCGTACGGAACTACATGGCCGCCGCGACCCGCAAGACCGGCGCCCGCAACCGGGTTGACGCCATCCGGATATCCCGGCGGGCCGGCTGGGTCTGAGCCGCCGGCCCGCATCCGCGTCCCCGCCTCATCCGCGCCTCACCCGCGCTCGTTCCACAAGCCCACCAGATCCCGGTACAGGGGCGACCTGGCCGGCAGCTCCGCATGCGTGCCGCACACCGCCCGGGTCCCGTCGAGTACGAGGACCCGGTCGGCCCGGGCCGCCGAGGAGATGCGGTGGGCGACCACCACGAGGGCCCCGGGGCGTTCGGCGAGCGCCCGCTCGGCGCGTTCCTCGGCCAGGGGGTCGAGGTGGCAGGTGGCCTCGTCGAGCAGCAGCAGGGGGGCGGGGGAGAGGTAGGCGGCGGCCAGGGCGAGCTGCTGCCGCTCGCCCGGGGAGAGCCGCCCCGGGTCGAGGACCGCGTCCAGTCCCCCGAGCCGGGCTATCAGCGCGTCCGCCCCGAGGGCGGCGGCGGCCCGCTCCACCTCCTCCCCGGGCACCGGGCCGGGGAGGAGGTGGGTCAGGTTCTCGCGGACCGTGCCCGTGAAGACGTACGCCTGCTGCGGCAGCAGCGTCCGGCGGAGGTCGGGACCGCGCCCCGGGCCACCCCGCGCGGGCCCGCCCGCCACCCGTACGGTCCCCCGGCCGGGCGGCAGCAGGCCGGCGATCAGGGCCGTGAGCGTGGACTTGCCGATGCCGCTCGGCCCCACCACGGCCAGGTGCTCACCGGCCCCCACCACCAGATCGAGCCCGTCGATCACCGGCTGCGCCCCCGGCCCGTAGGCGAAGCCGACCCCCCGCAACTCGACGGCGGGCACCGGCCCTGCGGGGGCGCGCGGCGGCGGCACCGGAAGCGCCGCCGGACCGGGAGCGCCCCGCTCCACCACGACGACGGCCGGGCCCGCCGCCGTGGCGGGAGCGGGCTCCTCCGGCGGCGCCGGGGCCGGCCGGGGGAGGCAGAACCGGTCCAGGACCACCAGCAGGCGGGTGCCCGCCGCGCCCAGGGCCGTCATCAGTGCGTCCAGGGCGGGCAGCAGCGACTGCACGAGGTAGGTGAGGGCCCCGGCCACCGCCCCCGTGCTCACCCCCCGCCCGAGCAGCCAGGGCGTACCGGCCAGCAGGACGACGACCGGCAGCCGGCCCGCGACGCCCAGGCTCAGCGTCCGCAGGGCGGTCCACCGCGCGAGGCGCCGCGTCAGCCGCTCCTGCTCGGCGATCAGAGCTTCCACCGGCGCCCCGGCGCTCGCCCCGCCGCCGCAGGCCACCACGTCGCGCAGCCCCGCCGCCAGCTCACCGGTACGCGCGGACAGCGCCTCGTCGGCATCGAGCGCCGCACGCTGGACGCGCGCGCTCGGGTGCAGCGTGGCGAGGAACCCGGCCGTACCGAGGAGCAGCGCGGGCAGGACGAGGACCAGCAGGACGGGGGCCAGCGCGGCCAGCCCGAGCAGCGCGCCCAGGGCGGTGAAGACGAACGAACGGGCGACGAGGACCAGTCCGGCGAAGGAGTCCCGGGCCATCTCGGTCTGCTGCGTGAGCCGCGAGACGGCACCCTCGTCACCAGCGCGCCACGGGTCGGCGACGGCCCGCCCGATCGCCTGGCGCACGGCGCGCCGCACCAGGCCGTCCCGCAGCGGCTCGACCAGGTCAGCGAGTCCGCCGAACACCCCGCGCAGGGCGACGGCCCCGACGAGGGCGCCCCCGGCGGCCACGGCCAGCCAGCCGACGCCGGTGCCGGTCCGGCCGGCGAGGAAACCGTCGTCGAGGGCGCGGGCCACCGCGTAGCCGCCGAGGAAGGTGTGGGCGGACTCCAGCAGCGACCAGAGCGCGAGCCGCCGCAGCGGGCGGACCTGCCCGCGCAGGAACCGGCGCCCCTCACCCGCCACCCGACGCCAGGTGCCGTACTCGCTCACCGCACGGCCTCCCGCGCGCCCGGCTCCGGCACGCCCCGCGGTGCGGGACCCCGGTCCGCCCCGCCGGGCGCCCCCGAGCCCCCACCCGCCCCCGCGTCCCCGTCCGGCCGCGCGGCCGGGCCGGCGTCCGTTCCGGGGCACCGCTGGGGGATCGCCCCGGCGTCCGGTTCCGCGCCCGGTGATCCGGCGCCCGCTCCCTCGGCCGCCTCCGCGGGTGCTCCGGCCCCCGGCCTCGTGGGCGGCTCCGGGCCCGGCCGGGGGGTGTCGGCGAACACCGAGCGGTAGGCGGGGTCGCGCCACAGGCGGGCGTGGGTGCCCGTGGCGCGGACGCGGCCCGCGTCGAGCCAGACGACGAGGTCGGCGCGGGCGGCCGTCGCGGCGCGGTGCGTGATGACCAGGCGGGTGCCGGGCCGGACGGTGTCGGTCAGGGCGCGTTCCACCTCCCGTGCCGTCAGGGTGTCCAGGCTGGAGAGGGCGTCGTCCAGGACGAGCAGGCGTCCGGCCCGGCAGAACGCCCGGGCCAGGCCCAGGCGTTGCAGTTCCCCGCCGGACAACGGCGCGTCGGGCAGCGCCGTTCCGTAGCCTTCCGGCAGGCGGCGGACGAAGGCGTCGGCTCCGGCCGCCCGGGCGGCGGCGCGTACGGCCGCCGGGCCGGGCGGCGGACCGGCGCCGAAGGCCAGGGCGGCCCCGACGTCCGCCCCGAACAGCGCCGGACGCTCGAAGGCGTGCCCCACCTCGCGGCGCAGCTCCCCGGCAGACAGTTCCTCCAGCGGGACGCCGTCCAGCAGTACCTCTCCCGCGTCGCAGGCGGTGAGCCGGCCCGCGACGGCCGCCAGCGTCGACTTGCCGGAGCCGGAGCGGCCGACGACGGCGGTGGTCGTCCCGCCCGGGATCCGCAGGTCCACGTCCCGCAGCACCGCCGTGCCCGCCCGGTCGACCCGTACGCCGCGCAGTTCCAGGGTGCCGGGGCCGTCCGGCGGCAACCGGCCTTCCCCCTGGGGGAGTCCGGGCAGGCCGAACAGGACCGCCGTGCGGCGGGCCGCCGTACGGCCGCGCACCACGGCCGCCAGCCGTCCGGTCACGGCGCCGACCCCGGCCGCGAGGCCCGCGTAGCGGACCGCCGCGAGGAGGCCGCCGACGCCGAGGGCCCCCGTCGCGAGGCGGACCCCGCCGACGCCGAGGACCACGTACAGCAGCAGCGGCATGAGGGCGCCGGTCCGTGCCATGGTCGCGCCGTAGATCCGCCAGGTCCGCCGCCCTTCGGCGCCCAGCTCGGGCAACCGCTCCAGCACCCGGGCCTGTTCGCGCTCGGCCGTGCCGGCGGCGGCGATCGTACGGGCGCCCGCGAGGGCCTCCAGGAGGCGGCCGGCCATCGCGAGCTGCACCTCCTGGTACCGGCCGACGCTGGCGCCCGACGCGCGGGTGAACGTCCGCAACAGCACGGCGAGCAGCGGGAGTCCGGCGAGGAAGGCCAGCGCGGTCCACATGTCGACGAGGAAGAGCGCCACGAGCCCGCCGAGCGGGGGCAGCAGGGCGACGGCCGCGCTCACGGCGGCGGCCGGTACGGCTCCGGCGGCGGTGGCGTGCGTGGTCAGCCGGGCCGAGACGTCGCCGGGGGCGTGGCGGGCGGCGTGGTGCGGGGCGGTGCGCAGCAGCCGGGCGAGGCCGAGCCGGCGCAGCCGGGCGGTGGAACGGGCGTCGACGCCGCCGGTGAGGCGCGCCGTCGCCGCGTCGAACAGGACCTCGGCGGCGATGACCCCCGCGCACCACGCGGTCCAGCGGGCGCCGACGGGGTCCTGCCGCAGCAGCAGGTCGAGGGTGTGGCCGAGCAGGGCCGGTTCGGCCAGGGCGGCCCCCGCGGCGGCCACCGAGGAGGCGGACACGGCGGCGAGCCGGCCGGCGCTGTGCCGCGCGGCCGCCCGTAACGCCCGGTCGGCGCCGAGCGCGGTCGCCGCCTCGCCGGTGGGATCGGGCGCAGTCATGGGCGGCGGCTCCAGGGGTGGCTCCGGGGTGGTCCACGGGCGTGGCCCACTGATGTGGTCCGTGGACGTGGTGCGGGCCCGGGCGGTGAACCGCCCGGGCCCGGAGGACCTGGTTAGTTACAGGTCGTGATGCTCAGGCTGCTGTCCCCGCAGAGGAGCAGGCTGGCGCGGCTGCCGCCGCCACCGCCACCGCCGAAGGCGGCCTCGGTGGTCTCTTCCTTCGGGGTTTCCATCGACTGCAGGTCAAGGAGCGTCATGTCTGAATCCTCTTCACTGTGGTGGTTTTCCGATGGGACTCGGCCCCCACGAGGGGGACCGGCTCTGGGGCCGCCGCGGTGGACCGCGGCGGCGGGAGGAACGGCAGGTGCGCGCGCCCGCCGGGCGCGGCTCCGCCGAGGGCGAGGAGCGCGCCGGCCGTGCCCGTGGACAAGTCCATGGACAGCCGCATCAACTGCTCGCCGGGGAAGGCCAGATGGCCTTGGTACGGGATGGCGTGCCGGGCCAGCGCGTCGATCTGCCGGGCGATGTCCCCGGGCGCGGTGCCCGGTCCGGGCGTCGTGGTCCGCGCCAGGTGGAGGATCATTCCGGCGGCGCCGCGGAACAGCCCGGGCTGGGCGTAGAACGTCGCCTGGGCGGCCCGGACGATCTCCGGGCGGGCCCCTTCGAAGCGCTCGTCCCGCCCGTGCTCCAGCCAGTCGTCCAGCACCATGCCGATGCCCACGCTGCCGCCCGCGAGGTAGGGCATCGTGCGCCAGCCCTCGTTGACCTGGAGGGTGCCGAAGACGCTGGTCACGCAGTGGTCGAGGTCGCGGTGCAGCGCCCGGCCGGCCCGGACCAGCAACTCCCGGTCGCCGGTGCGCTCGTAAAGCCGCAGGAAGAACAGGGCGACTCCGCTGTGGCCGTGGAGCAGGCCGGCCCGTCGCGGCTCCGCGGTGGTCGCGGAGAGCAGGTCGGCGCAGCGCAGGGCCGCGGCGTGCAGGGCGCCCTCGCCGGTGCTCCCGCCCAGGGAGTCCAGGGCCAGCCCGATGCCGGCGAGACCGCCGTGCAGATCGGGACCGGCTGACTGCCAGGGCTGGCGCAGCAGTTGTTCGGCCAGGCTGAGCGCACGGTCGCGGTGGCCGAGCCGCTCCAGGGTCCAGGCCAGGCCGGCGAGGCCGTCGTAGAAGCCGAGCGGGGTGCCGGAGGGCGGTTCCTTCGTCCGGTCCAGCAGCCATTCCTCGGCTTCGGGCCAGGGGTCGGCGCCGGTTTCGGCGAGCGCGTACAGGACGCCCGCGGCTCCGTACCCGAAGGCGGTACCGCCGCCGGCGGTGGTGAACTGGGCTATGTCGCCGGGGAAGAGCCGGTCCTCGCGGTCGAAGGTGGCGCTGGCCCGCAGCGCCGCCGTCATCGAGGCGCGGGCCGCTTCCCAGTCGCCCGGTTCGACGGGCAGGTAGGCGCGGCGCGGTGCGGCCGGGCCGGCACCGAGGCCGGAGCCGGCATCGGCCTCGGAGTCGGCCTCGGCGACGATCTCCCGTACCGCCTCGTCCAGGAACGCCCGGGGGACCGGGAACTGCTCGGCGGCGATGTCGGCGAGGTGCCCCGCCTTGGCCCGGTCGAGCACCAGCAGGCTGGTGAGCGGCAGGAACAGGGCCAGCCGCAGGCAGGCCAGGGCGTACCGGTCGACGGCGAAGCCTCTGCGGCCGGCCGGCGCGACGAACGCCGGATTGGCGACGGTCTGGCGCAGCCCCTCGTCGATGTGCGCCGCGGCCTCGAAGTCCAGGAGCGCGACCGACGGTTCACCGCTCTCCGCGTCCTCCGCCACCATGATGTTGAACAGGTGTAAGTCGTTGAAGACGATGCCGCGGGCGTGCACCGCCTCGACGGCCCGCGTCACCTGCCGGTGGATCTCCAGCGCCCACCGGGTGTACTCCGCGAGTTCCCGGGGGTCGGGATCCGCCTCGATCAAGGGGTGCCGACGGGCGAAGTAGGTGTTGAGGGGCTTGCCCTCCAGGTACTGCATCACCAGGAAGTGGTGGTCGCCGACGGTGAAGGTGCCGTGGACGGAGGGTACGCAGTCCAGCCCGGCCAGTTGCTCCAGCGCCCGGCGCTCCCGGTGCAGCCGGGTCACGGCGTCCGCCCCGTCGGCCGCCAGCCCGGCGAAGGGGCGGGCTTCCTTCAGGACGACCGGCTCGTCGGTGCGCAGGTCGCGGCCGGCGTAGACACCGCCCCCGTTGGAGAAGTGCAGCGCCCGCTCGACGGTGTAGGGGAGTCCTTCGAGGGTGACGCCGGCCCGCCGGGCCAGGTGCGCGGCCAGGAAGGCGGGCGGCTCGACCCACTCGGGCGGCTGGAACACCGGGCCGCGGGGGTCCGGCACCAGCCGTCCGTCCGGGGCCTCGATCGCCGGGACGAGTTCGCCGTGGTCGTCGTAGCAGTGCCGCAGGGTGAAGCTGCCGTAACGCAGGTGCACCGGGCCGTCGTTCCAGCGCAGGTCGCTGAGGATGTAAGGCCCGCTCTCCCCCGCCAGCAGGGCGTCGAGCTCCTCGGCGATGCGCCCGCACCGCTCCTCGTCCGCCGGGTACACGGTGAGGAACTTGCCGCTCGCTCCGCGGTCGGCGTACTTGGCGTTGCGCAGGTGCAGCAGGTAGCGGCTCGGCACGAACTTGAACGCGATCTCGCGCTCCACGCAGTAGCGGTAGACCCGGTCGAGGACGGATTCGGCGTTGTCCAGACCGGCGGAGACGTGGATCTTCCAGCCTTGGGAGGGCAGCCGGTCACCGAGGGGCCGCAGCGCCAGCCAGTCCCCGCTGCGGTGCGTCTGCCACCCCGCCGGTACGGGGGCGAGCGCGGCCGGGTAGTTCTCCTCGGCGCGCCGGTACGGCGCGTCGTAGAACCAGCGGTCGGCGTCGCAGAAGGCGGCGTACCCCTTGTTCACACCTGCTCCCTCGGTCGGTGACGTGCCCCACGCTGTCACGCGGCCGGGAGGCCGCGACAGTCACGGCTGTCACCGGCGAGGTGTGCAATACGCACGAGTCACCACGTGCGCGGCCCGGGTGCCCCGGGCAGACCACTGTGCGGCCCGTTCCCGGGCCGCACAGCGTGTTCCGCTGGTCAGCAGTCGCTGCCGTAGCCGCCGCCCCAGTCGTCATCGTTGTCGTACCAGCCGCCGTACCCGTTGTCGTCGTCGTCGTCCCAGCCGCCACCGTGGTGGAAGGAGCTGACGGAGGTGACGGGGTGGGCGGGGGCCGCCGAGGCCGTTCCCGCGGCGCCGAGCGCGGCGCCTCCGGCCATCAGGACGCCGATCGCGGAGACCGCGAACAGTCGCTTCACTCGCAGTGCTTGCATGGTTCGAAACCCTTCTTGTGGAACTGCCGCCGATGCGGCGAGAAGCGTTCGTCCTCCTCTCGGAAAAGTGCACGGAGGATGTACCTGGCATTGATGAAGGTGATGAGTGCGTATCCGCCGTCAACGCGACTCGTCGAGCCACGGACCTTCTGGACCGGAACGCAGTTCTCAAGCCCTGCGGATGACCGCAGGCAGCAAGCGGTGTACGCGGTTCCCGCGCTTTACGACCGCCTTATAAGCATCCTAGTCACCCTTTTGCGACCCGTCATCTCGGGCGGCTGGGCGTTCGCCACCGGAGCCGGCGGGCGCGCGCGATACCGGTGCCGGGGCGGCGGGGTCATCCGGTCGAGGCCGACGAGCCGCCCGGCCACCGACGGGCGTACGCATCCCAACTCGTTCTGGACAACCCCCGGATGGGCGGCGGACCCGCCCCGGTGTGGGGCGCCACCGCGCGACGACGGGGGCCTGCGGGAGGCGTCAGGCCGACGGCCGGTCCGGGGGCGGGAGCGCGGGCCGGGACCACGGGGCGCCGGCGTCGGTGGACTCCGGCCGCAGGCCGAGCTCGTGGAGCTGGTTGAGGGCCATCATGGCGGTGAACATCGCGTTCGGGTTGGCGCCCTCGATCCCGAGTTCGGCGATGGCTTGCCCGTACCGGCTGGTGAAGGCGCCCGGCCGGACCGGCCCGCGCTCCCCGGTCAGCCCCAGAGCCGTCTGCTGCAGGGCGGTGGCCTGCTCCAGCAGCCCGTCCAGGAACGGCACGGCCTCGGCGGCGCGGCGCACCGCGAAGGTGTGCCCGTCGGTGAGGAGGTCCGCCGCTCCGTCCTCGAAGAGGCGGGCGGCGGCGCCCAGCACCGTCTGGATCTTCATCTGGTCGGCGTCGATCATCGCGCCACAGGCCGCGTTGTCCTCGTCGGACAGGTGCAGGACGCCGGAGTCCCGCAGGTGCACGACGACGTGCCCGGCGGTGTGGCCGTGGCTGCGCAGCACGCGGACCGCCCCGTCGGCGAAGGTCCAGCCGGTGAAGCGGACCGAGCCGATCCGGATCTGCTCCAGGGGCCGCTCCTCGTAGGTGCGGACTGTGGCCCCGAACGGCCGCATCGGCCGGAACAACGACACCACCGCGCGGGCGACGTCGGCAGGCGGCGCGGGCAGCGGCGTCGCCCCGGCGATACGGCCGAAGGACCGCACCCAGTACGAGAACGGGTCCCGCATCTGGTCGACGTCGGGGGCGGGGACGTAATGCTCGACGGGCACTCCCAGCTCGTCGGCCAGGTCGTTGTTGCCCACATGGTCGATATGGCCGTGCGTGGTCAGCACCAGCGCCCGGGACCAGGGCCGGACCTGGTCGGCCGCCGCCCGCAGGGCCGCGCGGAAGGCGGCGGTGACCCCCGTGTCCACCAGCACCAGGGTCTCGCCGGCGCGGTGCGCGAGCGCGTTGCCGACGTCCGGCTGATCGTGCGCGAGGTCCAGCTCCTGCCCGAGCACCAGCACGGTCGTCTCGTCGATCTCGATCAGGTCACCGAGCGCGGTCATCGCTCCTCCGAGGTCCTGGCCGGGCCGCCCCTCGGGTGCGCCGGTCGCGGCCCCCTGATGACGAGCGTACGTCGGCCCGCAGGCGGGGGCGGGACGAGGGATGGTCACTCGCTGTCATCGAAATGGTGCGGAAAGTGGCCGCACGTGTCAGCGTGGCGGTGAGGAACCCACAGGGGATCCCCGAGGAAACGACACCTCACGTACACACGTCGAAGGAGACGCCGACATGGGCGGTAAGCAGGACAAGCGCCAGGAGCCGGGCAAGGGCCGCGAGGAGCAGGGGCAGCACCGCCCGGGTGACCCGGCGCGCCCCCAGCCGGGCAAGCCGGTCCGGGAGCAGGCGCAGAGGCCGGAGCGGTCGGACGTCTCGCGCGGCCGTCCGTCGGACGTTTCGCGCGTCCGCCCGTCGGATGTCTCGCGCGGCCGTGAGGACGAGCTGCTGCGCGAAGAGGACCTGCACGGCGAGCGGCTCTGACCTGGTGTAGGTCCGCTCATCCGCAGGCAGTGAGCCCGGCCGGGCCGATGACGTCCCGGCCGGGCTCCGCCGCGTCCACCGGCGCTCCCGCGGCGAAAGCCTGAGCGGCCCGCGCTCCGGGCCGCCCGGGCGGGAACGGCGGCCCGCGGTGCCGCGTCCTTCCGTGCGACCGGAGAGCGGAGAAGTGCCGGACCGGGCCGTGCCCGGAAGCCGGCTGGAGGGCGGGGCTGTGTGGCGTGGACGAGGGGTGGGGCTGGTGGCCCTGGCGGTGGGGTTGCCGGTGGCCGTGGCGGGGGCCGTCATCGCGGTGGTGTTCACGATGACCGACGTCTGGGGGGCGAGCTCGTTGCACCAGGCGGTGGACGAGTACCTCGACACGGTGGGTCTCGGCGCCCCCGCACCGGCCACCGGCCCGGGAAGCGTCTGCCCGGGCGGCGAGGCGGACCCGGCGGCCGTGCTGCACGGCATCGCGCCGGTCTTCGAGCACCGCATCGTGTCCTCCACCGAAAGCGGCGGCCGGGCACAGGTCAACGTGGACCTCACCCCGCGCGAAGGTGACCGTGTCTCGGTGGTCCTGGAGCTGAGCCGCACTGGAGAGCGCTGGGACGTCTGCGCGGCCTCCGTCGGCCACGTGGAGATCGACCCGTCCTGAACCCCGGGCGCGCGGCCGGACGGGCCCTGCAGGGCCTGGAGTTGAGCTCGCGACGCGACCGCCCGGCCACAGAGCGATCAATTCCGGGCGGTCCTCGGTCGGCCGCGTGAGCCGGGCGGGGGCGGGTAGCCGGGTGACAACTGTTCCCTGAAGACAGGAGGAACCCCGTGCTCTTCCTCGTAGGCGCGCTGCTCGTCCTGGGCGTCGTCCTCGGAGCCGTGGCCCATGTGCCGGTGCCGGTCAGTGTGGTCGGCGGCTTCGCTATCGCCCTCTGGCTGGCCCTCTTCGCCGCGCGTGAACGGCTGTCGCGCCACCGTTCCGGCCGGCGTGGGGAGGGGCTGCGATGAACCTCCGTACCGCCGCGAAGACTTCGACCCGTACGCGTCCCCGGACCCGAACCCGCACCCGTTCCCGTACCCGTGACGCCGACGCGATGGCCGTCACTTCGTTCGTCCTCGGCCTGGTCGGGCTGCTGGTGATGAACCTGCTGCTCGGACCGATTTCCGTGGCCCTCGGCGTCATCGCCCTGGGGCGCCACACCACCCGGCCCGGCCGGGCCCGTCTCGGCATCGCCCTGGGCGTGGCCGACCTCGTGGTCCTGGCCTGTCTCGTCACCGCCGACGGCACCTGGTCGTGGGGCCTGACCTGATCGCCTCAGCCGTTGGAGAGCTCCCCGGTCCGCGCCACCCCGCCGACCGCGCCGACCACTTCGCGTACGGCGTCCTCCGGCCGGTCCACCACGCCCCCGGCCACGGAGGAGGGGCCGACGAGCGGCCGGTTCAGGTCCTCCGGCCCGCCCGCCACGGCGGGGGAGGCGAACGCGAGGGCACCGGCCCCCGCCGCGAGCACGAGCATCACCGTCTTCTTGATCACCATGCCCTGACCAACGACACGCCCTCGCCCCGGGTCACCCTCGTTTCCGGTGGGATTGGCCCGGCGGGCAACGGCGGCGCGACGGTCACAGGCTCGCGAAGAGACCGTCCAAGGGGGCCGGGACGCGAGCCGGGTCGAGGGCGTCCGTCAGGAGATGGCCGTAACGGATCTTGCGGCCCTTCTTCGTGCCGAGGAAGCGCCGCAGTTGCTGCCGGCGGGGGCGGTCGTGCTGCGCGGGCTGCCGCAGGAAGGTCTGCCAGGCGCGTACGTCGCCCTCGTCGCGGACGATCTCCTCGACCCGGTCCGTCCCCAGCGCGCGGATGAGCTCGTCCTCCAGGTCCGCCACGCACACGAAGAAGCCCTCCTGAGGGGCCCCGGCCCGGCGCAGACCGCGGTCGTAGAAGGGCAGTTCGCGCTCGTCGCACAGGCCCGTCAGGCGCAGGCCGAGACCGGGCGGCCCGAGGAGGGCGGCGTACCGGGCGATGCTCATCGCACCACCCATCGCCACGACGCACACCCCCTCGGCGGCCAGGTCCCGGCCGCGCCGCGCCGCCAGTGCCTCGACGGCCGCGAGGTCGCTCGGTCCCTCCAGCAGTACGGCGGTCCGCAGCCCCAGCCGCCCGGCCAGCGCACCGGCCAGCGCGCCCGCCGCTTCTCCGGCCGCTTCCCCGGGACCTGCGGCCGCCCAGTGACCCATCGCCTCCCGGAATGCGCTCATGTCGTCCACGCCGGCGATTCTGCCCGCCCGCCGACCGGCCCCGCACCCCCATATCCGTGCGCCTCATCCCTCCCGCAGGCCCGTCACCAGGTCACGCGGCAGACCATGGGTGTCGTGGAGGTAGCGGAAGTCCTCCTCGGCGAGCGGCCCTTGGAAGCGCGGCCGGGCGAGAATCTGGCGGCCCCGCTCCAGGAGTCGGCGGAACCGCCGTTCCTCGTCGAGCACCACCCGGAGCACGTCGCCCGGACGCACGTCCTGCCGGAAGTGGTCCAGGGTGTGCCGGACCAGTTCCTCCGGCAGGTCCCCGACGCCGCGCGAGGGATCGTCCCGCCACAGCACGGTGAGCACCCGGCGCACCAGACGCCGCAGTACGTAACCCCGTCCGGTGCCGGCCGGCCGCACCCCGTCGCCGAGCACGACGACGGCCGAGCGCAGATGGTCGCAGACCAGCCGCAGCGAGCGTTCCTCCATGGGCCACAGGGCCGGCACCAGCCGCAGCCACGGCTCGAAGACGTCGCCCTCGAACACCGAGGACCTGCCCTGGAGCAGCGAGGCCAGCCGCTCCACGCCGAGGCCGGTGTCCACGTTGCGCTGGGGAAGGGGCACGAGAGTGCCGTCCTCCAGCCGGCGGTGGCTCATCGTCACGTGGTTCCACACCTCCACCCACCGGTCGTCGCGGGTGGGCGTCGACCGGGGCGGCCCGTCACCGCTCCACAGGAAGATCTCCGAGTCCGGGCCGCACGGCCCGACGGGCCCGTTGGACCACCAGTTGTCCTCCGTGGTGAGCTCGACGGGAACGCCGAGTTCCCCCCACAGCCGTACGGAACCGGTGTCCGGCGGGGTCCGGCCGTCGCCGCCGTGGGCGGTGGCGTGCAGCAGACCGGGATCGATGCCCAGCCCCTCGGTGAGCAGCCCGTACCCCCAGTCGAGGCTGCGCGGGCCCTCGTAGTCGCCCAGAGACCAGCTGCCGAGTATCTCGAAGACGGTCAGGTGCGTGGCGTCGCCCACCTCCTCCAGGTCCGTGGTGCGCAGACAGCGCTGGACGTTGACCAGGCGCCGGCCCAGCGGATGGGGGCGGCCCTCCAGGTACGGGGTGAGCGGGTGCATGCCGGAGGTGGTGAACAGGACGGGGTCGCCGGGCGGCGGCAGCAGCGTCGAGCCGGCGATCCGGTGGTGACCGCGCTCCTCGAAGTACTCGATGAACGTACTGATCAGGTCTTCCGTCTTCACGGGAGGACTCCTTCGCGTCAGAGCGGGGAGGCGCCGGAGAACGGGACCGTGTGGGTCTGCGGCCGGGGGCGAAGCCGCCACGGCACTGCCGACGGACCGTTTCCGGTCGCCGGGGGAGGGGAAGGTCAGACGGCGGCAACCGGCGAGCTGGTCGCTCGCGCGGTCGCGCTGGTGCTGGGGCCGTTGACGTTCATACGGACGACCCTAACGCGGCCCCGCCCACCACGGCACGTGCTTTTCCCCGCGAAATGGGTTTGCCCGCGCCCCGGGCCTCCGGTGATCATCCCGGGGACCGACATCCCCGATCACCGGAGACACATGACCACCGAACTGTCCAAGGCCTGGGAACTCTTCGCGTCCGGCGACCCCCAGGGGTCGATGCGGACGCTGCGGCGCGCCGCCGAGGAGACCGGTTCCGCCGAGATCGCCCCGCTGGTGGCCAAGCTGGCCGAAGGCGCCGGTTTCCCGGACCTCGCCGAGGCCTCGACAGCGCTGGCGGCCCGGCCCGGGGAAGCCGGCCGGCTCTACGCGTTCGGGTACGCCTGCGTCGAGCGCGGCCTCCCCGCCCTGGCCGTTCCCGCGCTGCGGGAGGCCCTGGGCCTGGCTCTGGCGACGCCCGCGGCTCCGGAGCGCACGGGTCTGTTCCGCCGCAAGGGCAAGTCGCGGTCCGAGGCGCAATTCCCGCCCCGCCGCGTGCTGTTGGAGCTGGTGACCTCCTTGGAGCGGGAGGAGCGGCATGCCGAGGCACTGGACCTGCTGCGCGAGCACGACGCGCTGCTGTCCGACTGGCCGGACCGCTACCTGGCGGTGTACAACGCCCTGATGAGCGGCCGTACGGACACCGCACGGCAGGTCTTCGACGGCCTCTCGGCGCCGGACGGGACATGGACGCGACCGGCCCGGCGGGTCGGCCGGATGCTCGACCGGGCCGCGGCCCTGCCGCCGGCCGGCGACCGGGACCTGCGCGGCTGGCACTACGTCCTGACCGGCGGGCTGCTCACCACCCTCTCCCCGCACGGCTTCGACCAGGGGATGAACGGCCGCTTCGCCTTCCTCCAGGACGACTTCGACTCCTGCCGGCACGGCCTGGAGCGGCTGCGGACGGTCCTGGCGGCCACCGGCCGCACGCCCGCGTCCGTCGGCCTGCTCTCCGACCGGGGCAGCCGGGCCCTCGGCCTGGCCGCGGCCCGCCTGCTCGGTGTCCCGGCCGCCCCCTACCGGCCCGGCACCCCGGACGTGCTGGTGGTCGCGTACGACCTCACCGCGTGCGATCCCGCCGCGGTGGCCGAGCTGCCCGAGCGGGCGCCGGGGGAAGTGCTCTTCGAACACGCCGTCCGCTGGACCGAGGCGCCCGCCGCGACGGCCGACGTCTGCACCCTGCTGGTGCAGAGCGTGACCGCACCCTGGGAGCCCCGCCTGTGCGTCTCCGAGGAGGGTGGGACGCGGCGCTCGGAGCCCGACGGGCGATCGGCCGAGGAATTGGCCGAGGCGATCCTGGCGGCCGAGCCCGCCCCGCAGGAGGGTGACGGCCAGACGCCGCCCGACCCGGACGAGGCACTCGCCGCCTTCGCCACCCTCGCGGCCGGACTGTGGGCGAACGGCCCCCGGGACCGGATCCACTCCCCGGGCCCCGTCCGCAGCGGCCGCTTCGCCTGACGGACGCCCGCCCGCACCGCCTCGCGTCCGCCCGCACCGCCTCGCGTCCGCCCGCACCGCCTCGCGCGCCGCCCGCGTCGCGGCCGCGGGCGGGCCCGGGCAGGCGCGAGGATGGAGCCATGGCTGACACCTTCATCTCGCGCACCATCGACGTGACGACCGGGGACCGGGAGACCGTCCACGACCTCACCGCCACCTGCGCCGCCTTCCTCGCGGAGGTCGCGCGGGGCCGGAGCGGGCTGCTGAACGTCTTCACCCCGCACGCGACGGCCGGCCTCGCCGTCATCGAGACGGGCGCGGGCAGCGACGACGACCTCCTGACCGCACTGGGCTCGCTGCTGCCCGCCGACGACCGCTGGCGCCACCGGCACGGTTCTCCCGGCCACGGCCGCGACCACGTACTGCCCGCGATCGTCCCGCCCCACGCGACGCTCCCCGTGATCGACGGCGTACTGGAACTGGGCACCTGGCAGTCCGTCACCCTCGTGGACACCAACCGGGACAACCCGCGCCGCCAGGTCCGGCTGTCCTTCCTCGGCACCTGACCTCAGCGCAGGATCGGGATCACGTCGCGCGTCTCGTCGACCGCGACGCCCGTGGCGCGGCGGGCGGGCGAGCCCGGGGGCGCCTCGTCCGCGCAGACGGTGCCCCGCGCGGGCAGCGCCAGCGTGGCGAGGTAGTCGTTGACGAGGGCGCTGACGCACGCGCTCCGGTTGTAGCCGGTGTGCCCCTCGGCGGCGAAGGTCAGGAGCCGTCCGTTCTCCAGCGTCCCGGCGAGGGCCACGGCGTCCTGGTACGGGGTGTCCGGGTCGCCCGTCGTACCGAGGACCAGGATCGGGGCGGATCCGGCCGCCCGGTAGGACCCCTCGAAGCGGCTCGGCCGGTCCGCCCGCCACTGGACGCAGGTGGGCGCGTGGTTGTGGTCGTACGTCGGCGGTCCGAGGCCGATGGCGGGCCCCAGCAGCGGCGCCGAGGCCACGTGCGCGCCGACCAGCGCGCCCATCAGCGGCCGGCTCGCCGGATAGACGCGGTCGGCGCACTCCACGGCCATGTTGACGTTGAGGAAGTCGAAGGACGCGGGGGACGGCGGCGACAGCAGCCACGAAGTCCGGTGCTCCTGGGCCGCCCGCAGGCCCTCTCCCAGATCGGGCCAGACCTCCTTGCCGGAGTTGATGTTGAACATCAGCCGATAGGCGAGGGTGTACCCGGTGGCCGGGCGTCCGCTCGGCGTGATGACCGGGTCGGCGTCCAGCGACCGCTTGAGCTCCTCGAAGGCCTGCCGGGGCCTGCCCTCGCCGAACCCGCACGCCGTGGCGTTGCGCGCGCACCAGTCCAGGAAGCGGCCGACCGCCGCGTCCAGGGCGGTGAACTGCCCCGCGTCGTAGGTGTGGGGAACGTCGGCGTAGTGCCGCGGATCGTAGGCGCCGTCCAGCACCATGGCGCGGACCCGGCGCGGGAACCGGGCCGCGTAGACGGTGCCGACGTAGCTGCCGAACGAACGGCCGTAGAAGGTGAGCGTCTCCTCCCCGAGGGCCTGGCGGAGCAGGTCGATGTCCCGGGCGTTCGAGCCGGTGCCGATGAACGGTACGAGGTCGCCGGAGCGTTGCGCGCAGGCCGTGGCGAAGTCCAGGCCCTGCCGGACGGCGGTGCGCAGGGCGCCCGGTTCCGGCACGCCGCGCGCGGCGTCGACGGCGGCCGCGTACTCCTGGTCGTTCCAGCACTCCACCTGACCGCTGCGCTTCACGCCGCGCATGTCGTACCCGACGACGTCGAAGGCGTCGCGGAGGGAGGCGGGCAGCGCCTCGTAGCTGTCACGCGCGAAGTCCACGCCGGAGTTGCCGGGCCCGCCGGGGTGCAGCAGCAGGACACCGGTGCGGTGGGACGGGTCCGCGGCGCGCTTGCGGGTGACGGCGAGCGGGATCGTCCGGTCGGCGGGCCGGCGGTAGTCCAGCGGTACCCGGGCGGTCGCGCACTCGAAGCCGTCGCCCTGGTCGTCCGCGCAGGGGCCCCAGGACAGTACGGGCACGGGCGGCGGGGCGGTGGCCGCGGTGGCGGGCGCGCCGCCGAACAGGGCCGTGACCACGACGAGGACGAGGCCGGCCGCCCACGCCATGCGCTTGCGCGGGTCACCGGGTGAACGGATCTGCATGCGCGGGTCTCCTCGTGACGGCCCGACAGGCCGGCGCACGGCCCCGGGGAACGCTCCACCGAGCCGCACACACAGGTTCGCACCCATGGCCCCGGCCGGGACAGACGGCGGGCCGCGCGAGATCCGAAAGGCACGCTTCCGCCTCCTCCCACCGGCGGCCGGGGCCGAGGCGGACAGGCTCCTGAGCCGCCCTGCGACAGACGGAGTAATAAGGCTGTGACCTGCGGCTATTCACTTGAGCTGAACTGATCATTAAGGTTCGTGCGTGTCGAACAACAACGAGGTGCCCGCAGGTCGCAACGCCCCCGACGACGACGAGTGGAATGACTTCGTCCGGCGATGGGAAGCCGAAGCACCGCCTTCCCCGCACGCGCCGCAGCCGCGGCCTCGGCGGGTGTGGCCGGTGAACCTGGCGGGGGTGCTGGTGGCAGCGGGTGCCACGTTCGGCGTGCTCACGTACGTGGGAGGGCCCACCGACGACGACGGCCCCGCCGGGGCCCGCCCGGCCGCGGCCCGTCCGAACGCGTCGCCCACGTCATCCGAGTCACGCGCCTTCTCCGCGTCACCCGTGCCCGCGCGCGGCGCGGCCGTCGCGCCCGCCGACAGGCGGCCGATGGCACCGCTCGCCGACCTGTTCCCGGCGGAGGTCAAGGGCGCCTCCGGTGCCACCTTCACCCGGCTGGGCTCGACGGTGATGGAGTCGTGCGCGGAGCCCGACAGTGTGGGGCCCCGGCTGGCCGCCATGATCGCGGACGGTGCGGGCTGCGTCGGCGAGCAGATAGCCCTGTACAAGGACGAGCGGAACAACCAGTTCAACCTGGCCGTCTTCACCCTGAAGGACCAGGCCGACATGGTGCGGATCATGACGGAACTGGGGCTGTAGGTAATCAGAAACCGCGTCATCTTCTCGCGAGCGATGACCTCTGAGTAGCACTTATGACGTGGTGCTGAGATCCAAGTCCGGAATGGCCACCCGTTCGAGTGATCGAAGGTGCGTGTGATCGTTCGTGCTCCAGTGCCCGTGTAACTGTCCTGCGATCAAGGTCCGTTACGCGGGTGCTGGGGGTGGCTAGTGGCTGTGGAGGTGTGTGTTCGGCTTGCCGAGGAGAGGGGGGCCGAGGGTCTCTCCTGGGAGTCGGCGCCGTTGGACGTGCTGTACGCGGCGGAGCCGTGGCGGACGTTCCGCTGGTACATGGGGCAGCGGCACTACTCGGGTTCGTACTGGTCGAGTACGCAGTCGGATCACGTGATCTACGAGTCGCGGCTGGAGCTTGCGCGGCTGCTCTACGCGGACTTCGACCGGGATGTGACCGCGATCGTGGCCCAGCCCTTCTTGCTGCGGGCCGAAGTGGACGGCGTGCTGTGCCGGCACATCCCGGACTACCTGATGGCAACCGCGGCAGGCCCGCTGGTCGTCGACGTCAAACCGCGGCACCGGGCGGCCAGGCCGGAGCACGCGTTCACCTTTGCCTGGGCCCGCGAGGCGGTCGAGTCCCGCGGCTGGCACTACGAGGTCTGGGGCGAACCACCGCACGCCGAGCTGGCCAACGTCCGGTTCCTTGCGGGCTACCGCCGCGATTGGCTGTTCGATCCGGCCACGGCCGAGGGGCTGCACGAGCAGACGGTGGACGCGGATCCAGCGCCGGAGAGGCTGTTCGACCCGGTCATCCTCGACGAAGTACGCGGCCAGGTCGCCGACGGGGACACGCTGGGAGAGGCGTTCACCTGCCTGCCCGGTCGCCCGGCTCCGCTGGTGCGGGCCGCGGTCCTGCGCCTGCTCTGGAAACGGCAGTGGCTGACCGGCCTGAGCGTTCCGCTGAGCGCCCGCAGCGTGCTGAGGACGGCGCCGTGAGCCGGGCCGCGGTGCGCGTGGGAGTGGGAAGCCGGTTCGCCTACGACGGCGAGGTCGTCGAGGTGGTGGAATTCGCCGCCATGCGGGCGGGCGGCGAGGTGGTCTTGAAGGACGGCCGGGGCCGGCTGCTGCGGCTGGCCGTCAAGGAACTGCTGCTCTCCGATCGCGCCCGCATCATCCCGGACGCACCCGGGCCGGCCTCCGACGATCCGCAGGAGACGGCGGCTGTGGTGCTGGACCGGCTGGACGCCGGCGAGCGGGAGCGGGTGCTGGATCGCGCCGCGCACGTCAGGGAGGTGCTCACCGGGTTCCGCAGCGGCAGCAAGGAACTCCCGTCGGTGGGGGAGCCTCGTCCCGCCTACATGGCGGGGGAGCCGATGGAGAGCCGGTACGCGGCGAAGGCGGCCGAGCTTGGGGTGGCGACGCGCACGGTCAAGCGGTGGGTCGCGGCATTCCGCCGGGACGGCGAGGCGGGACTGGTGCCGGCCCGCGGCGGGCCGCGCTCGGGGCACCGGAACGCTGAGCCGTGGTCAGAGGCGGCGTTGGAGGTGATGGTCGAGCACACGGGCCGGTCCAAGCCGTCACGCAAGATGGTCATCGAGCGGACCCGGGCCCGGCTGCTGGCCAGGGGCTTTGACGAGGAGGACCTGCCCAGTCGGGCAACGGCCTACCGCCTCCTGGAGGACCTGGAGCGGCGTCATCCGACGTTCAGGCTGAGCACGAAGCGAAACCGGGACATCGCCACCCGGCCCGGCGGGGTCTACGGGAAGCTGCGGCCGACCCGGCCGGGCGAGTACCTGCTGATGGACACCAACCGTCTGGACGTCTTCGCGCTGGACCCGGTCACGCTGCAGTGGCTGCAGGCGGAGCTGACCGTCGCGATGGACTGGTACACCCGCTGCGTCGTGGGGATCAGGGTCACGCCGGTGTCGACCAAGGCCGTCGATGCCAGCCTTGCCCTCTACCAGGCGTTCCGCCCGCGGCCCGCAGGGGCGGACTGGCCGGCGCACGCCCTCTGGCCTGAGCACGGCATCCCGCGCTCGGTGCTGGTCGACGTCGCCGCGCTCGAGGGGCCGATGCGCTCGGCGGCGTCGCCGACGCTGGTGCCGGAGACGGTGCTGGTCGATCACGGCAAGGTGTTCGTCTCGGAGCATCTGACCAGCGTCTGCCGCCGGCTGGGGATCTCGGTGCAGCCGGCCCGGCTGCGGACGGGCCGGGACAAGGGTCCGCTGGAACGGTTCTTCCTGACCCTGCGCGAGGACCTGCTCCAGGCCCTGCCCGGCTACAAGGGCCCCGATCTGCACTCGCGTGGGGAGCGTCCGGAGGGGGAGGCGTTCTTCTTCCTCCACGAGCTGGAGGCGGTCATCCGTGAGTGGGTGGCCTGCGTCTATCACCACCGGCCGCACACGAGTCTGGTTGATCCTTCGGTGCCGGGGCTGCGGATGTCGCCGGCGGCGATGTTCGAGCACGGGCTGAACCGGGCGGGCTACATCGAGGTGCCGCGCGATCTGGACTTGGCGTTCGAGTTCTTGCGGGTGGAGTTGCGCAGGATCCAGCACTACGGCATCGACCTGCACGGACGGCGCTACAACGGCGCCGCGCTGGACCCCCCTGCCCGCGCTGCCGCCGCACGCCGCGGCACATGGCGGCGACCACCCGTCACCCCCTTGCTCCGGGCCACTGTCACAGCCCTTCGGGGACGGACTCCCCCTCGTCACGGTGCGGCCAGCCGCTGGGGGAGGTGCCGGCGCTGACGCTCGCGGCGCAGTCATCCGTGGTCGCGGCCCAGGAGCTCATCGAGAGGGCGATCTCCAGCGGGCAGGCCGGCTTCGGCGTCTACCAGGAGCGTCCTCAGCCGAGCCTCGCGCTGTTCGGAGACCTTCGGGCGCTGGCCTGCATTCTCCTTCGCCGTGTCCCTGACGCCGGCCGCCTGGCGGGCTTCGTGGCACCCGAGATCCTGGCACTGCACCAGGAGCCCCTGCCCGAGAAGCGGCGGTCCTTCGATCCCGTCGAGGAGACCCGTCCGGGACGTCTTGCCCCGCGGCGGGCCGCGACCACCGCTCTCGCCGTCAGCGCGGCCCTGCACGTCCTCAAGCACGGAGACGTCCACGAGGCCGGAGCCGCTCTTCGCGATCTGCTCAGCGAACCCGACGGCAGCATCCCGCTCAAAGTCGCTCTCCGGTGGCGCCACACCAGCCCGGTGTTCGACTCGGTCTATCTCGCGGCCCTCGCACCCCGTCTCAAAGGTGTCGAGCAGCTTCGTTTCCGCAGTATGGACCCGGTTCCGAGGATGCCCGGCCGCTCGGCGGCAACCCGGGTCGCGGAGCGGGCCCGCCGCGTTCCGACGCAGCTCTGGCCGTCCTGGTCCGCCCGCCTGAGTCCCGCGGACGGAGCCCTCTCGCGCACGATCCGCCCGGGTCTGTCGTGCTACCTCCTTCTGATCGGCGGCACCGGGAGCTTCAGCGCGGCGTCCCGTCTCCTTCACGCACCGGTCACGGAGAAGGTGGGAGCTCATCTCACGTTCCGGCTGATGCAGCGGGGTCGCTTCAACGCCATCAGCCGTGGTCTGTCCGTGCTGGCGGACTACCTCGACCAGGAAGGGGCCCCGATCGACTACGCGCGCCGGCGCGCGGTCGACTACCGGGACCTACTGCCGCTGGACGTCTGGAAGCAGCTCTGCCGGGACATCGGCTTCGAAGCCGGGAAAGGACGCCGTCACCAGTTCGCCCGGGCGTTGCTGTTCGAGCGTCTCAGCGGACTCCCCGCGACCATGGCCCCGGTTGCCTACGCGCCCACCAACCCGGAACTGCGAACCATGCTGCGGACCTTCGAAACCGACCTCACCCCTGCGCTGGCAGGCCAGCTCAACCAACACGGCGCCGAGTTCCTCACCCGAGCGGGCATCCACGGGGAACCCCTCACCTGGCAGCCGCCGACGGACATCATCCGCGATCTTGAGGTGCCCGGCTGGGATCTGCGGGACATAGACCTTGGCATGCTGCACCACCTCATCAGAGGCGAATGCCTGACGACGGCGCAGGCCGCCCGCCGTCTCGGCGTCAGTCATGACACCATCCGGTTCGTCCTGCAGGAACAGCCGGCCCCTCCCAGCGAGACGCCGAGCGCGAAGTGGGTGCGAGGAGCGGTCATCCGCCAGGCTCGCGCCGCACTCCCCAGAGAGAAGTTCGCACGCCTCTACCTTGAGGAGTACCGGTCGCTCAAGTGGATCGCGGAGCACGTCGGCGTGAACGCCGAGGCGATCAAGGTCCTGGTCCGCGAATACGGCATGACGCGCGAGGGCAAAGCGACCCGCTGGCGCCAGATCGATCTCGACTGGCTCCGCGACCAGCGCGCCGCTGGACGCACCTGCCGCGAGCTCGCAGAGGAGACCGGCCTCTCGCTCGGAATGATCAGCTGCCTGGGACGGCGCCATGATCTGCTCGGCCGCCGCCCAGAGGAACCCTTGCCGCCTTCCCGCGAACCTTCGCAGCGGGGCTCACCGCGGCGCTGATGGCTCGACTCGAGGTTGCGCAGCGAGTTCCTCGACCGCAAAAGATCCGCAACGGACCTCTGTTCCGACAGGGTTTGTTGTGAGTCGTTCAGTGGTGGGGGAATTCTCCCTGGGCCACTTCGACCCCGTCGTGGAGGTCGTCGGCCGCCTGGAGTGAGGCGCCCGCCGACAGTGCCAGGCAGGCCAGCAGCGTGATGGCCGCGACGCATGAGGCTACGTGCCCGCGCGAGCGGCGTTCGGTGAGGAGGGCGGCGACGCGCCGGGGTACGGGGCCTGCGGTGGCGGCGAGGGCCAGTCCGGGGCGGGCGCTGGCGACGGCCGCGGAGGCCCGGGTCGCGAGAGCGGCGCGGCCGATGGCCTGGGCGGCCAGTCGGCGGTCTGCGACGGCGTCGGCGGCGGACTCATCGGCGCTGCGTTCCAGTGCGTAGGCGAGGGGTTCGCGCAGCGTGCGCAGGGCCGGGTGGCACACGCCGGCGAGGTCGACCACGGCGGCGAAGAGGTGGTGACGGCCGGTGAGGTGGGCGCGTTCATGGGCGAGGAGGGCCTCGCGCTCGGGCGCCGAGAGCGCACGCAGCATGCCGGTGGTGACGACGATGCGTCCCGGGCGCCCCGGGAGGGCGTAGGCATCGGGGTGGTCGTCGGTGAGCACGACGAGTTCCCCGCGCGCCTGGGCGGCCAGCCTTGAGGCCCGGCGCAGCTGGGTCCAGCGCCGCCGCACCCCGTGTGCCAGCCGGACGATGCACCAGGCGAGGAGGGCCCCGGAGGCGACGGCGATCGCGATGACGGCGTCGGGGGATCCGCTGCTGAGCGGGGTGAGCAGGTGGCCCAGCGCGGCGATGACGCGCAGGTGGGTGGCGCCGGGCACGACGAGCAGGGCCAGTGCGCAGGTGCTGGCGGCGGCGAGGCCGGCAGCGGTCGTCGTCAGCAGCCAGATCGCCCGCCGTGGAGGGAGGGTGGATGCCAGCCGCCTGCCTGCCGGTCCGGCCAGGAACGGCACCAGCAGCGGAAGCGCGGCGTGGATCACGTGGTGTCTCCTTCGCCGTCGAGCAGGGCGCGCAGCAGGCGCTCGTCCTCGCCGCTCAGCTGGGAGACGAAGCGGCTGAGTACGGCTCCGCGGTCCTCGTCCTTCTCCAGTTCCGCGTGCATACGCCGGGCGGTGAGACCGGACGCGTCCTCGGTGGGGGCGTAGGCGAACCCGCGGCCCGACCGCTTGCGGGCTACGGTGCCCTTCTCGTGCAGGCGGGACAGGATCGTGGTCACCGTCGTACGGGCGAGGGACCCGCCGAGCGCCTCCTGCACCTGGGCGGGGGTCAGCGGGCCGTCCGCCGCCCAGAGCGCCGCCAGCACGCCGGCTTCCAGCTCGCCGGCAGGGCGCCGCTCCGCGCTCTTGTCGCCCATGGGGTGCACTCCTCCACACATCTGAGCGTCTACAGTTCTGTAGACCGTCTACGGAACTGTAGTCATGGCTCGGAAGGGTGTCGTTGTACCGAGCCCTTGCCCTCTCACTTTATGGGAGCTGTTCGACATGGCCCTGACCGTTCTCGCCGCAGCGTCGCAGGCACTCAGCCCGCAGGCCGTGAACCTGCTGGACGCCGGTTCCCTCCTGTCGGCCTTCGGCACCCTCGGCGTGGCGGTCGTCCTGTTCGCCGAGACCGGCCTCCTCGTCGGCTTCTTCCTGCCGGGCGACTCGCTCCTCTTCACCGCCGGCCTGCTCTGCGTACCGGGCAACCACGGGCTGGTCCACCTCTCGCTCCCGCAGGTGCTGTGCGCGGCCGTGGCCGGAGCCCTGCTCGGAGCGCAGACCGGCTTCCTCATCGGACGGCGCGGCGGAGGGGCCCTGCTGGCCCGCAGCCGCAGCCGCAAGCTCCACGAGGGCGCCGAGCGGGCCGAGGAGTTCCTCGGCCGCTACGGCCACGCGAAGGCCATCGTTCTGGCGCGCTTCGTCCCCGTCGTGCGCACCGTCCTGAACCCGATGGCGGGGGCCCTGGGCGTCCCTGCCCGTACTTTCACGGTCTGGCAGGTCGTCGGCGGGCTCGTGTGGACGGTGGGACTGGTGCTGGCCGGCTACGCGCTCGGCTCCTCCGTGCCCAACGTCGACCGTTACCTCCTGCCGATCGTCGCTCTTGTGGTTCTTGTCTCCCTCACCCCGATCGCCGTGGAAGTGTTCCGCCGGCGGGGTACCCGCACTTCGAACGGAGGCTCGTGTTGAGCCTGCTCGGCCTCGCCCTGGACGGTCCCGCCGTCGACGGAAACCTGTACACCCGGATCACCGACCTCGCCCAGCAGGCGCCCTCATGGCTCGACGGCCTGGTCACCGCTTGGTCCACGTACGGCCTCGGCCTCTTCGCCGTACTGATGGTCCTCGCCTGGTGGCGGGCCCGGGCGAGCGTCGAGGCGGCGAGGACGGCCATGGCGCTGGCGGCCCCCGTTGTCGTGGTCGCCGCGTTCCTCATCGACACCGGCGTCAAATCGGTCTTCCGCGAGCAGCGACCCTGTCAGAGCCTGCACACGGTCACGCTGGAGGCTTGTCCGCCGCTGGGCGACTGGTCGTTCCCGAGCAACCACGCCGCCATCGCCGCCGCGGCGGCCATGGCCCTGTGGCTCATCGACCGCCGGCTCGCGGCCATCGCCGTCCCTGCCGCTCTGCTGATGGCCTCCTCCCGGGTCTGGGTGGGCGCGCACTACCCCCACGACGTCGTCCTCGGTCTGGCCGTCGGAGCGGTGACCGCCTGGCTGCTGACCCGCATGGCCCGCCGCGCGGCATGCCTCGTGCAGCGGCTGGGCACCTCACCGCCGCGGCCCCTGGTCGCTCCCCGGTGAGTACCGGCCCCGCGTCGCGAGCCGGCCGCTGGACCCTGACGGCAGCACTGTGCTCCGTGCTGTTCGCCCTGCTGGCCGCCCTGGTCGCGGCTCGACACGGTGCCCCGTACCCCCTCGACGAGAGTCTGCATCGCTGGTCGGTACAACACCGTCCCGCGGTCGCGGTGGCCCTCGCGCGGGGCATCACCGCGACCGGGAGCGGGCCCGTCCCGTACCTGTGCGCCGCAGCGGCCGGGCTCGTCGCCGGATGGGGCCGGACCGGCCGTGGCAGGCTGCTGGCGGCCGCGGGCGCGCTCGGATTCCTACTGCTCGCCCAAGGCGTGCGCTACGCCGTCATGTACGCCGTGGCCCGGCCGCGCCCGCCCGTGACCGACTGGGCCGCGCACGCCTCCGGCTTCGCCTTCCCCTCCGGACACGCCACCACCTCAGCGCTCGCATCCGGGCTGCTGGCCTGGGCAGCGTGGCGCGTGAGTTCCCCGGCCACGGCCCGGCTCTGCTGGGCCCTGCTGGCCTGCTGGGCCATCGCGGTCGGCCTGACCCGCGTCTACCTCGGCGTCCACTGGCCCACCGATGTCCTCGGCGGCTGGCTCTACGCCCTCACCTGGCTTAGCGCGGCCCTGGCGGTCGCAGCCGGGAGGAGGCCGGGCAGGACGGCCCGCAGCGACCGATGAGGAGGCGGCCGGTGGCGGGGCGCCGAAAGGACATTGTTCGTACCCCCGGGTGGAAGACGCATCGCCGCCTGTCGTCTACAGTTCCGTAGACGGAAGGGTAGCCTTGCCTTGCCGAGGTCTGCCGCGGTCTCGCCGCTTTGCCATGCCTGGGAGTACCCATGTCTTCATCCGCCCGCTCGGTATTCCTTGCAGCCGCCGGTCTCGCGATCGTCACGGCCGCAGCCTCGGGGTGTTCCCAGAAGAGTGATGTCGGCTCGGCGGGCGCGCTTCGGGTGGCCGCTTCGGACAGTGCGTGTGAGGTCTCCAGGACGGAGTTCCCGGCGGGGAAGGTCTCCATCGAGGTGGAGAACAAGGGCACCAAGGTCACTGAGCTGTACGTCCTTTTCCCGGACGGAAGGATTGTTGCCGAGCGCGAGAACATCGGCCCGGGCACCAAGGCCGTGATCGCGGCCGAGATCAAGGCGGGCGACTACGAGGTCGCGTGCAAGCCCGGTATGAAGGGTGACGGCATCCGCACCAAGGTCAAGGCCACCGGTCAGGGCGGCGGCTTGGAGCACAGCCCCGAGGTGGATGCCGCAGTCGCGGCCTACCGCGGCTACGTACTGGCCCAGGTCGAAGAGTCCCTGCCCGCGGTCAAGACGTTCACCGACGCCGTCCGCGCCGGTGACGTGGAAGGCGCGAAGCAGGCTTTCGCCTCGTCGCGGCGCGGCTGGGAACGCACCGAGCCGGTCGCGGAATCCTTTGGGGACATCGACCCCAAGACCGATGTCCGCGAGGAGGGCCTGGAGCCCGGCCAGAACTGGACCGGATGGCACCGGCTGGAAAAGTCCCTGTGGGCGGACAACAAGATCGGCGACGAGGAGAAGGCTCTCGCTTCCCGGCTGGACACCGACATCGCCGAGTGGCACAAGCGCGTGGGCACGGCGGAGTTCACGCCTACCTCCATGGCCAACGGTGCCAAGGAACTCCTCGACGAGGTCGCCCGCAACAAGGTCACCGGTGAGGAAGACCGCTACAGCCACACGGACCTGGCCGACTTCAAGGCCAACGTCGAGGGAGCGGAGAAGGTCTACGAGCTGCTGAAGCCGGTCACCGTCAAGAACAACCCGGAGCTCGCCCAGACCCTCGACTCCCGGTTCGCGGGGCTGAACACGCTGTTGGACACGTACCGGGCGGACAAGAACGGCTACGACTTCACCTCCTACGACAAGGTCGGTGAAGCGGAGCGCAAGGAGCTCTCGGACGGCGTCAACGCGCTGGCCGAGCCGCTGTCCAAGCTCGCCGCAGCCGCCGCCAAGTAGCCCGGGCACGGCCGGCAGAGCAGAAGCAGGCAGAGCGGTGAGGGCTGGAGAGGACGTCAAGTCCTGCGTGAGAGATCTGCGCCCCGCAACTGCGAGCGCACCGGGCACGGCCCGGACGCTGTTCACGCGACCACTGGAAGGAACCCCGCGCCGTGTTCGGTAACTATCTGATCGGTCTGCGCGAGGGGCTGGAGGCCAGCCTCATCGCCTGCATCCTCATCGCCTACCTGGTCAAGACCGGCCACAAGGACAGACTGGCTCCTGTGTGGCTGGGCATCGGCCTGGCCGCCGCCCTGTCGCTGGGCTTCGGTGCCGCCCTCCAGTTCGGCTCGTCCACCCTGACCTTCCAGGCCCAGGAACTGCTCGGCGGCACCCTGTCGATCATCTCGGTCGGCCTGGTGACCTGGATGGTCTTCTGGATGAAGCGCACCGCGCGGCACCTGAAGTCCGCGCTCCACGGCCGGCTCGACGCCGCGCTCGCCGTGGGCGCTGGCGCGCTGGTCTTCACCGCATTCATGGCCGTGGGCCGTGAGGGCCTGGAGACCTCGCTGTTCATCTGGACGGCCGTGCAGGCCACCGGCGACGGAGTCCGCCCCCTGGTCGGCGCGTTGCTGGGACTTGTGACCGCCGTGGTGCTGGGATGGCTGTTCTACCGCGGCGCCCTGAAGATCAACCTGGCCAGGTTCTTCACCTGGACCGGAGCCATGCTGGTGGTCGTCGCCGCAGGGGTCCTCGCGTACGGCTTCCACGATCTCCAGGAAGGCGGCTTCCTGCCCGGTCTGCACACCCTCGCCTTCGACATCAGTGCAGCCATCCCCTCCGACAGCTGGTACGGGACCCTGTTGAAGGGCGTCTTCAACTTCCAGCCCAACCCGACCCTGCTCCAGAGCACCGTCTGGGCCCTCTACGTCGTTCCCATGATGGCCCTCTTCCTCGCACGCCCCCGTGGCAAGAGCGCCCCACCGGCCGTCGGTGCGGCCACGGAGCCGGCGAAGACCGGCTGAGCACCGCCGGCCCGACAGAACAGGGGTACACATGAGCCAACACGTTCTCATCGTCGAGGACGACCACCGGCTGCGTGACGTGCTGCTGCGCGGTCTGCGCGAGGAGGGCTTCGAGGCCACCCCCGCGCAGGACGGGGCGGCGGCCCTGCGGCTGGCCGTGGCCGGCGTCGACGCGGTCGTTCTCGACATCGGTCTGCCTGACGCGGATGGTCGCGACGTGTGTCAGGCCCTGCGTGCCAACGGATTCGACCGCCCGGTGATCTTCCTGACTGCCCGCCACCACCTCACGGACCGGCTCAGCGGGTTCTCCGCGGGAGGCGACGACTATCTCGCCAAACCCTTCCACCTCGCTGAACTGGCCGCACGACTGCGGGCCGCCGTCAAACGCACCCCTCCGGCCGCCCCTGCCGGCACGGCAGACGTGGTCATGGATGCCCTTCGCCACCAATGCACCGTACGCGGCCTGCCCGTGCCCCTGACCCCGACCGAATTCAGGATCCTGGCCGCCCTGCTTGCCGCCGCGGGCGCCCTGGTCCCGCGGCGGGACCTGATGCGCGCCGGCTGGCCCGAAGGCGCCCAGGTCAGCGACAACACCCTCGACCAATACCTGACCCGGCTGCGCCGCAAACTGCGGAAGGCCGGCAGCACATTGACGCTCGCCACCTCGCGGGGCGTCGGGCACCGCCTGTCATGAGACCGCCTCGGGCCGAAGCACGGCCGGCCACCCTGCGAGGAAGGCTCTCCCTGCTCGCTCTCGCCACCGCCGCCTCCGTCATGGCGATGTTCACGATCGCCTTCAACGCGTTCGTGCACCAGCACCTGGCCCGCCAGGCGGACGACCAGCTGCGGGCCCGCGCCTCCGCCATCGCCGCCACCATCGACACCAGCGGCCCCCTCCTGCGCGTGCTGGAAACCCCGCAGGAGGACCTCCTCGACGCCAACGCCTGGATCTACCAGGGGAGGAGGCTGGTGGAGCAGCCCCCCTCCGCAGGGCCGGACAGCCCCGCCACCCGCGAGGCGGCCCGTCTGGCAGCACAGGGCGGCGCCCGGTGCGCCACCACCTCGCAGGGCGGCGCGGACGTACGGCTCTGTGCGCGGCCGGTACCGTCCCCGGGCGGAGGCCAGAGCACCGCGGCCGTGGTCACCGCGCTCGACCTCACCCCCTACCGCGCGTCGGGGGACGCCCTGCTGATGGCCTCCCTGGCGCTGGACACCGTCATGCTCGCCTGCACGTACGCGGTGACCCGACTCGCCGTCGGCCGTGCCCTGCGCCCTGTCCGCACGATGACCGACCAGGCTGCCCGATGGAGTGCCACCGCCTCTGAGGAACGCTTCAGCGGGGTCCCCCGGCCCGCCGAACTCGCCCAGCTGGGCGCCTCGCTGGACGCCTTCCTCGACCGGATCCGGGCCGGCCTGCGCCACGAACAGCAGCTGACCGGCGAGCTGTCCCATGAACTACGCAACCCGCTTGCCACGATCGTCGCCGAACTCGACTGGTGGCAGGCCCGCCCCCGCAGCCGGGCCGAGACGCTCACCGTGCAACGGGCCATCGGTGACGCGGCCCGCACCATGCAAACCATCTGCGACACCCTCTTGGCCGAAGCCCGGGAGGATTCCTGCCCGGCGCCCGGCACCACCGCAGTGCTCCCCGTACTGGAGGCGCTCGCGGCCGGCGCCGGCCCGGCCCGGGCCAGGGTCCACGTCCTGGCCGTCGGCGAAGAGGGAGAGGTGGTCGCCGGGGTGCCCGCCGCAGTCCTGGAGCGGATCGTCAGCCCGCTGCGGGACAACGCGCTGCGCTACGCGGCGACAGCCGTCCACTTGCGGACCTGCCGGGATGCGGGCCATGTCCGCATCGAGGTGGGCGACGACGGCCCCGGCGTTCCCGACGGCTTCCGCGCGCACCTGTTTCAGCCCGGCCGCCGGGCCGATCCGGGCGACGGCCACGACGGGGCGGGCCTGGGATTGCCGCTCGCCCGCCGCCTGGCCCGCTCCGCGGGCGGGGATGTCTTCCTGGACGAGCAGCAGACAGCGGGGGCGGTCTTCGTGGTCAGGCTTCCGGCCGGCTGAGCTCTGCTTCCCCATGCGGGGTCACGTCCTTACGGGTGACCGTCAGATACACCACCAGAGCGAGGATCACGAGCAGGAACAGGGCGCTGGTGACGACCGTCCCCAGGCCGAGGCCGCCGTCATCGGACGGCTGGGAGAGGTAGTCGCCCATCGACGCGCCGAGCGGGCGGGTGAGGACGTACGCGATCCAAAAGCTCCGCACCGCGTCCAGACCCAGCGAACGGCCAAGCCAGACGGCGCCGATGGCCAGCGCGAACAGGACCGCCGAAAGCCAGTAGCCCAGCGACAGCCGCTCCGCGACCAGGTCGCCGGCCGCCGTGCCGAGCGCGAAGGTGAACAGCACGGCCGCCCAGTAGAACGCCTCGCGGCGCACGGTGTCGATGCTGTGGATGGACAGGGTCCGCTCGCTGCGCAGCCAGCTGACGAACACCACCGCCAGCGCCACCGCGAACACCGCGGTGGTGACCTCCAGCGGCACACCCAGATTGTCCGTCAGGTTGTCGCTGATCAGTGTCCCCACCACGCTGACCAGCACGACGACCAGCCAGTAGAGCACCGGCCGGTAGGAGTCGGTACGGAACTGGAGGATCAGGGCCACCACCAGCAGCAGGCTCATGACCAGCGACGTGCCCGTCAACCCCAGCCCCAGTTGCCCGTTGAGGAAGTCGGCCGCCGTCTCGCCCACCGTCGTGCACAGGATCTTGATGACCCAGAAGAAGACCGTGACCTCGGGCACCTTGTTCCAGCGCAGACCGCGCCCACGGGCGGCACCGGGCCGGCTGTATGTCTCGGATGTCATGGCACCAGACCGTGCCACCGCGAACCTGAACACATCCTGAGCACGATGGCGGCACACCCCGACGAACGCGCCTGGCGCAGGGGCGCGGGCTACAGTCCCGGCCATGATCCGCCCGCCCACCCCGCGTCCCGGCCGTGCCCGGTTGTCCTCCCGGATCGGGGAACAGATCCGCACACGCATGGGATGGGCCGTCGCGGCCGCCTATCTCGCGGCCGCGGCCTTCGCCGCTCCGGGAACGTGGCTGCGCCACCCGCGGCACGTGCACGGCATGGGTGTCGGGTTCACGCTGGAAGCTGCCCCGCTCCTGCTCGCCCTCGTCCTCTTCGCCGCCGCACTTCAAGTGCCACCGACGACTTTGCTGCGCGTGCTCCGTCGGCCCGTGACCCTGCTGGTCGGCCTCACCCTGCACCTCGCCGCTCCACTGGTGATCATCCCGCCTCTCGCGGCGGCGCTGCGCTTGACCCCCGACACCGACGGAGGCAGCGGAATAATCACCGCCTTGATCCTAGTCACCGCGATGCCCGTGGCGGCGGGGGCCACGGTCTGGAACGCGCGTGCTAAAGGCGACCAGCCGACAATGGTCGGCCTCGTACTGCTCTCCACCCTGCTCAGCCCGCTCACCCTGCCCGTCACACTCCGGGCCCTCGCCCCCCTGCTGAGCCGGGACTACGCCCGGACCCTGGACGGCGCGGCCCGTATCGCGGGGCAGGGCTTCGCCCTCACCGGCGTCGTGCTGCCCTGCGCGGCCGGACTGGTGTGCCACCTCGTGCTGCCCCGGCGGGCGCTGCCCGTCGTCCTGCGGACCGCTGCGCCCACCGCGCTGGCCGCCTCGCTCCTCTTGACGTACCTCAATGCCAGTGGCGCCCTGGGGCCGTTCCTGGACCATCCGGACGCCGTTCTGCCGGCCGTGGCCGTGGCCCTCGCGGCTGCGCTGTGCGCACTGTCGTTCCTTCTGGGCCGCTCGGGCGGCCGGCTGCTGGGACTCCAAACTCGGGCCCGCACCTGCGTGACGCTGGCCTGCGGAATGAACAACAGCAGCGCCAGTGCCGTACTGATCGGCACGGCCATGCCCGACCGCCCCCATGTCCTGCTTCCGGTTCTCGCGTACAGCCTGCTGCAGAAGCTGGCCGCCGGGCATGCCGTGCGTCCGTCCCGGCGGCGGCCCCAACGGCCCCTGCCCGCCTGCCATCCGGACCCCGGTCCCACCACCCCTCCACGATCGTCTACAGTCCTGTAGACATTGGTCGGGAGGTCGCCCCCGGGACTTCGGGCGCCGACGGCTGCCCCGGCCAGCATCGGCTATGCGGCGCGCGCGGCGCCGGGAGGGGGGCACCGACGATGGCGGAGACCGACAGCAGGACGACGACGCACCGGCAGCCAATAACGTCTCCGGAGCGGGGAGCTCACCGTCCAGGCCGGGCCGGGGCGGCCCTCTCGAAGGTGCCCGAGGTCACGGCCTGGTTCTGGATCGTGAAGATCCTCACCACCGGCATGGGGGAAACCGCCTCCGATTTCCTGGCGCGGACACTGGGTCCGGTTCCGGCCGGCTGCCTGGGGCTCGCGGGCCTGACGGCCCTGCTGGTCCTGCAGTTCCGCTCCGCACGGTACCGGCCGTGGCTCTACTGGTCGGCGATCGTCATGGTCAGCGTGTTCGGCACGATGGCCGCGGACGTCGTCCACGTCATCGCCGGCATTCCCTACACGGTGTCGGCCGTGGGCTTCACGCTCGCCCTGGGTGCCGTACTCGCGCTCTGGTACGGCTGCGAGCGGACCCTTTTCATCCACAGCATCCACACCAGGCGCCGGGAGTTCTTCTACTGGGCGACGGTGCTCACCACCTTCGCCCTCGGCACCGCGGTGGGCGACCTCACCGCCGGCACCCTGCACCTGGGCTACCTGCCCTCCGGGTTCCTCTTCGCCGCCTTGATCGCGCTGCCGGTCCTGTGCCGCCGCTTCCTCGGGCTGAACGCCGTGGCAGCCTTCTGGGCCGCGTACATCCTCACTCGCCCGCTCGGCGCATCGTTCGCAGACTGGATGGGCGTCCCGGCCACGCGCGACGGTCTGGGGTGGGGCACCGGGCTGGTTAGTCTCGCGCTGCTGGTTCCCATCGTCGCGCTCGTCGGATACCTCCAGGTGAGCCGCGCCGACACGCCGCAGCAGGTCCACCCCACCGCACTGGCCGGCTGAGCGCGCCAGGGCTAGCGCGCCAGCGCCCGGGATCAGCCCTCCCGGCCGGGCAGGAGCAGGGTGAACGTGGCGGGCGCCGAGGCGCGGACGCTCAGTCTTCCGCCGTCGGCCTCTGCGAGTTCCCTCGCTACCGCCAGGCCGATGCCGGAACCGGAGCCCGTGGTGCTGCCGCGCGCGAAGACCGCAGCGGGGTTGAGGGCGAGCGTCCCCTCGTCGGCCACGTCGATCGCGACGGCTCCGGCGGTCTCGCGTACGGTCACGACGGTCGTACCCCTGCCGTGTCGCAGCGTGTTGTCGAGGAGGATGTCGAGGATCTGCCCGGTGGTGCGGCCGGGGACCTCGAAGGAGTCGGTCCCGGGGGACGTGCGGAGCTCCAGCCGCCGTCCGGCGGCCGCGAGCGGGCCGTGCCAGCGCGACTCCGCGCGGGCCAGTACCTGGACGAGCAGCTCGCGGGGGACGGCATGCTCCTCGGCGGTGTCCGGCCGGGCCAGCCGCAGCACCTCCTCGACGGTCTCCTCCACGTGGCCTGCCCGAGCCAGGGCTTCGCGGACGGCGGGACGCAGATCCGCGCCCGGCGGCAACCCCTGGGCGGCCTCGAGGCCCAGCCGGAGCCCGGTCAGCGCAGTCCGCAGTTGGTGAGAGGCGTTGGTGCTGAACTCTCGCTCCCGACGTAGGAGTTGGGTGAGTCTTTCGACCATGGTGTTCTGCGTGCGGGCCAGCTGGTCCAACTCCGCGATCCCGCACGGCCCGGCCCGGGCGCCGAGGTCGCCGGCGGCGATCTCCGCGGCCGTACGGGAGAGCGCTTCCACGGGGGCACTGAGGGCGCGTGCCTGACGGCGCGCCACCAGGACCGCTGTGGCGAGCGCGAACAGGGTGACCCCTAGCAGCGTCCCCCACGCCCACCACACGCGGTTCCAGACCGAACGGGTGGGAACGGATGCCCGGACCACCCCGATGACGCGTTCGGCGGAGATTACCGGAACCGCGAGGACGAGATCCGGGCCGTCGTGCCCGCGCGCGACCTTCCCGCCGGCTGCCCGGCGTGTGATCGCATCACCCCTCTCTCCTCCCGTACCCGTGCGCAGGCGCATCGAGAGGTCGTAGACCCCAAGCTGTCCCCCTCGCCGGGGGCGCGGCAGTTCGACGGCGTCACCGGCAGTGAAGTCCGGGCCCACCGCGATGGTCGCTGCCAGGGCTGTGCGCTCCAGGGCGCCGCGCTCGTCCTCGAAGAAAGACCGCTGGACCACCACGGCCAGCGGCCCGGCCAGCAGGACGAGGGCCACCAGGACAGCGGCCACCGCGACCCGCACCACACGCTGCCTCATGCGCACATCATGCGTCCACGACGCCGGTTTTGCCCTCATCTCACCTTCGCCGCCCCGGCCCTTTACGCGGCAC